>JAJYCD010000105.1 GCA_021778635.1 Actinomycetes bacterium
GACGCGCTGGTGCGTATCCTCACCGAACCCCGCAACGCGCTCGTGAAGCAGTACCAGCGGATGTTCCAGATCGACGGTGTCGAGCTCGAGTTCACCGCCGACGCCGTGAGTGCGATCGCCGACCAGGCCCTCCTCCGCGGTACCGGGGCGCGCGGGCTGAGGGCGATCATGGAAGAGGTCCTCCAGCAGGTGATGTTCGAGGTCCCGAGCCGGGACGACGTCGAGCGCGTCGTGATCTCGCGCGAGGCCGTCCTCGAGAACGTGTACCCGACCCTCGTCCCGCGCGAGGTCGCCGCACCGAAGCGCGCACCGCGTGAGAAGAGCGCCTGACCCGGCCGCTGCACCTAGGATCGACGCCGTGACTTCCGAGCACCTCGATCCTGCCCCGACGGTACCGAACCGACGGGACCTGACGGATCCCGCCGACGACGCTGGGCTGCCCGCGGAGCTCCTCCGTCTGCGCGGGTCGATCGACAACATCGATGCGGCGCTCGTCTACCTGCTCGCCGAGCGCTTCAAGGCGACCCAGCAGGTCGGCGTCCTCAAGGCCGCCCGCGGTCTTCCACCCTCGGACCTGGGGCGTGAGGCGAGGCAGGTCGCACGGTTGCGTGAGCTCGCGCACGACGCCGAGCTCGATCCGGTGTTCGCCGAGAAGTTCCTGGCCTTCATCGTCGACGAGGTCATCCGTCACCACGTGGCGATCGCGTCGGAGCAGACGCCGGAGAGCTGATCGCCGACCGGTCCGATCGGTGGGTGGCGCCGCTGCCCCCGGAGGACGAAGGTAGAGGCGTCAGGCCCGGTGCGGTGCTCGACGCGGACCGGGTTCACCTGCCCTCACGGAGGCGCCCATGGAACTCCACTGGCTCAAGCCGCTGCTCGGTCGTCCCGCCCCGTTCATCACCGTCTGTCTCGACGCCACCCGCGCGGAGTCGGCCGGTGAGGCGGCCGCCGTGGATCGATGGCGGGCCTTGCGCCGTGATCTCGACCATGCCGGCGCGCCCGTGGAGCTGCTCGATGAGATCGAGGACGCCGTGGCACGCCCGACCCATCTCCGTGAACCGCACGGCCGGGTGATCGTCGCAGACGCCCAAGGTGTGCGGGTGGACCGCGTGCTCGTCGAGGCGCCGGTCCGATCGTGGGCCGTGCGGGGGCCGGCGCCGGCGCTGCTGCCGGTCGTCCGAGCAGCGTGCCAGTCCACCCGCTCGCTGCTCGTCGTCGTCGATCGGCGGGGCGCGGACTTCACCTTCGCCGACGAGACCGGGCCGCATCCGACGCGCCAGCTCGAGGTCGTCGAGGGCGGTCATGACGTCGTCCACAAGGGGAACGAGGGTGGGCTGTCGGATCGTCGGACGCATGCGCGCGCCGAGGACTCGTGGGAGCGCAACGCCCAGGCGGTCGCGACCGAGGTCGACAGGGTCGTCGCCGAGAAGAAGCCGGAGATCCTCCTCGTCACGGGAGACGTCCGTGCGGTGGCCCTCCTGCACGAGTCCGTCGGGCAGCGGGCCCGCTCGGTCTGGGTCGACGTTCCCGGGGGTTCTCGGAGCGACGGCGTGAACCAGACCGCATTCGACGCGCAGCTCGGCTCTGCCCTCGCCACCCATCGTGCCGAGCGGACGCGTGCCGTGCTCGCTCAGTTCCGCGAGGAGCAGGGACGGGGGGCCGGCGCCGTCACGGAGCTGAGCGACGTGATCGCGGTGCTGCGGCGCGGCCAGGCGCGCGAGCTCGTGCTCCACGAGTCGATCGCAGGAGCGTCCTCGCCGATAGCAGGACGGACGGCCTGGGTCGGTCCCGACCCGTTGCAGCTCGCGCTGACCCGGAGCGAGCTCGAGGCGATCGGGGTCACCGAGGGAGCACGCGAGATCCCTGCGGACATCGCCCTCGTCCGGGCGGCCGTCGGGCAGGACGCCGGGCTCACCTTCGCGACGAACGGCGCGGTGGACCTCGTCGACGGTGTGGGTGTTCTGCTCCGATGGTCGGACGGGTCGACGCCGAGCGAGTCGGTGCCGAGCCTGAGCAGCGATCGCAAGCGGATGCACTCGATCGTCTGAGAGCAGTCGTCCGCTGACGGCCCGTGTCGTCGGACGGCACCGCTCGCTGGGTCGAGCTCGGGCAAGAGCCAGCGCGGACGCGGCTCGGGCGCTGCCGCGTGGCCGGGTGGGTTGGTGGAGCGTGCGCTCGACCGGCCCACCCCGTGCGGGAGGGCAGCGATCAGGCGGTCGTCCCGGTCCGGTCGTCGACGTACAGCTGCTCGATCTCCGCGGCGAAGTCCTTCAGGACCAGGGCGCGCCTGACCTTGAGCGACGGGGTGAGGTAGCCGTTCTCCTCGCTGAAGTCTGCCGTGAGGACGCGCACCTTGCGGATGGACTCGGCCCGGGAGACAGCCTCGTTGGCACGCGCGACAGCGCGGTCGAGAGCGGCGAGGACCGCGCGGTCGTCGGCGGCCGCCTCGACCGACATCGCGGGCATGCCGTGGTTCGCGAGCCAGCCGGGAAGCATCTCGGCGTCGAGGGTGACGAGGGCACCGATGAAGGGGCGCTGGTCGCCGACGACGACGACCTGGCTGACCAGGGGGTGTCCGCGCAGGCGGTCCTCGAGCAGGGCCGGCGCGACGTTCTTCCCGCCTGCGGTGACGATGAGCTCCTTCTTGCGTCCGGTGATCCGCAGATAGCCGTCGGCGTCGAGCGTGCCGATGTCGCCGGTGCGGAACCAGCCGTCGGCCAGGACCTCGGCAGTGGCTTCAGGGTTGCCGTGGTAGCCGCGGAAGACGTGGGGGCCGCTGACCTCGATCTCGCCGTCGTCCGCGATCCGCACCGACGTGCCGGGGAACGGCGGTCCGACCGTGCCGATCTTGGTCATGTCGGGCATGTTGACCGTCGTGGCCGACGTCGTCTCGGTGAGCCCGTACCCCTCGAGCACCCGGAGCCCGATCCCACGGTAGAAGTGGCCGAGGCGTTCGCCGAGCGGCGCGCCGCCCGAGACGGCGTACTCGGCACGCCCGCCGAGGGCCTCGCGGAGCTTTCCGTAGACGAGCGCACCCGCGATCGTGTGCTGTGCTCGGAGCACGGCGCCGGGACCGGCGGGGGTCTCGAGCGCGCGAGAGTAGGTGATCGAGACCTTGGCGGCCCAGCGGAAGAGTCGGAGCGGGACCCCGTGGCCGGCCTTCTGCTCGGAGGAGTTGTAGACCTTCTCGAAGACGCGCGGTACCGAGAGGATGAACGTCGGGTGGAAGCTGCCGAGGTCGGCCAGCAGGTTGCGGGTGTCCGGCGTGTGGCCGAGCACGGCACCGGACGGGATGCAGAGCACCTCGATGAAGCGCGCGAACACGTGGGCCAGCGGCATGAAGAGCAGGGTGCGCGAGTGCGGCTGGGCACACACGGCTCCCAACCCGTGGACGCCGTTGAGGGTGAGGGCGCAGAAGTTCCCGTGGGTCAGCTCGACGCCCTTGGGCCGCCCGGTGGTGCCGGACGTGTAGATGATCGTCGCGAGGTCGTCCCAGCCGGCGAGCCCTGCGCGCCGGGCGATCTCGGCGTCGTCATGCGAGGTCCCCGCGGCGACGAGGTCGGTCAGGGCCCCGTCGTCGATCACGAGGACGTCCCCCAGCCGAGGGAGCGCGGAGCGCACGCTCTCGACGAGCGACGCATGCGCGCCGGTCTCGACGATCGCGAGACGGACGTCGGAGTCCGCCAGGATCCACTGGACCTGGTCGGCCGAGCTGGTCTCGTACACGGGCACGGGCACCGCGCCCGCCTCCCAGATCGCGAAGTCGAGGACGGTCCACTCGTAGCGTGTGCGTGACATCAGCGCGACCCGGTCCCCGGGCGCGATCCCGTGGTCGACGAGGCCCTTGGCCACCGATCTGACCTCGGCGGCGAACGCGCGCGCGGACACCGGGGTCCAGCTCGCGCCGAGGGCGGTCTTGCGCTCGATGAGCGTGCCCTCGGGGGTGCGCGCCACGCGGGCGGCGAGCATCGCCGGGATCGACAGGGCGGGGTCGACCTCGACCAATCCCGGTGTGCTCGCCTCGCGTCGGTGCGATCCGGAGCCTGTCGAGGGGCCCGCGACGGCGGGGGTGCTGGGATGGTCCACGACGTCTCCAGGTCGGTTCGCCGGCCCGGGACGGACGGCCCACCGAGACTAGTCGCTGTGCCGAGCCTGTGCGGTCGCCGCCTCGGGTGAACCGCTCAGTCTGCCGTCGGGTGCCGATGGGTCGGGTCCAGGACCCGCTGCAGGAAGTCGCGCGTGCGCGGGTGCGTCGGTGCCCCGATCACGACGTCCGGGGCGCCCTGCTCGACGACGACGCCGTCGTCCATGAAGACCACGCGGTCGGCGACCTCGCGCGCGAACGCCATCTCGTGGGTGACCACGAGCATCGTCATGCCGGAGTCCGCGAGCTCACGCATCACGGTGAGCACGTCGCCGACGAGCTCGGGGTCCAGGGCCGACGTCGGCTCGTCGAAGAGCATCAGCTGCGGGTCCATCGACAGGGACCGGGCGATCGCGACGCGTTGCTGCTGCCCCCCGGACAGCTCGGTCGGGTGCGAGTGGGCGCGGTCCGCGAGTCCGACCCGATCGAGGTTCGCCATCGCGATCGAGGTTGCCTCCTCCGCCGTGCGGTGCAGCACCTTGCGCTGCGCGACGGTGCAGTTGGCCAGCACGTCGAGGTGGGGGAACAGGTTGAACTGCTGGAAGACCATCCCGACGCGGGTGCGGACCCGGTCGATGTCGACGTCCGGGTCGGTGACCTCCGTGCCGAGCACCGTGATCGTGCCGGCGGTCGGCTGCTCGAGCAGGTTCACGCAGCGGAGCAGGGTGGACTTCCCCGACCCGGACGGGCCGATCACGCAGACGACGTCGCCCGCGTCGATCTCGAGGTCGATCCCCTTGAGCACCTCGTGCGCACCGAACGACTTGCGCAGGCCGGTGATCTCGACGACGGGGGTGCTCATGAGCGGCGCGCCTTTCCGGTGCGGTTCTCGAGCCAGCGGGCCAGCAGGCCGAGCGGGATCGTGATGAGGAGGTACCCACCGCCGGCGACGAACAGCCCGGTCAGACCGCCGTGCGCGGAGTTGAGCGCGTCCCGCCCGATGTAGGTGAGGTCGAACTGCGCGGCGGTGAGGCCGAGCAGGAAGATGAGCGAGGTGTCCTTGGTGAGCAGGATGAACTCGTTCGTCATCGGGGGCAGGACGATCCGGAAGGCCTGCGGGATCACGACGGTGGCGAGCGTCCGGGCCTGGGACATGCCGAGCGACCGGGCGGCCTCGACCTGACCGCGCGGGACGGCCTGGATGCCGGCGCGCAGCGTCTCCGCGATGTACGCCGCCGAGACCATTCCCAGCGCGAGGGCAGCCTTGACGATGAACGAGTCGATCGTGAGCCCGAGCGCGACCGGCACGGCGAAGCCGAACGAGATCACGACGAGCAGGGCCGGGACTCCACGGAAGAACTCGATGTAGATCGTCGCGAGCCACCGGTAGGGGCGCACGGACGAGAGCTTCATGAGGGCGAGAACGGTACCGAGGCTGAGCCCGACCGCGAAGGCCGCGAGCGTGTAGGTGAGCGTGTTCCCCACCGCACGCGGGAAGGCCGGGAGCATGTCCTTCGCCGCACCGGCGTTGAAGAACGACGTCCCGACGCGCGACCAGTCGGTCGCGAGGACCAGCGCGAGCAGGGCAACCAGCAGGATCGCGTACTGGATCCCGCGGGACAGTCGCGCGCGGCGACGCGGGCTCATCCGGGTGCGCGCCGGCGCCCCGGAGGACGGGGCGCCGGTCGAGGTGGCGGTCATGTCAGCCGGCCGTGGGTGCGGTGCCGATGTTCTTCGTGTAGATCGCGTTGTACGTGCCGTCCGCGTGGATGCGCGTCAGGGTCTTGTTGACGGCGGCGAGGAGGGCGGTGTTCCCCTTCTTCACGCCGAGCCCGTACTGCTCGCCCGTCGAGAAGTTGGCGCTCACCACGTAGCCCTGCTTGACGAACGGACCGAGAACGGCGATGTCGTTGACGACGGCGTCCACCTGACCGGTCTCGAGCGCCTTCACCTGGAGCCCGAGGTCCTCGAAGGTGACCGCATCGAGGCCCTTGTCCTTGGCCCAGGTCTCGCCGGTCGTGGCCTGCTGGACCGCGACCTTCTTGCCCTTGAGGTCGTCGGCCGACTTGAGCGTCGACCCGGCCTTGACGAGCAGGCCCTGGTCCGCGTTGAAGTACGGGTCCGAGAAGTCGATCTTCGCCTTGCGGTCCGGCGTGATCGTGATGCCGGACGCGACGATGTCGCAGGTGTTGGTGTCGAGCGACACCCCGGACTGGATCGACTCGAACGGGGAGACGACCGCGGTCAGGGTGACGCCGAGGTCCTTCGCGACCTCGTTGGTGAGGTCCATGTCGAGACCGACGACCTTGCCGGCGGCGTCGGTGTACTCGAACGGCTGGTAGGGCGGGTTGGTGCAGACCGTCAGGGTGCCCGACTTCACGAGTGCGACGCCGCCCGACGCCGAGGCCGACGGGGTGCTGGTGCTGCTGCACCCGGCCAGGAGGAGAGCGCCGGCGAGAACCGGTGCGGCGAGGCGGAGGGATGTGCGCATGGTGTCTCCTGGCGATCGTCTACGAGTAAGCATTCATAGGACATCATGGATATGCATCGCGATGCAAACGTGGGACGTTTGTCCCTGTTTCGCGCGCAAGGCATGGTCGGGCGCCGCCCCGGTCCCGTCGCCGGGAGCCGGACGAGGCCCGACCGCGACGCGAGATCAGTCCGCGGCAAGCTCCGCCGTGCGCACGGCCGGCGCCTCGAGGGAGTCGTCGGCGAGGAGGTTCAGCTCGGTGACGCGACCGGCGGCCCGCAGGTCGTCGAAGGCGAGTCGGACGCCGTCGAGGGAGCCCGTCGGCACGGCGAGCGCGACCTCGGTCAGCACCGTGCGCTGGGAGACCTTGGCCTCCGACTTCACCTTGCGCAACGCGGCGAGAGCACTGCCCGCCGCCCGCAGGACCGACGGGTCGGCGTCCTCCGCCGCCGTCCGCAGGGGCGCTGCCACCGGCCATGGTGCGCGGTGGATCGATCCCTCACGCCACCACGACCAGACCTCCTCGGTCGCGAACGGGATCACCGGGGCGAACAGGCGGAGCAGCGTGTCGAGCGCCAGGCCGAGGCTCGTGCGCGCCGACACCGTGGCGGGCGACGGCGGGGTGCCCTCGGCCGCGTCGGCACCGTACGCGCGGTCCTTGACGAGCTCGAGGTAGTCGTCGCAGAACGTCCAGAAGAAGGTCTCGGTGAGCTCGAGCGCGCGCGTGTGGTCATACCCGTCGAGCGCCGTCGTCGCCTTCTCCACCACGTCCGCGAGACCGGCGAGCATCGCCCTGTCCAGCGGTTCGGTGACCAGCGCGGGATCCAGCGGGACCTCGCCGTCGCCGGCGAAGGAGAGCGCGAACTTGCTCGCGTTGAGCACCTTGATCGCGAGCCGGCGGCCGATCTTCATCTGACCGACCTCGAACGCCGCATCGGTGCCGAGCCGAGCCGACGCGGCCCAGTAGCGCACCGCGTCCGAGCCGTGCTCCTCCAGGAGGCCCATCGGGGTCACGACGTTCCCCTTGGACTTGCTCATCTTCTTGCGGTCGGGATCGAGGATCCACCCGGAGATCGCGGCGTCGCTCCACGGCAGCGAACCGTGCTCGAGGTGCGAGCGGACCACCGTCGAGAACAGCCAGGTCCGGATGATGTCCTGCCCCTGCGGTCGCAGGTCCATCGGGAAGACGCGTGCGAAGAGGTCGGGGTCGGTGAGCCAGCCACCGGCGATCTGCGGCGTGAGCGACGACGTGGCCCAGGTGTCCATGATGTCCGGGTCGCCGATGAAGCCCCCGGCCCGGCCGCGCTGGTCGGCGGTGTAGCCCGCGGGGACGTCGGCGGACGGGTCGATCGGCAGGATCTCCTCCGGCGGGACGATCGGGGCGTCCCACCGAGGCTCGCCGTCCGCGTCGAGCGGGTACCACACCGGGATCGGGACGCCGAAGAACCGCTGTCGGGAGACGAGCCAGTCGCCGTTGAGGCCGCCGACCCAGTTCTCGTAGCGGACCTGCATGAACTCGGGATGGAAGTCGAGCTCGGCGCCGCGTGCGAGCAGCGCGGCGTTGAGGTCGGCGTCCCGGCCACCGTTCCGGATGTACCACTGCCGGCTCGTGACGATCTCGAGCGGCTTGTCGCCCTTCTCGAAGAAGTTGGCCTTGCGCTGCGTCGCGACCGGCTCTCCGTCGAGGTCGCCGGACTCGCGCAGCGCGTCGACGACGGCCGTGCGCGCGGAGAACGTCGTCTTGCCGGCGATCGCCTCGAACAGCTCGACGGCGGGCGCGGAGGCGATCCACGCCGGCACCTCGCGTGCGATCCGGCCGTCGCGGGTGAGGATCGAGCGCGTCGGGAGCTGGAGCTCGCGCCACCACTGCACGTCGGTCAGGTCACCGAACGTGCAGCACATCGCGATGCCCGCGCCCTTGTCCGGCTCGGCGGCCGGGTGGGCCAGCACAGGCACCTCGACGTCGAACAAGGGCGACCGCACCGTCGTGCCGAACAGGTGCTGGTAGCGCGCGTCGTCCGGGTGTGCGATCAGGGCGACGCAGGCCGGCAGCAGCTCGGGCCGCGTGGTCTCGATGAACACCGGGCCGGCCGGTGCGTGGAACGCGACCTTGTGGAAGTGCCCGGGGTAGTCGCGCGCCTCGAGCTCGGCCTGGGCCACGGCCGTCTGGAACGTGACGTCCCACAGCCCGGGTGCCTCGGCCTGGTAGGCCTCGTCGCGCGCGAGGTTGCGGAGGAACGCGGTCTGGGCCGTCGCCTGCGCCGTGCGACCGATCGTCTGGTAGTGGTGCCGCCAGTCGACCGAGAGCCCCAGGTGACGCCACAGCGCCTCGAACTGCTTCTCGTCCTCGGCGGTCAGGCGCTCGCAGAGCTCGACGAAGTTCTTCCGGCTGATCGGTTGCTGGTCCGCCGCCCTGACGCTCTTGCCCTCGGCCCCCTCGAGCGGCGGCTGGTAGCCCTCGACGTACGGCAGCGACGGGTCGCAGCGCACGCCGTAGTAGTTCTGCACACGACGCTCGGTCGGGAGCCCGTTGTCGTCCCAGCCCATCGGGTAGAACACCGCCTTGCCACGCATCCGCCGGAAGCGTGCGACGACGTCGGTGTGCGTGTAGGAGAACACGTGGCCGACGTGCAGCGAGCCGGAGACGGTCGGCGGTGGGGTGTCGATCGAGTAGACGTCGGCGCGGACCGCGCTTCGGTCGAAGTCGTACGTCCCCTGGGCGCTCCACGTGGCGTCCCAGCGGTTCTCCAGCCCCTCGAGGGAGACCTTGTCCGGTACCCGGGAGCTCGTCGGGGACGGCGTCGGCGGGACTGCGTCGGTCTCGGTCGTGGGGAAGTCGCTCATGGTGACGGATTCTCCCAGATCCGGGGCGGCCGACCGTGCAACGTTCGTGCGCTCGCGGACATCTCCCCGTCACGTGCGCGGGTTACCCTCGCAGCAGCGGTTGACCAGCACCGGGGCAGCAGGCAGGTCGCGGGTGGCAGCGGGTGGGCAGCGGGTGGGCAGCGGGTGGGCAAGGCGAGGAGGCGGACGTGGCGCACGGTCTGACTGTCGGATATGCAGCGATGCTCGAGCAGTTCCACCCGACGGAGGTGATCGAGCTGTCGGTGCTCGCCGAGCAGCACGGGTTCTCCGGGGTGATGGCGGCCGACCACTTCCAGCCGTGGGTCCCCGCCCAGGGGCAGTCGGCGTTCGTGTGGAACGTGCTCGCGGCGCTGGGGGAGCGCACCGTGGGCGACCTCGGACCCGGGGTCACCGCGCCGACGTTCCGCTGGCACCCCGCGATGGTCGCGCAGGCCTCCGCGACGCTCGCCGCGATGTACCCGGGCCGGCACTGGCTCGGTCTCGGGTCCGGCGAGGCGCTCAACGAGCACGTCGTCGCCGGGTACTGGCCCGAGGCACCCGAGCGGATCAACCGGATGTTCGAGGCGATCGAGATCATCTCGAAGCTGTTCGCCGCGTCGCTCGCCGGCAAGGACGTCAAGCACGCCGGGCCCTACTACAAGCTCGAGTCCACCCGGCTGTGGACGATGCCCGAGGTGCCGCCCGAGATCCTCGTCGCGACCGCCGGCCCGGTGACGGCCAAGCGCGCCGGGCGGCACGCGGACGGCCTGATCACGGTCGGTGCCCCGCTCGAGAAGATCGCCGGGCTCTTCGCCAGGTTCGACGAGGGCGCTCGTGACGCGGGCAAGGACCCGTCCACGATGCCGAAGATCCTCCAGCTCCACCTGTCCTGGGCGGAGACCGACGAGCAGGCGCTCACCAACGCGATGACGGAGTGGCCCAA
>JAJYCD010000018.1 GCA_021778635.1 Actinomycetes bacterium
GGTCTGAGGCCCATCTGGAGGCTCACATGGAGATCGTCGTCGCTGGCCGACACACCGAGGTCCCCGAGAAGTTCCGCGATCACGTCAAGGAGAAGCTGGCCAAGATCGAACAGCTCGCTCCGACCGCACAGCGGATCGACGTCGAGGTCAGCCATGAGCGCAATCCGCGCCAGGCGGGGATCGCCGAGCGGGTGGAGATCACCGTGGTCGACAAGGGCCCGGTGATTCGCGCCGAGGCGAGCGCCGACGACCGATACGGCGCCTTCGACCTCGCGATCGCCAAGCTGCAGGAGCGCCTGCGCCGATCTCGCGACCGGCGGAAGGACCATCGCCAGCACACGCCCCTCGCCCCCGTCGACGTCCGGCCCCCGGCCCCCGCGGAGGAGTCGCACGGACCCGTGGTCCCGGGCGAGGTCGCGGAGACCACGCTGGGCGACTCGCCCGTCGTCATCAGGCAGAAGGTCCACGCGGCCCACCCGATGACGGTCGACGACGCCCTCTACGAGATGGAGCTGGTCGGTCACGACTTCTTCCTCTTCGTCGACGTCGAGACCGCTCAGCCGTCGGTGGCCTACCGCCGTCACGGGTGGAACTACGGAGTCATCAAGCTCGACTCGCCGGTCGCGATGCGCGCGGTCACCGGCTGAGAGCCCCGACGGCGCGCGAGCGCCGCACCGCAGCCGTAGGAGCCCGGGACGACGACGATCGGCCCGGGCTCCTGCGGCGTCCGAGGGATGTCGGTTCCCCCGGGCAGGATGGTGCGGTGCAGCAGACACCGGCCCCGGCCTCGGGGCGCACCTCGTCGGACGACCTCTCGTTGTCGCAGGCCCGTCGTATCGCGTTGCGTGCCCAGGGGCTCGACGCCCAGCGGGCCGACGTCGCCGGGCCACCGCGAGTCCCGACGATGCGGCACCTCCAGCAGGTGGTCGATCGCGTCGGCCTGATCCAGATCGACTCCGTGAACGTCCTCGCGCGCGCCCACCTGATGCCGTTGTACTCGCGGCTGGGTCCGTACGACACCGCGCTGCTCGATCGCGCCGCCGGCTCCGCACCGCGTCGACTCGTCGAGTACTGGGCGCACGAGGCGTCCTACGTCCCGCCGCGTACGTACCGCCTGCTCGCCTGGCGGCAACGACAGCTCGCGACCGAGGCGTGGGGTGCGATCAGCGGGGTCGCGCGGCAGCATGCCGGGGTCGTGCAGGAGGTCCGTGACCTGCTCAGGGAGCGGGGGCCGATGACGGCGAGCGAGGTGCACGCCTTGTTCGAGGCCGACCATCCGCGGACCCGTGGCGAGTGGGGGTGGAACTGGACCGTCGCGAAGCGCGCGCTCGAGCTCCTGTTCTTCACCGGCGAGGTGGGCTCCGCCGGACGCACGTCGTCGTTCGAGAGGAGGTACGACCTCATCGAGCGTGTGCTCCCGGCCGACGTGCTCGCCATGGCGGAGATCCCCGAGCAGGATGCGGTGCGCGAGCTCGTCGCCATCTCCGCGCGCGCGCACGGCGTCGGGACCGAGACGTGCCTGCGGGACTACTTCCGGCTCCGGGGAGAGCCCACCCGTCGCGCCATCTCCGAGCTCGTCGAGGAGGGGACGCTCCGGCCCGTGCGGGTCGCCGGGTGGAGTCGCCCGGCGTACCTGCACGTGGACGCGACCCTGCCGAGGCGCGCGACGGCGAGCACCCTGGTGAGCCCGTTCGACCCGCTCGTCTTCGAGCGCCGACGTCTTCTCGAGCTCTTCGGGATGCACTACCGGATCGAGATCTACGTACCGGCGCCGCGACGCGTGCACGGCTACTACGTGCTGCCGTTCCTGCACGGCGAGAGACTCCCGGCCCGCGTCGACCTCAAGGCCGACAGACGGACGAGCCGGCTCCTCGTCGTCGCGGCCCACGCGGAGGACGACGCGCCGGGCGACACCTCCGTCGCCCTCGCCGCCGAGCTCCGTCGGCTCGCGGGGTGGCTCGGCCTCGACGAGGTCGTCGTGTCCGACGGCGACGGGCGGCCCGCGCGCGGGGGACTCGCGGCGCCGCTTGCGGTGTCGCTCACCGGGAGCGCCTGAGCGGGTACGCCGAGCAGGTGCGCGGGGCGCGCCCCCTTGCCTTGCGCCTCGCCTACGATGGTCAACGGGGTCCGCCTGACCGGCGGCTCTCACCAACACTCCGCAGTGGTCCGTCCGGCCCTGCGGCGTCAACGAGTCTGGAGTCACGCGTGGTTGCGATCCTCGAGAAGGTCCTGCGCTTCGGCGAGGGGCGGATCGTCAGGAAGCTGCACGGCATCGCGCAGCAGATCAACGCGCTCGAGGACAGCTTCGAGGGCCTGTCGGACGTCGAGCTCCGGGAGGAGACGGACCGGTTCAAGGCCCGGCTCGCGGACGGCGAGTCGCTCGACGACCTGCTTCCCGAGGCCTTCGCGACGGTCCGGGAAGCGGCAAAGCGGACCCTCGGTCAGCGGCACTTCGACGTCCAGCTCATGGGTGGGGCGGCGCTGCACCTCGGCAACATCGCCGAGATGAAGACCGGCGAGGGCAAGACGCTCGTCGCGACGCTGCCGGCCTACCTGAACGCGCTCGCCGGCAAGGGCGTGCACGTCGTGACGGTGAACGACTACCTCGCGAGCTACCAGGCGGACCTGATGGGCCGCGTGTTCCGGTTCCTCGGGCTGTCGACGGGCGTGATCCTGTCCAACCAGACCCCTGAGCAGCGTCGCGTCCAGTACGCCGCCGACATCACGTACGGGACGAACAACGAGTTCGGGTTCGACTACCTGCGCGACAACATGGCGTGGACCACGGACGAGCTCGTCCAGCGCGGTCACAACTACGCGATCGTCGACGAGGTCGACTCGATCCTGATCGACGAGGCGCGGACGCCGCTCATCATCTCGGGGCCGGCGTCGGGCGATGCGAACCGGTGGTACGCCGAGTTCGCCAAGGTCGTGCGGAGGTTGACGCCCGAGGTCGACTACGAGGTGGACGAGAGCAAGCGCACCGTCGGTGTCCTCGAACCGGGCATCGCGCGGATCGAGGACTACCTCGGGATCGACAACCTGTACGAGTCGCTCAACACGCCGCTGATCGGGTTCCTCAACAACGCGATCAAGGCCAAGGAGCTCTTCAAGCGGGACAAGGACTACGTCGTCATGAACGGCGAGGTCCTGATCGTCGACGAGCACACCGGCCGGATCCTGGCGGGGCGCCGGTACAACGAGGGCATGCACCAGGCGATCGAGGCCAAAGAGGGCGTGAACATCAAGGCCGAGAACCAGACCCTCGCCACGATCACGCTCCAGAACTACTTCCGGCTCTACGCCAAGCTCTCGGGGATGACCGGTACCGCAGAGACCGAGGCGGCCGAGTTCCAGGGCACGTACTCCCTCGGGGTCGTGCCGATCCCCACGAACATGCCGATGCGTCGTCTCGACCAGGGTGACTTCGTCTACAAGAACGAGGAGGGCAAGTTCGACGCCGTGGTCGCGGACATCGTCGAACGCCATGCCCTGGGCCAGCCCGTCCTCGTCGGCACGGTCAGCGTGGAGAAGAGCGAGCTGCTGTCCGGCAAGCTGAAGAAGCAGGGTGTGCCGCACGAGGTCCTCAACGCGAAGCAGCACGCGCGCGAGGCGTCGATCGTCGCCCAGGCGGGACGCAAGGGAGCGGTCACCGTCGCGACCAACATGGCCGGTCGCGGGACGGACATCATGCTCGGCGGCAACGCCGAGTTCATGGCCGTCACGGACATGGCCCAGCGCGGGCTCGACCCGGCCGAGAACCCGGAGGAGTACGAGGCCGCGTGGCCCGCCGCCCTCGCGAAGGCCGCCGCGGCCGTGGCGGCCGAGCACGACGAGGTCGTCGAGCTCGGCGGCCTGTACGTGCTCGGGACGGAGCGTCACGAGTCCCGCCGCATCGACAACCAGCTGCGCGGACGGTCCGGCCGTCAGGGCGACCCTGGTGAGTCCCGCTTCTACCTGTCGCTGCAGGACGACCTCATGCGGCTGTTCAACTCGGGCCTCGCGGAGTCGATGATGACGCGGGCCGGTTTCCCCGACGACATGCCGCTCGAGTCGAAGATCGTCACCCGCGGGATCGCGAGCGCGCAGTCGCAGGTCGAGGCGCGCAACTTCGAGATCCGCAAGGACGTGCTGAAGTACGACGACGTGCTGTCCCGTCAGCGCTCGGTGATCTACGACGAGCGTCGGCGCGTCCTCGAGGGCGAGGATCTCGAGGACCAGATCCAGCACTTCATCGAGGACGTGCTGACCGCCTACGTCACCGGTGCGACGTCGGAGGGCACGTCCGAGCAGTGGGACCTCGACGCACTGTGGACCGCTCTGCGGGCCGTCTACCCCGTGTCGATCACCACCGACGAGGTCATCGAGCAGGCCGGCGGCGAGGCGCGGGTGACCGCCGAGCTGATCCTCACCGAGGTCCTGAGCGATGCTCGGCTCGCGTACGCAGCCCGCGAGGAGCTGCTCGGCTCCGAGAACCTTCGTCAGCTCGAGCGTCGGGTCGTGCTGTCGGTGCTCGACCGGAAGTGGCGCGAGCACCTGTACGAGATGGACTACCTCAAGGAGGGCATCGGCCTGCGTGCGATGGCTCAGCGCGATCCTCTCGTCGAGTACCAGCGCGAGGGTTTCCAGCTGTTCTCCGCGATGACCGACGCGATCAAGGAAGAGTCGGTCGGGTACCTGTTCAACCTCGAGGTGAGGGTGGCCGAGCCGGCTCCCGAGGAGTCCGACGACGCTGCGCGGACGCCCGAGGTCGAGGCTGCCCGAACGGCGCTCGGAGCGGCGGGCCGGCTGGTGGCGAAGGGCATCGACGGCCCCGAGAAGAGCGTCCCGCTGCAGTACTCGGCCCCGAGCGAGGACGGCAGCACGGTCGAGACCCGATCCGCTGACGGCTCGGCCGGTGACGCGGCCACCCAGGGCAAGCCGGGCGGTCAGGGCGGGAACCGGCAGGAGCGGCGCCGGGCGTCGAAGTCGCAGCACAAGCAGCGCTGACCTCCTCGCCGGACCGTCGACCGATCCGGTGGGTCCGGTCAGCCGATCTCGAGCGCCACTCCTCGCCACGCGCCGCGACGGAGCTCCATCCGGAGGGCAACCGCGCGGACCCGCGGTCCGTCGTCGACGACCACGGTCGCCTCGACCGCATCGGTGCCGAACCGGCACAGTCGCACGCGGCGGATCGTGGTGCGGATCCCGGTCTGCGAGACGCCGGTTCCGAGCGCGGCTCGTCGGCCGACCGCGTCATAGACCCCCGGGGTCAGCCACCGCACGAGCTGGGCGAGGGGTCGCGCGCCACGGATCACCTCGACCGCGGCCTGGGCGAGAGCGCAGCAGGCGGGCATGGGGTCGGGCACCTCGGCGACCTCGGATCGGGTGAGGTGCGCGTCGCCGGACGGGCGCGATCCTGCCGGGCGATCGGGTCGCACCTGCACCGCCGTGATCGCCCGCACGAGTGCGGCCGGTGCCTCGCGCCTCGGGGCGAGGGAGGCGCGAACCGGTGCTGCGGCGCGGATGACAGGTGCTCGCGGGCGGTCCAGAGCGATCACCGCCCCGTGGGTGGCGGTCATGAGGCGCTCTCACCGGCGACCCGAGCGTCGGGTGACGTCGGCTGGGGCGGGTGAAGGACCTGCCCGGGCCTGAGCAGGTTGGGGTCGCTGCCGATCGTCCCGATGTTCGCCGTGTACCAGGCCGGCCACTCGCGTGCGATGGCGATGTCGTCCGCATCCGACGCGAGGTGCGCGGCGGCGATCGACCAGAGCGTGTCGCCCGGGCCGACGACGTGGTCGTCACCCGCCGCGCTCGCCTTCGGCGCCGCTGTCCCGGCCTTCTGGACGTCGCTGACGGCGCTCACGGCGCGCGTCGAGGACGTCGGCCCCGGGTCGGCCGTGCGCCCCGTGGTGACGGTCCAGCCGAGGTCGACGGTGGCGGGGTCGACCGTGGCGGCCTGGGCGACGCCGCCGAGGCCGAGTCCGATTCCGGCCGCCATCGCGGAGACGAGTGCGCGCCGCACCGCGCGAGGAGCCCAGCGCTCGACGGCGCGCTCACCGCGTCGCCAGCTGCGACCCATGACTCGCGTGGCGAGACAGCACGTCGCGAGCAGGAGCGACCCGGTCAGCCACACCCCCACGCCGGTGCCGACGACGCCGGCCGCCAGCGCGACGAGCGTGTCCACCGTGTGACCGTCGGCGAGTCGAGCGAGGTCGGCGGTCCTGTCGGTCACGACTGCGGTCACGGCTGCCGTCGCGATGGTGCCGAGGGGAAGCGTCAGCACTGCGGTCGAACTGCGCGGTGATGTCATGGCGTTCTCATCTCTTTGATGGTGTTTGGTCGCGTTTGATCCTTTTTGACCGAACCAGGTGTACGCCATGATCGGCTCGCTCGTCCAGTCAGGGTTGTGGAGCTGCGCGTCGGCCCACGAGGCCTGACTGCCCCCGTCAAGGTGGGGCACCGGACTCACCGATCCCTGGAACCTGCGCGCCGGCAGGGGTCCGGCCTCTACCGTTGTCCGGTGCGCTGGGAGACGTTGTTCGAGGACCTGGAGTCACAGCTCGAGGCGGTGCACGCGGCAGACCGTGCCGCGGAGGTCGCCGAGCGGACGCGGACCGAGCGCGCCTCCGTGACGCTGGACGCGCGGTTCCGGGCGGCACGGGGGAGCCGTCTCGTTCTGCGGCTCCGCGACGGTGAGACGGTCTCGGGGGAGCTCGTCGATCTGGCGCACCAGTGGCTGCTGCTGGCGGACGGCGCACGGCGGCTGCTCGTGCCGACGGCGGCCGTCGGCTGGGTCGGAGGCCTCGGTCGGCACGCGGCGACCGGCGGGGGACAGGTCATGAGACGCCTGACGATGGGGCATGCCCTCCGTGCCCTCGCGCGCGACCGGGTCCACGTCCGCATCCAGGCTCGTGGTGTCGAGCTTGTTGGCCGACTGGACGCGGTCGGCGCCGATCACGTCGACGTGCTCGCGGTCCCGGAGGGCGGCAGGATCGGTTCCGTGTGGACGGTTCCGTTCGACGCGCTTGACGTGATCCGCTCCGGCTGAGCACGCCGCGACGTCAGCGCGAGGTCGGCTGCTCCGACGTGCTCGTCTCGTCCGACTCGATCTTCGCGCGGGTCTGGGCGTACATCCGCTGGATGTAGGCCTCGAGCTCGCTCGCCTCGACCCGCCAGATTCCTCGCCCGCCGAGCTGGATGGCCGGAAGGTCACCGGACCGGACGAGAGCGTATGCCTGGGGCGTGGAGATGTTCAGCACCTCCGTGACGTCGGCGAGAGTGAGGAACCGCTGGGTCATGGCAGAAGTCTGGCATGTCCGTGGCGCAGCACGGTCTCGTCCACAGGTCCTAGGCGGCCAGGTCGTCGAGTCGGCATGATGGGGCCCGCGATGCCCCGAAATGTCCGAATGACCGGGGCCCCGACGACGAGGTGAGGACGGACACCAGATGGACAGCTCGATCGGGGGGCCGGTCGCGTCGCGGCTGCGCAGGCCCAGCTGGCGCGACCCGCGACTCATGATCGGGATCATGCTCGTCGCGTCCTCGGTCGCACTGGGATCGTGGCTCGTGAGTGCCGCTCAGGCGACGACGGGGGTGTACGTCGCGCGAGCGACTCTCGTACCCGGCGAACCGGTCGGGGCCGACCAGCTCGCCGTGGTCCAGGTTCGGCTCGACCCTGCCCAGGCAGGTCGGTACGTCGCGGCACGCGCGGGACTCCCGCTCGACCCGGTGGCCCTGCGGGTCGTCGGCTCCGGTGAGCTGGTTCCCCGCGACGCGCTCGCAGCGCACGCGGACGTCGCGGTCCGGCCCGTCCCGATCAGCCTCGACACCGAGCCGGCGGCAGGCGTCGTCGCAGGCTCGCTCGTCGACGTCTGGTCGGTCCCGACGCAGCCATCCGCAGTGCGGTCGACCGATGGCGCCGGCACACGGGAGTCGACGCCGTCCCTCCTCGCCGAGCGCGTGACGGTGGCCCAGGTCGCGCGCCCCAGCGGATCGTTCGCAGTCGGCGGGAAGACGGTCGTGCACGTGCTCGTGCCGACAGCCACCCTTCCCGAGGTGCTCGCCGCCCTCTCGAGCGACGGGACCGTGCAGGTGATGCTCGTCCCCGGGACCGGGGGCTGACCGGTGGTCGTGTCAGGCGTGCTGTGCGCCGTCAGGGGAGCGCCGGAGGAAGACGTCGTCATGTCGCTCGACGGTCTGGGCCGCGGGGTCGAGGTCACGCGCCGCTGCGCCGACCTGACCGAGCTGCTTGCGGCGGCCGGCGCGGGACTCGGTCGGATCGCCGTCGTCTCCGGAGACCTCCCGGGTCTGGACCGGGAGGCGATCGGACGGTTGAGGTCCAGCGGCGTCTCGGTGCTCGCGCTGGTCGATCCTGCGCGCCCGTGGGAGCGAGAGAGGCTCGAGGCGCTCGGGGTGGCGGCGACGCTCGACCTCTCCGCGCCCGATCCGGGCGGAGGCGGCCGCTCTCCCGGCAGCGTCGGTGCCGGCGTGGTCGCGGCCGTCCGCCGCCTCCTCGATGCGGGTGACGTCGCGCCCGAGCGGCGTGACGGCGTCGGGGGCGACACCGCGTCGACCGCCATCACGCACGAACCTGTCCGAGTGGCCGTCCCGGAGGCGATCGGGGGGCGCACGGTCGTCGTCTGGGGGCCGACGGGTGCACCGGGCCGCACCACGCTGGCGGTGAACCTCGCCGCCGAGCTTGCCGTGCTGGCTGCCCCCGTCGTCCTCGTGGATGCCGACACCTACGGAGGGACCGTCGCGCAGCTCGTCGGGCTGCTCGACGAGGCCCCGGGCCTCGCCGCGGCGGCCCGAGCAGCGAGAAGTGGGACGCTCGGCCTCGAGACGCTCACGCGGCTCGCTCCGGTGCTGTCGCCCGGGCTACGGGTCCTGACCGGGATCTCGCGTGCCGACCGCTGGACGGAGCTGCCCGCGTCCGCCCTCGAGGTCGTCTGGGCCCAGCTCCGCACCATGGTGCCCTGGACCGTCGTCGACACCGGCTTCTGTCTCGAGCGCGACGAGGTGCTGAGCTACGACACGCACGCACCGAGCAGGAACGCGGCAACCGTGAGCGCGATCGAGACCGCGGATGTGCTGGTGATCGTCGGCAGCGGCGACCCGATCGGGATCCAGCGACTCGTCCGCGCACTCGACGAGGTCGGCGGCGTGATCCGTGAGGCGCGACGGGTCGTCGTGGTCAACCGCGTCCGGGCCGGGACGGCCGGCCCCCGGCCGGGCGCGGCGATCCGTCAGGCCCTCGAGCGCTATGCCGGCGTGCGCGAGGTGGTTCTCGTGCCGGAGGACGCCGCCGCCGTCGACGATGCTGTGCTCTCCGGACGGTTCCTGCGCGAGGTGGCTCCCGCGTCCTCCGCGCGTCGTGCGATCGAGGCGCTGGCCGTGGCGCTCATCGACGACCTCGCGGAGGTCGCATCCCGGCCCGGTACGCCATCGCCGTCGTGGCGCGCGCAACCGACGTCGCGGACCGGGGTGATCGGCCGCCGGACCAGGGCGTGACATGCCACCGGAGCAGCGGGGCGGCACGGCAGCGGCCGGACGGGCAGACTGGGCACGTGCGCATCTACCTCCCCGCCACCGTCGACGAGCTCGATCCGGTCCACGGGCACCGTCCTCCGCTCGTCCCGCGCGTCGTGCACGGCGTGACGCCCGCTCTGCGCGAGGCGCTGCAGGACGAGGACGAGGAGGGATGCGAGTTCGCCGCACAGCTGGCCGCCGCCGACGACTCCCTGCTGAGGATCGCCGGCAGACCGACGGCTCCGCACCAGCGGCTCGTCGTGACCGCCGTCGTCCCGGAGTCGTTCGTCGAGCACAGCGAGACGAGCGACGCCCCGTCCGCACTGGTGCTGACGAGCGCAGTGCCCTGGGACCGGGTCGTGTGCGTCCATGTCGACGAGCCGGCGGTCCGGGGGGACGTCGACGCTGCGCTCCGGGGCGACGAGGACGCCGCGGCACGTCTGAGTGAGGCGGACCTGCTCTGGTACGACGTCGGCGAGGTCGACGACCTGCCGCGGTGACGCCGGCGACGGTTCAGGCCGGTCAGCCGTCGAGGCGGTTCAACGTCGCCAGCGCGGCATCGTGCAGGCGTCCGTTGCTGACGAGCGCAGAGCCTCCGAACGGTCCTGGTACCCCGGCCGTCGAGGTGAAGCGTCCGCCCGCCTCGGTCACGATCGGCACCAGTGCGGCCATGTCGTGCAGCGCGAGCTCCGGTTCGCACGAGACGTCGACGGCACCGTCCGCCACGAGCACGTGCGACCAGAAGTCACCGTAGGCGCGCGTCCGCCAGACCCGGCGGGTCAGGTCCAGGAAGCCGTCGAGCATGCCGTGCTGCTCCCAGCCCGACAGGCTCGAGTACGACAACGAGGCGTCCTCGAGGCGCCCGACCGACGAGACGTGCATCTGCGTCGCGGCGGACAGCGCCCGCCCGGTCCACGCTCCGGAGCCCTGCGCCGCCCACCACCTGCGCCCGAGGGCGGGCGCGCTCACGAGCCCCAGGACAACCTCGGGGCCGTCGAGAAGAGCGATCAGGGTGGCCCAGACGGGCACGCCACGGACGAAGTTCTTGGTGCCGTCGATCGGGTCGATGACCCACCGACGTGGTCCGTTGCCCGTGTCGGCGAACTCCTCGCCGTGCACGGCGTCCCGTGGGCGCACGCGCGCGAGCTGCGACCGCACGATCTCCTCGGCGGTGCGGTCGGCGTCGGAGACCGGAGTCGTGTCGGGTTTCGTCTCGACGTGCAGGTCGAGAGCCCGGAAGCGCGACATCGTCAGTCCGTCGACCTGGTCGGCGATGACGTGGGCGAGGCGCAGGTCGTCGTCGTAACCGGTGCGAATACTCATGGTCGCACCGTATCGTCGGCGCGCACGCCGCCCCGACCTGCCCCGCCGATCACCGCGAGTCGCGCTCGACGCCGTCCGTCGACGCGTTCCCGCTCCGGCTGGCGAGGAGGCGCCGGAACGACTCGACGCGCGCGGCCCGGAGCGTGCGTGTCGAGTCCTCGAGTGCGTCGGCGACCCAGTCGTCGAGAGAGCAGTCCGGGGCGTCGTCGCCGTGCGTGCAGCCGCGCGGGCAGGCGTCGGCAACCCGCGCGAGGTCCGAGAACGGGGCCAGGAGGTGCTCGATCTGGACGTGCGCGAGCCCGAACGACCGGACGCCGGGGGTGTCGATGACCCAGCCCGGGGCCGAGCCGTCGATCGCGGGGAGGGGGAGCGCGATGGCAGAGCTGGAGGTGTGTCGACCTCGTCCGGTCGTGTCGTTCACGGTCCCGGTGCTGCGGCGCGCCGCGGGGACCAGGGCGTTGACGAGCGTCGACTTGCCCACCCCGGAGTGTCCGACGAGCACCGAGGTCCGACCGGCGAGGAGCGCGCGGAGCGGCTCGAGCCCGACGATCGTCCGGTCGGGACCGCGCGAGGTCGACAGCACCGTGACGTCGATGGGTGCGTACAGCGCCGCGAGCGTCGTGGGGTCGGCGAGGTCCGCCTTGGTGAGGGTGAGCACGACGTCCATGCCGGCGTCGTAGCCCGCCACGACGCAGCGGTCGATCATGCGGGTGCGCGGCTCGGGTTCGGCGAGGGCGGTGACGATCACGAGCTGGTCGGCGTTCGCGACGATCACACGTTCGATCGGGTCGGTGTCATCCGCCGTCCGCCGTAGCACCGTCGTGCGCTCGGAGATGCGCACGATGCGCGCCAGGCTTCCGGTGTCGCCGCTCGTGTCACCGACGAGATCGACACGGTCACCCGGGACCACCCGCTCGCGGCCCAGCTCCCGGGCCTTCATCGCGAGCGCGCGCCGCTCGCCGGGACCGCCCGGGTCGACGAGCACCGTGTACCTGCCGCGGTCGACGGTGGTCACCATCGCACTCTCGGCGTCCGCGTGCTCAGGCCGGATCTTCGTCCGCGGTCGAGAGCTCGAGCGTCCCGGTCGGATCCGGACGTCGGACTCGTCGTAGCGCCGTGCCGGCGTCATGCGACGGCGATCCGCGACTGTGTCATCCGAGCATCCGCTCCCACATGCCGACGAAGTCCGGGAGCGTCTTGGACGTGGTGGCCACGTCCTCGACCAGGACGCCCGGGACACGCAGTCCGATCAGTGCGGCGGCTGTCGCCATCCGGTGGTCGTGGTACGTCCGCACGACGGTGCCGGTCATGGGCCGCGGCGTGATGACGAGTCCGTCGGACGTCTGCTCCGCCTGCCCGCCGAGCCTCGTGATCTCGGTTGCCAGCGCGGCGAGGCGATCCGTCTCGTGGCCGCGCAGGTGGGCGATGCCCCGGAGTCGGGTCGGTGAGTCGGCGAGGGCGGCGAGGGCCGCGATCGTGGGGGCGAGCTCCCCGGCGTCGTGCAGGTCCAGGTCCACGCCGTGCACGGCACCCGTGCCGCTGACCGACATGAGGTCCCCGCTCAACCGGGTGCTGGCGCCCATCGCGGTGAGGATCTCGGGCAGCAGCCCACCCGGTTGCGTGGTCGAGGTCGGCCAGCCGGGGACGCTGACGGTGCCACCCACGACCATCGCGGCGCACAGGAACGGCGCGGCGTTGGAGAGGTCGGGCTCGACACGCACGTCGCGCGCCCGGATCGGCCCCGGGGCGACCCGCCAGATCGCGGGTCGTGTCGTATCGACCTCGACCCCCGCCGCGCGAAGCACGGCGACGGTCATCTCGATGTGCGGAAGGCTCGGCAGCGTGGAGCCGGTGTGTCGCACGGTGAGCCCTTGGTCGAACCGAGCTGCGGCGAGCAGGAGACCGGAGACGAACTGGCTCGACGCCGACGCGTCGAGGTCGACGGATCCACCGCGCACCCTGCCGCGCCCGACGACCGTGAACGGCAGCAGGCCCGGATCGCCGTCGGCCCGGACCGTGACGTCGAGCGTCCGGAGTGCCGAGAGGATCGGCCCCATCGGGCGGATCCGCGCTCCGGGGTCGCCGTCGAACCTGACCGGACCGTCAGCGAGCGCAGCGACGGCGGGCAGGAACCGCATGACGGTCCCGGCGAGGCCGCAGTCGATCGAGACGCCGCCGCGGAGGGTGTGCGGGGTGATGTCCAGGTCGGTCGTCGGCGACCCCGGTTCGACGTCGTCGAGGCCGACACCGAGACCGCGGAGCGCCGCGCCCATCAGGACGGTGTCGCGCGAGCGGAGGGCGCCGCGGAGCACTCCGGGACCGTCGGACAGTGCTGCGAGCACCAGGTAGCGGTTCGTGAGGGACTTCGATCCCGGGACCTCGACCGTCGCATCGAGCGGACGCTCGTCGACGACGTGCGGTGCGGGCCAGGGGGCGGGCTCGGGCAGCGCGGCCGCGGCGGGTGGGGTCGAGGCCTGCGTCATAGGGATCAGGCTACCGGCGTGCTCGCGTCGCCGGACGCCCGGCCCGGGGCCGCGCTCAGCGTCGCGCGGCGGAGGGATCGGCGCACTACCCGGACGTGCGGACCTCATGCCGGCCACCGGCGTGCGCAAGACGCCAGCCCAGACCCGGGCGTCCCTCGGTGTCGATGCCGGCGAGCACGGCGGCGCCGACCAGCGAGACGAGCATCACGAGTCGGCGGCGACGCTCGGGGGCGGTCGCCGTGTCGGCGTCCGCGAGGGAGCGGAACGGGAGGTTGACGGCAGCAGCCGGGGCCGTCAGCGCGGCCAGAGCGAGCGCCGAGCCGCGCGGGCACCTGCCGGCCGCGAGCATCAAGGCGGCCGCTGCGGTGGCGGCGCCGTGCGCGCGGGTGAGGGCGACCCACTCCCTGGGCGTCGGCGACCGGAACCGGGCGAGAGGCGACGACGTCGGGATCCGGTCCAGGCACGGTGCGAGCGCAGCGGCCGTCAGCTCGGCGTGCGGCATCGGGTCGCGCACGACGTCGATCCCCGCGAGCACGAACCAGGACGACAGCATCGGTCGGGCGATCTTGCGGAGCAGCACGAGTCCTCCTCGTCGGGGGGTCCAGCGGTCACGCGGCCCGGACGACCGCGCGACCTGGGCAGGTCAGAGCGCTCCTCCCGCCGCGGGTGGGGCGTCGGTGGAGACGCCCCCGTCGCCGACCTGCTCTCTCGCGACGTAGTTCTCGAGGTCGAAGAGGTTCGTGCCCGCACGCTCGGCGACGGCGAGGAGCGTCGTTGCCGAGGCCACCTCCTCGACCTGCTCCTTGAGGAACCAGAGCATGAACTGCTCGCCGAGCGGGTCGTTCTCCTGGCGGGCGGCCCGGAAGATGGCCTCGATCTGCTCCGTGACCTGCTTCTCCTGGGCGAGCGCGAGAGCGAGGGGTTCCGTCACCGTGTCGAACGCGTTCCGGACCGCGCCGACCGCAGGGATCTCCACCGGCATCGCGCGATCGAGCATGTGCTGCACGATCATCATCGCGTGGTTGCGTTCCTCCAGGGACTGCCGGTAGTAGTGGCGGGCGAGCTGAGGAAGGTCCTGGTGGTCGCACCACACCGCGATGGCGACGTACTGCTGGTGGGCGCCGAACTCGTGGCCGACCTGCTCGCCGAGGAGCCGGACGTACTCAGAACTCGTCATGACCTCACGCTAACCCGGGCACTGTGGTGCGGCACCCCGGCGCGGGGCGGCGCGGAATAGCAGGCTCGAACACCCTGTTGTGAGGGTCATGACGTGCACCCTCCTGGAACGGCCTCGCGCGCACGACGTCGACCTGCGAGGGCTAGGCTCGGTGACGATGAGCGAGGACACGAACCGCGCGCCCGAGTCCGAGGCTGACAGTGATCGGACCGAGCGCTTCGAAGCCGAGGCCCTGGTCTACCTGGACCAGCTCTACGGTGCTGCGCTGCGGATGACGCGGAACCCGACCGACGCCGAGGACCTCGTCCAGGAGACGTTCGCCAAGGCGTTCGCGGCGTTCCACCAGTACCGGCCGGGCACGAACCTCAAGGCGTGGCTGTACCGGATCCTGACGAACACGTTCATCAACTCGTACCGCAAGAAGCAGCGTGAGCCCCAGCAGTCCGCCGCCGAGGACGTCGAGGACTGGCAGATCGCTCGCGCCGCCTCCCACACGTCCGCGGGCCTGCGATCGGCCGAGGCCGAGGCGCTCGACCACCTGCCGGACTCGGACGTGAAGGCGGCTCTCCAGGAGATCCCGGAGGAGTTCCGCATCGCGGTGTACCTCGCCGACGTCGAGGGCTTCGCCTACAAGGAGATCGCCGAGATCATGGGGACCCCGATCGGCACGGTGATGTCCCGCCTGCACCGGGGTCGGGCGCAGCTGCGGGTGCTGCTCGCGGACTACGCGCGCGAACGGGGACTGGTTCCCGGGCCCGACACCGAGGTCGGAGCGGAGAAGGTCGGACGATGACGGACGTCCTCAGTGGCGGTGATGCCGCCCGGCACCTGGATCATGACGGGGTCGACTGCAGCCAGGCCCTCGGCAAGCTCTTCGAGTACCTCGACGCCGAGCTCGGGACTCCGGACTCCGAGCTCATCCGGGCCCACCTCGCCGAGTGTGCGCCTTGCCTGGGAGAGTACGACGTCGAGGTCGTCGTGAAGAACCTCGTCAAGCGTTGCTGCCAGGAGTCCGCCCCGGCCGACCTGCGTGTCCGGATCCACGAACGGCTCACGATCCAGCACCACACGATGCCGACGGACCTCCGACCCGAGGTGTGATCCGCCGGCGTCGACCGTACGCGGTGTCCGGCGCACGTTCTGACCGGCGTGACCGTCCGACGAGATGTGGGACGATGTTCCCCATACCGCAGTGAGGGCCCGGGGCTCTCGGTCCCGCGGAGATCCTGAGGAGACACCATGAGCAAGCGTGGACGCAAGCGTCGCGCCCGCAAGGGCGGCGCGAACCACGGCAAGCGCCCCAACGCCTGAGCCGTGAGACGACCGGGCCCGGCACGCACGACGTGCCGGGCCCGAGCCATGCCCGGAACCGCGCCCACGCCCGCGCGCACGGGATGAGCACGGGGGTTCAAGTCGATGCCCCGAGGCGCCGATGACCACGGGTGTGAGCGACCAGCCGCTGTCCGTGATCCCGTTCCTCCACGCCCTGGCGAGCACGGGAGGGTCGGACCTGCACTGCAAGGTGGGGTCGTCCCCGCGGGTGCGCGTCGACGGACGGCTCCGCAAGCTGCAGGTACCGGAGCTCCGACCGGGCGACACGGCCCACATGGTCGCCGAGGTGCTGCCGGCCGAGCTGACCGAGAGCTTCGCCTCGACCCACGAGGCGGACTTTGCGTTCTCGCTGTCCGGGGTCGGTCGCTTCCGTGTGAACGCGTACCAGGCGCGTGGCACGAACGCGCTCGTGTTCAGACGGGTGTCCGTCGGTGCCCAGTCCCTCGAGGAGCTCGGGCTGCCCGAGGTGCTCGGCGAGCTGGCGCTCGAACCCCGTGGTCTGATCCTGGTGACAGGTCCGACCGGGTCCGGCAAGACGACGACGCTCGCGGCGATGGTCGACCTGATCAACACCTACCGTGAGGTCAACATCGTCACGATCGAGGACCCCATCGAGGTTCTTCATCACGACAAGAAGGCGATCGTCTCCCAGCGCGAGGTGCGGCAGGACACCGCGGACTTCTCGGTCGCGCTGCGTGCCGCGATGCGTCAGGACCCGGACGTGATCCTGGTCGGCGAGATGCGTGACATCGAGACGGTCCGCGCGGCGCTGTCTGCCGCGGAGACCGGCCACCTCGTGATGTCGACGCTCCATACGATCGACGCGCAGGAGAGCATCAACCGGATCGTCGACTTCTTCCCGCCGTACGAGCAGAAGCAGGTCCGGACCGCACTGGCGAACTCGTTGCGGGGGATCGTCTCGCAACGGCTCCTGGCCAAGGCGAACGGGAGCGGGCGTCGTGCGGCCATCGAGGTCATGATCAACACCGGTCGTACGGCCGAGGCGATCCTGGACCCGGCGGGCTCGCCGCCGATCGTCGACCTGATCGCGGAGGGTGCCTACTACAAGATGCAGACCTTCGATCAGCACATCTTCAAGCTCGTCGAGGACGGCGTCGTCACCTACGACGAAGCCTGCTCGATCGCGACGAACCCGCAGGACCTCACGGTCGAGCTGCGCGCTGCCGGACTCGTCGACTGAGCGTCGCCCCCGGGCCGTCGATCGCGGCACTTGTGGTCATCGCAGACGCGACATATCGTGTTCCAAGGAACGAGATATATCGCGACTGGAGGAGAGTCATGGCCACGGAGTCCTGGGTCGTCGGTGGCCCACAGATCATCGAGGTCGACGCCATCACGGCGTTGCGTGTCCAGGTGGTCGGAGGGCGGGTCGACGTCGTCGTGCATGACGACCCGTCCGAGACCGGGGCCCGGATCGAGGTCCACGCGGTCGACGGCCGACCCCTTGAGATCTCGCTCTCCGATGGGGAGCTGCGCGTCGGGTACAGCTTCACGCTGGGCGGGTGGGACGGATTCCTCGACACGTTCCGGTACTTCCGCGAGAGGGACTCGGCCGACGTGCACGTCGCCGTGCCACGATCCGTCGCCGTCAAGCTGGGCACGGTCAGCGCCGAGGGCCTCCTGTTCGGTGTCGGGAACGATGCCAGCGTCTCGACCGTCTCGGGCAGCCTGGTCACCGACTCGACCACCGGAGCTCTCGTCGCGAACGCCATCTCTGGCGAGATCGTGGTCCGGGCCCACGCGGGCGACCTGCGCATGACCAGCGTCTCGGGAGACCTGACGGCGTCCGGCGACCTCACCCGCGTCCACGCGAACACGGTCGGCGGCGCGGTCACGCTCGACGTCACGTCGCAGACCTCGGCGATCACGGCGTCGACCGTCGCCGGAGACGTCACGGTGCGGCTGCCGCACGATCGCGGGGTCGATGTCGAGGCGCGGAGCGTCTCCGGCCACGTCGTGATCGACGGGCAGGAGCACAAGGGCGCGAACGTCGGCCAGGTCAAGGTGTCCCTGCCGGCAGGCGGCGGGACCTGCTACGTCGTCTGCTCGAGCGTCACGGGTCACCTGACCGTGCTGCACGCCGCCGAGGTGGGCTGATGGCCCAGGTCTTCGCCCACGGTCAGCTTCGCCTGTACCTTCTCGGGCTCCTCGAGTCCGGACCGAAGCACGGGTACGAGCTCATCACGGCGCTCTCCGACCGGTTCGGGGGAACCTACCGGCCGAGCCCGGGAACGATCTACCCACGGCTCGCACGACTCGAGGAGGAGGGCCTCGTCCAGCGGGTCGAGGACGGACGCAAGGGCACCTACACGCTCACTGACACCGGGCGGCGCGAGCTGGCGGCGCGCAGCGCGGACCTGGCAGCTCTCGAAGAAGGGATCGCCGAGAGCGTCCGGTCGCTCGCGGCCCAGGTTCGCGACGACGTCCGGGGATCGATGGCGGGATTGCGCGCCGATCTGGCAGCAGCGGCGCAGCAGGCCCGAGCATCGGCGGCCCCGGCCACCGGATCGGCAGACCCGCGGGCCGCGTCCCGCGCCCGTCGCGCCGAGGCCGAGATCCTGCTCCAGCGGTTCCGCGACGAGCTGCGAGCGGAGCTGCGGCATGCCGATGCGCGGGACGGGATCGGAGCGCTGACGGTCGACACGCTGCGAACGGTGCTCGAGAGTGCGCGATCGGCCGTGCGCGCGACACTGCGCTGAGCGTCCGAGCCCGGTGGCGGGGGACCGGGCTCACGGACCGGGCTCACGGACCGGGCTCACACCCGCCCGGCTCAGACGGCGTCGTCCGGCAGATCGAGCCAGGCGTACCAACCGGTGTGCAGCACGAGCCACGCCATCAGGCCGTAGCCGGCCTGACCGGGGAGGACGCCGTCGCCGGACGCGAGGTCGGCGAGCCACTGCTCGTGCGTGATCAGTGGGGTGAACGTGTCCACGAACGGGACGTGCCGTCGCGTCGCGACGTCGCCGTACGCGTGCGACAGCTCGCCGATCTTCTCGTTGTCGGAGGTCCGGCCCGGAGGCGGACCGACCACGAACGTCGGGATGCGGCGCGACTCCGCCACATCGAGGATGTTCGCGAGGTTGAGACGACTCCGAGCCAGCGAGAGCCCGGCTCCGACATCCGCCCGGCCGAGCGCGACGACGAGCCGGTTGTCGCGGTCAGGAGCGAACCGTCGCGCGGTCTCCTCGTCCCATCGGTGGCCGAGCGCGGTGCTCGTCTCGTCGGGTACGGCGAGGGTCAGGGCGATGACGGGTGGATCGGCAACGGTACGGGCGATCACCCGGCCGACCCACCCCAAGCCCTTGGGGTCGCCGGCTCCGGCGACGAGCTCGTCACCGACCACCGCCAGTCGCAGCGGCACGTCTCCCACGGTCATCACTCCAGCCACGTCGATCGGGCCGCAGTCGGCCCGCGCTCCAGTCTGGCAGGCGACGGGTCGTCCACCGGCCCGATCGACCGGTGTGGCGAGCGCCGCAGCCGTCAGCGGTCGAAGGCCGCCTCGAGGATGGCCGCCTGCTCGCTCTGGTGCTTCTTGGCGGACCCGGAGGCCGGCGACGCCGACGCGGGGCGTGAGACGACGCTGATGGTGCGCCCGACGGTGCCGGGCAGCACCATCGAGATGTACGTCCACGGTCCCTGGTTCTCGGGCTCGTCCTGCACCCAGACGAGCTGCGCGCCGGCGAACGGTGCGAGCGCGTCCCGGAGCCCTGCGCCGTCGAGCGGGTAGAGCTGCTCGATCCGCACGATCGCCGTCCGGGTGTCGTGGCGCTCGTCGCGCCGGGCCAGCAGGTCCCAGTAGACCTTGCCCGAGCACAGCAGCACCCGGTCGACCGATCCCGCTGCCGCGCCCGCGACGGCGTCGGGGACGACCGGTCGGAACGTTCCGGAGGTGAACTCCTCGACGGGCGATGCCCCGGCCTTCAGCCGCAGCATCGACTTGGGCGTGAACACGATGAGAGGCCGACGAGGGCGCGCGTACGCCTGCCTGCGCAGCAGGTGGAAGTACGAGGCCGGAGTGCTGGGCTGCGCGACCGTGAGGTTGTCCTCGGCGCACAGCTGGAGGAACCGCTCGATGCGTGCGGACGAGTGGTCCGGTCCCTGACCCTCGTAGCCGTGCGGCAGGAGGAGCACGACCGACGAGTTCTGCGCCCATTTCTGCTCGGCCGACGAGATGAACTCGTCGATGATCGTCTGCGCACCGTTGACGAAGTCGCCGAACTGGGCCTCCCAGAGCACCAGAGCATCGGGACGCTCGACCGAGTAGCCGTACTCGAAGCCGAGGGCGGCGTACTCGGACAGCGACGAGTCGTAGCACCAGAACTTCGCCTGATCGGCTGACAGGTAGAGCAGCGGTGTCCACTCCGCACCGGTCTCGCGGTCGTGCATCACCGCGTGCCGCTGCACGAACGTACCGCGACGGGAGTCCTGGCCGGCGAGCCGGACGGGTGTCCCCTCGGCGAGCAGCGAGCCGAACGCCAGGATCTCGCCGTAGCCCCAGTCGATCCCGCCCTCGCGCGACATCTGCTCACGCTTGGCGAGCAGCTGGACGAGCTTCGGGTGCACGGTGAAGCCCTCCGGCGGTCGCGTGTGCGCGGCGCCGATGCGCGCGAGCACCTCGCCGTCGACGGCCGTCTGCCACCCCACCATCACGCCGGCGTCCTCGAGCTGCGCCTCCGGACGCTCCAGTCCGGCGACCGGTTCGGTCGACGAGCGCAGGACCGGGCCGTCCTCGCGTGTCTCGGCGAACACCCGCTCGAGCTGCGACTGGTAGTCGCGCAGAGCGTGCTCGGCCTCCTCGAGGGTGATGTCGCCGCGGGCGACGAGCGTCTCGGTGTAGAGCTTGCGGACCGACCGCTTCGCCTCGATCAGGTTGTACATGAGGGGCTGCGTCATCGACGGGTCGTCCCCCTCGTTGTGGCCGCGCCGGCGGTAGCAGACCATGTCGATGATCACGTCACGGTCGAACTGCTCGCGGAACTCGAACGCGAGCTCGGCGACCCGCACGCAGGACTCGGGGTCGTCCCCGTTGACGTGGAAGATCGGCACCTGCATGCCCTTGGCCACGTCGGTCGCGTAGTGCGTCGAGCGCGAGGACGACGACCCGGTCGTGAACCCGACCTGGTTGTTGATGATCACGTGGATCGTGCCGCCGGTGCGGTACCCGCGGAGCTGGGAGAGGTTGAGGGTCTCGACGACCACGCCCTGCCCGGCGAACGCCGCGTCGCCGTGGATCAGCACGGGCAGGACGGAGAAGCCGTCGCCGCCGAGGTCGATGCGGTCCTGCTTGGCGCGCACGATCCCTTCGAGGACGGGGTCCACCGCCTCGAGGTGGGACGGGTTGGCTGCGAGGTACACCTTCGTCGTCGCGCCGGACTCTGCGGTGAACGTACCCTCGGTCCCGAGGTGGTACTTCACGTCACCCGAGCCCTGCACGCTCTTCGGATCCTGGTTGCCCTCGAACTCGGAGAAGATCTGCGCGTAGCTCTTCCCGGCGATGTTGGCGAGGATGTTCAGGCGGCCGCGGTGCGCCATCCCGATCCCGACCTCGTCCAGACCGTTGTCGGCGGCCTTCGACAGGATCGCGTCGAGCAGCGGGATGACGGCCTCGCCGCCCTCGAGCGAGAAGCGCTTCTGGCCGACGTACTTGGTCTGGAGGAACGTCTCGAAGGCCTCGGCGGCGTTGAGCCGGCGCAGGATGCGCAGCTGGTCCTCGCGCGCGGTGCGGGTGTGGCCGGCCTCGAGCCGCTCCTGCAGCCACCGCCGCTGGCGGGGGTCCTGGAGGTGCATGTACTCCGCGCCGATGCTCCGGCAGTACGAGTCGCGGAGGAGGCCGAGCACCTCGCGCATCTTGGCGCGCGGCTTGCCGCCGAAGCCGCCGGTCGGGAAGACCCGATCCAGGTCCCACAGCGTCAGGCCGTGGTTCTGGATGTCGAGGTCCGGGTGCTTGCGCTGGCGGTAGGCGAGCGGATCGGTGTCCGCCATGAGGTGACCGCGCGAGCGGTAGGCGTGGATGAGCTCGGCGATCCGGGCCGGCTTGCCGAGCTCGGCATCCGGGTCGGTCGCCGCGTCACGGACCCACCGCACGGGCTCGTACGGCACCCGCAGTGCGGCGAACACGCGGTCGTAGAAGCCGTCCTCGCCGAGCAGCTTCGTGGCGAGGATCCGGAGGAAGTCGCCGGACTGCGCACCCTGGATGATCCGGTGGTCGTAGGTCGACGTGATCGTCAGGACCTTCGAGATGCCCATCCGGTTGAGCTGGTCCTCGCTCGTGCCCTGGAACTCGGCGGGGTAGTCCATCGCTCCGACGCCGATGATCGTGCCCTGCCCGGCCATCAGTCGCGGGACCGAGTGCACGGTGCCGATCGTGCCGGGGTTCGTCAGCGAGAGCGTCGTGCCCGCGAAGTCCTCGACCGTCAGCTTGTTGGCGCGCGCGCGCCGGACGACGTCCTCGTAGGCGGACCAGAACTGCGCGAAGTCGAGGGTCTCGGCCTTCTTGATGCTCGGCACGAGGAGCTGGCGCGTCCCGTCGGGCTTCGATAGGTCGATCGCGAGACCGAGGTTCACGTGCGCCGGGGTGATGTAGCCGGGCTTGCCGTCCACGAGCGTGTACGCGGAGTTCATCGCCGGCATGGCGGCGACGGCCTCCACGAGGGCGAAGCCGATCAGGTGGGTGAACGAGATCTTGCCACCGCGTCCGCGCGCGAGGTGGTTGTTGATGACGATCCGGTTGTCGACCATGAGGGTCGCGGGGATCGCCCGGACCGACGTGGCGGTCGGGACCTCGAGGCTCGCCTCCATGTTCGAGACGACGCGCGCCGCCGGACCGCGCAGTCGCTGGGTCTCGTCCTGGGTCTCGACGGCCGGCGCGGTCGAGGCGCGCGTGACGATGGGGACGGCGTACGACGCGGTGGCCGGCTGTGCCGTCGCGACGGGCGGCGTTGACGGGACGTCGGCGGCCGGAGCGGCCGACGCCGCGGTGGGTGCCGGTGTCACGGTGGGTGCCGGTCGTGCGGCCGTCGTGTCGGGCTTGACCGCGGGTCGATCGTCGCCGGTGCCCGCACCGGACGTCGCGGCCCCGTTGCCGTCGCTCTTGTACCCCTCGAAGAACTCCCACCACGCCGGGTCGACCGAGTTCTTGTCCTTGAGGTACTGCTCGTGCAGCTCGTCGACGAGCCACTCGTTCGCGCCGAACTCGGACCGGATCGCGTCCGGCTCTGTCTTCTGGGACACGCGAGTCTCGCCCACTTCCGCCCGCGGCCGTCGACCGCGTCATCGTCGATTACGTCGCGGCAAGCCTAAGCCCTGACGGACCGTCTGGCCGTGCCGCGGAGCGTGTTCGACGGCCCGGAACGTGAACTTTCACTCATCCCGCACTCGTTGTCCTGACCAGGGCAAAGACCCGATCCACGGGCCACCAAGAGAGGGTCCGCGCCGGGTCAGGAGATCGTGCTGACCGGTGGGACCGCGGTCGCGACGGTGCGGGTCCGCGTCGTCGGACCGCGCCGGGCTAGCGGCCCCGCGCCCGGTCCGCCGACGGCGCCGGCCGGTGGTCCGCACGTGCCGCGGGCAGCTCGAGTCTCATGGTGCACCCGGACGAGGTGTCCGCGACCTCGATGGTTCCCCCGTGCAGGTTGGCCGCCCAGCGCACGATCGACAGACCGAGGCCGGTGCCTCCGGTGGAGATCTGTCCGGTGATCGCCGGCATGTTGCCGCGCGCGAAGCGTTCGAAGACCTGCTGGCGTTGCTCGCGGGCGATGCCGGGTCCGCGGTCGGTCACGTCGATGCGCACGACGTCGCCCACGCGGCTGGCCTCGATCCGGATCGGCTCGCCCGGCGGAGAGTGTCGGACCGCGTTGTGCAGCAGGTTCGCGAGGATCTGGTGCAGGCGCTCGCGATCGGCGGGGACGGTGAGGTCGGGCGGGTCGACGTCGACCGGGAAGGTCAGCCCCTTGTCGATCGAGACCAGCGCGGCGCTGTCGGACGCCTCCGCGAGGAAGTCGCTGAGCGCGACGTCCGTGATGTCGAGCCCGACCGCGCCGGCCTCGACGCGCGAGAGGTCGAGCAGGTAGGCGACGAGCCGGCCGAGGCGCTCGGTCTGGGCGAGGGCCACCTGCATGGTGGCGGTGTCGGGCTCGCTGACGCCGTCGACGATGTTCTCGAGCTGGGCCTGGAGCGCCGTGACCGGGGTGCGCAGCTCGTGGGACACGTTGGCGACCATCTCCCGACGGAGCAGATCCGCGGAGGCGAGATCTTCCGCCATCGCGTTGAACGTGACAGCGAGCTGTCCGACCTCGTCCCGGCTCGTCGCCGTGACCCGCTGCGAGTAGTCGCCCGCTGCCATCGCGCGGGCGGCGGCCGTCATCTCCCGCAGCGGCGACGTCATCCCGCGCGCGAGGATCTGCGTGAGCACGAGGGACACGACGATCGCGAGCGGGAACGTCCGTGTCGGCCCGAGATGGTTGTTCAGTCCCACCCAGGTGATCAGGGCGGCCAACGTGACCGTCGCCGCGACGAGGACCCCGAGCTTGATCTTGATGGACTGGAGACGGTCGAGCGGTCGGACGTCCGGCAGCCGAGCGAGGTGCGCCTGCGTGCTCGCGTGGCGTTGGCGGCTCACGTCGCGGTGCCCCCCGGGCTCGCCGGGCGGCCGGCCTCCTGGGTGTCGGTCGCGGGCTCGGACGGCTCGAACGCGTAACCGACTCCGTGGACAGTCCGGATCAGGTCGGCGCCGAGCTTGCGGCGCAGTGCCTTGACGTGGGAGTCGACGGTGCGGGTCCCGCTCGCATCGACCCAGTCCCACACCTCTGCGAGCAGCCTCTCGCGGGTGAGTACGGTGCGCGGGCTCGAGACGAGCGTGACGAGCAGGTCGAACTCGGTCGGCGTCAGGTGCACCTCGGCGCTGCCGCGGTGCACCCGTCGCTGGGCGCGGTCGACGGCGACGTCCCCGACGACGAGCGGAGGCAGGGCCGTCGTCCCGGTGTCGATCTCCGCGGCTCGGGTCGCTCGCTCCTGGCGGCGCAGCAGAGCCTTGGTCCGCGCCACGAGCTCGCGCATCGAGAACGGTTTGGTCATGTAGTCATCGGCGCCCACACCGAGGCCGATCAGCATGTCCGTCTCGTCGTCGCGGGCGGTCAGCATGAGCACCGGCACCGGACGTTCCGCCTGGATGCGTCGGCAGACCTCGAGGCCGTCCAGACCGGGGAGCATGACGTCCAGGACGACGACGTCCGGACGCAGCGAGCTCGCCATGGCGACACCGGCGTGGCCGTCGAGCGCCATCTCGACGCGCCAGCCCTCGCCGGACAGCCGCCGGGCGATCGCGGTCGCGATGGCGGGTTCGTCCTCGACGACGAGGACGAGGACGTTCGAGGTGGTAGCGGGTGACGTCACCATGGGCACAGCGTGGCACAACGCCTCGAGAGGTGCCCGGACGGTGCGGCTCGTGCGCCGCGCGGCGCGTCGGGCCGGCCCCATATGATGGGGCGACCATGTCCAGCTCACCTCGTGGCCGGCAGGTCGACGCCCTGCGGCGAGACCCGACCCGAGCTGCCGGCGCCTCGCGTGCGCCGAGCCGGGAGTGCGTCCCGGGTGTTCCGACGAGCGCCACCGAACGGCGAGCCGGACGCGTCGCATGCTGATCGAGTGGCTCCTGATCGCTCTCGGGGTCGTGCTGACCATCGGGACGGCGATCTTCGTCGCCGGCGAGTTCTCTCTCGTCACGGTGGACCCGGCCGTGGCCGACGCCCATCCGGGTGCGGGCGATCGCCGTGGGCGCGCCGTGCGGAGGGCCCTGTCCCACCTCTCCACCGAGCTCTCCGGCGCTCAGGTCGGCATCACGGTGACCACGATCATGCTCGGCTATCTCACTCAGCCGGCCCTCGTGCGGGTCCTCAGCCTTCCGCTCCAGGCATCGGCGCTCGGGCGGTCGATCGGGGCCGTGGTGGCCGGAGCGATCGCACTCGTGCTCGTCAACGGCTTCTCCATGATCTTCGGGGAGCTCGTGCCGAAGAACCTCGCGATCAGCCATCCCGTCGGTACCGCTCGGGCCATCGCGCCCGTGCAGCACGCGGTCACGGTCGCGCTGCGGCCGATGATCATCCTGTTCAACAACAGCGCCAACGGTCTGCTGCGACGGGCGGGCGTCGAGCCCCGTGAGGAGCTCGCCGGCGGACGGTCCGCCCAGGAGCTCGTCTCCCTCGTCCGACGCTCCGCCGAGGTGGGCACGCTCGACGAGTCCACCGCGACGCTCCTCACGAACTCGCTGGAGTTCGCCGAGCTCACGGCGGTCGACGTGATGACGGACCGGACGCGACTGGTCGTTCTTCGCCGTGACGCGACCGCCGCCGACGTGGTCGCGCGAGCACGTGAGAGCGGACACTCCCGGTTCCCGGTGATCGGCGACTCACGCGACGACATCGTCGGTCTGGTGCATCTGCGTCGCGCGATCGGGGTCCCGTACGCACGGCGCACCGACGTCCCCGCGGCGGCACTGATGGTGGACGCGCCGCGCGTGCCGGAGACCGTGCACCTCGGGCCGCTCCTGGTCGAGCTCCGGGCGCTGGGTCTGCAGATGGCGGTCGTGGTGGACGAGTACGGCGGGACCTCCGGCGTCGTGACGCTCGAGGACGTCGTCGAGGAGCTCGTCGGCGACGTCCGCGACGAGCACGACCGACGACGCAGCGGATCCACGCGTCGCGTCGACGGCTCCTGGGCGGTGCCGGGCCTGCTGCGTCCAGACGAGCTCGCGGAGACGACGGGGCTGAGCATCAGCCAGGAAGGACCGTTCGAGACCCTCGGCGGGCTGGTGATGGCGGTCCTGGGGCGCGTGCCCGTCGTCGGCGACGAGATCGACGTCGACGGCGTGCGCCTCGAGGTCGAGCAGATGTCCGGGCGGCGCATCGAGCGACTGCGCGCGAGCTCCGGCGGGTCGGTGGCGTCGTGAGCACCGGGACCGCCCTGGCGATCGGGCTGCTCCTGCTCGCCGCGAACGCCTTCTTCGTCGGTGCGGAGTTCGCGCTCGTGTCCACCCGACGCAGCGCGATCGAGCCACTCGCGAGGTCGGGACACCGCCGTGCGCGCGTCGTGCTGTGGGCCATGGAGCACGTGTCGCTGATGCTCGCGTGCGCCCAGCTCGGGATCACGGTCTCCTCGACGAGTCTGGGTCTCGTCGCGGAGCCGGCACTCGCGCGCCTCGTCGCGGGCCCGCTCGAGAGCTGGGGGATCGGGAGCGCCTGGACGCATCCGATCGCCTTCGTGCTGGCGCTCGCCGTCGTCGTGTACCTGCACGTGGTGCTCGGCGAGATGGTTCCGAAGAACCTGGCCGTCGCCGGTCCGGATCGCGCAGTGCTGTGGTTCGGGCCGCCGTTGGTCTGGGTCGCGCGCGTCGTCGAACCGCTCATCCGCGTCCTGAACTGGATCGCGAACGGTGCGCTGCAGCTGGTCGGCGTGGAGCTCAGGGACGAGGTCGCGTCCGCCTTCACGGCCGACGAGGTGCACTCGATCGTCGAGCGGTCGCGCGCGGAAGGGCTCCTCGACGACTCGCAGGGACTGGTCGCGGGTGCGATCGAGTTCTCCGACCGGACGGCGCGCGACGTGATGGTCCCGGTGGCCGCCCTGGTGCGTCTGCGTACCGGCGCGACGCCGGACGCCGTCGAGCGCCTCGTGGCGCGCACGGGGTTCAGCCGGTTCCCCGTCGCCGACGGGGCAGGGGCACTGGTGGGGTACCTGCACGTCAAGGACGTGCTGTACGCCGACCGCGACGAGCGCACGGCGCCGGTACCGACGTGGCGGGTCCGCGGGCTCGCGGTCGTCGCGCCGGACGCGGAGGTCGAGGACACGCTCGTCGCGATGCAGCGCACCGGGACACACCTCGCCCGGGTCGACGAGGGCGGGTCGACCGTCGGCATCGTGTTCCTGGAGGACATCCTCGAGGAGCTCGTCGGCGAGGTGCGTGACTCGATGCAGCGTGACCACCTGCCCTGACCTGGGCACCTGCGGAGAGCGCCATCACCCGTTCGGGTGGATCGCGTGGGTCGTCCTGACCATGGGCCCCAGGGTGCGGACACTCGGACGGAGATCCGGGACCTTGGGGAGGTTGGTTGGGCGCCCGGAGTCCGTTATGGTTTCGTAACCGCTCCGCTCTGCTGGGCGCCGTCCTGTTGTCCGTGGACAGGCGCCGACGGCACCGCGGAGCCGCGTCCTGCTCGTGCGTGGTTCATCGGTCGGAGGTGTCGTGGGGTCGCACTCGCCGCACAGCGCGGCCGGTGGTGTCCCCTCCCGACGTGCGCGCCGGCCGTCCCGCACGGACGCCCGAGCCGCATCGGCCCCCGTGCGTGGACGCGCGCTCGCGCGCGGTGGTGTGCTGATGGCCCTTGGGGGCATCACGCTCGGGCTCCCGCTCACGCACCACGTGGCGCCCGGCGACGGCACGTTCGTGGGTGGCTTCTCGCGTGTCAGTGCGACGGCGATGGAGTATCCGAGCACGCTGCAGGTGATCCTGGCGTCGCGTGAGGTGACCGCCACGCCTCCTCTCGCGCTCGTCGGTGGCGACCAGGTCGTCACGCGTGCCGAGATCGCCGCGAGCCGGTCCCAGGACCGCTCCGCGCTGCCCGGCTGCAACCCGAACGTCGAGCCGACCGGCGCGAACGGTCAGCTCGACACGGCAGAGCTCTGCACGCTGTGGGACGGTGTGCACCAGCTTCGGGCCGATGCGGCGGTGGCGATCTCCGAGATGGACGTCGCCTTCAAGGCGCGGTTCGGTGCCGACCTGTGCCTGACCGACGGCTACCGCACCCTGGCGAGCCAGAAGACGCTGAAGTACGAGAAGGGCGGACTCGCGGCCGTTCCCGGTACCAGCAACCACGGGTGGGGCCTCGCGGTCGACCTCTGCTCCGACGAGACCTCGGGTGCGCCGTGGGAGTGGCTGAACGAGAACGGCGCGGTCTACGGGTGGCAGAACCCGGACTGGGCGAAGCGCGGCGGGAGCGGACCGCACGAGCCGTGGCACTGGGAGTACACCAAGGGCGTCCAGGACCTCGCGGCGCGGCTCGGCTGACGGGCCGCTCGGGGCACGCCGGGGGCGATCAGACGAGCGGCGACCCGGCCGAGGTGCCGGCGTTGCCGCGCCTCGGCCGGTCCGGCGTCAGAGGAGAGTCGCGCCCCAGACGACCTCGTGCGTCTGCCCCGGCTCGAGCCGGATCAGCCGCTCGCCGGTGCGGAACGCGTCGGCGATGCACGTCATCGGCTCGGCGGCCACCCCGTTGCGGTTCACTCCCGGGATGCCGTCGCCCGTGCAGACCTGCCAGGTGTCCATCGAGTCGTCCATCCAGACCGCAGCCGTCCGCCCGTCCGGAGCCGTGAGGCGGATCCACGAGAGACCCTCGTCGTCCCGGGTGATGTCGACGTAGGCGTCGTCCAGGACGATGCCCGCGAGGGACCGGGCGGTGCGGAGGTCGAGGTCCCCCGCAGGCTCGGTGCCCGTGGGCAGCAGCCGGTCGTCGGTCGTCACCCGGCGAGCGGCGTCGAGGCGCAGCGAGCAGTCGTCGACGCGGGCGCCCCCCGGCGAGAGCCACGGGTGGAAGCCGGTACCGTACGGGGCCGCGTGATCGCCGATGTTGGTGGTGGCGAGGTGGACATGCAGACCGGCGACCGCGAGCGTGTACGTGATCACGCAGCGCAGCTGGAACGGGTAGCCCTTGATCGGCACGAGATCCAGGCCGAGCGTCACGCTGTCGGGCCGCTCGGCGACGCCCGGTACCGGTTCCCACCGTTCCCAGGCGGCGAGGCCGTGAAGCGCGGTGCGACGCTCCGGCTCGGTGAGGGGGACCTGGTACGTCGCGCCGTCCCACTCGTACCGCCCGTCGCCGAGCCGGTTCGGCCAGGGGACCAGGACGGCACCGTGGCTGGCCGGGGGAAGCTGACCGACGTCGAACGGGACGATCACGTCGCGGTCGCCCACGGCGTACTCGCGCAGGGAGGCACCGACCTCCGTGACGGTCGCGCGCTGGTCGCCGTGGACGAGGTGGTGCTGGGCTCCGGTCGGAGAGGGCGTGGTCACGCTCATACGGTAGTGGGACCGGCGGGGTGGTCGGGCGTTCTGACCCGACCGAGCCGTCGATCCGCGGGTGGCGCGCGCCGTACCGCGCTGTGCGGCGACTGTGGCGCTTCTGTGGACAAACGCCGGCGCGATGTCTGGACTGTCCCCTAATGTCGGGTTCCGGTCACTGGAGGCGAACGTTCGGGGAGCACATGGACAGCGCGGCGATGCTCGAGTCCGAGGTGCGCGAGCTGATCCGGCGCCGGGGGATCGACCCCGTCCGTGATCGCGGCGGCGTGCGGACGTTGGTGCACGACGTCGTCGCGGACTACGACGAGCGGTCGGCGCTCGGCGTGGTCCCTCCTCTGACCGACGCGGACGGCGTCGTCAAGGAGCTCGTGGACGCCGTGGCCGGCCTCGGCCCCCTTCAGCGCTACCTCGACGACGAGGAGGTCGAGGAGATCTGGATCAACGGACCCGCCAAGGTCTTCGTCGCGCGCCGAGGTGAGGCCGAGCTGACGACCACGCTCCTCACCGACGCGCAGGTGCATGACCTCGTCGAGCAGATGCTCAAGTCGTCAGGGCGTCGGCTCGACCTGTCGAGCCCGTTCGTGGATGCGTCTCTGCCGGATGGCGAGCGGCTGCACGTCGTGATCCCCGACATCACCCGCAGGCACTGGGCCGTCAACATCCGCAAGTACGTGGTGCGGGCCCACCATCTCGACGACCTCGTCGCGCTCGGCTCGTTGACGCCGCATGCGGCGCGGTTCCTCGGCGCGGCCGTGATCGCCGGGCTCAACATCCTTGTCGCCGGTTCGACGCAGTCGGGAAAGACCACGCTGCTGAACGCACTCGCGGGCTCCGTCCCGGCTCGGGAACGGGTCGTCAGCTGCGAGGAGGTGTTCGAGCTGCGCCTCGCGCACCGGGACGTCGTCGCTCTCCAGTGCCGTCAGCCGAGTCTCGAGGGCACGGGTGAGATCCCGCTCCGGCGCCTGGTCAAGGAGGCCCTGAGGATGCGGCCGAGTCGCATCCTCATCGGCGAGGTCCGGGAGGCCGAGGCGCTCGACCTGCTGGTGGCGCTCAACGCCGGAGTGCCGGGGATGTGCACGCTGCACGCGAACAGCGCGCGCGAGGCGCTCACGAAGATGTGCACCCTGCCGCTCCTCGCGGGCGAGAACGTCTCAGACAGGTTCGTCGTGCCGACCGTCGCCTCGGCGATCGACGTCGTGATCCATCTGGGCATCGACCGGCACGGGCACCGTCGGGTCCGCGAGATCGTGGGAGTCCCCGGGCGCGTCGAGGGCGGCATCGTCGAGACGTCCGACCTGTTCCACCGTCGGGACGACGCGCTGGTCCGAGGGGACGGGTACCCGCCGCACCCCGAGAGGTTCGAGGCGATCGGCGTCGACCTGGCGGCACTCCTCCGGGGCGAGGTGTAGGGCGCGCGATGGGAACCGTCGTCGGACTTCTTCTCGGCGCAGGAGTGTTCGCGCTGTGGTGGGCGTGCTGGCCGGCGGTGCCGCACCGCCGTGCTCGACGCTCGCCGTGGTCGGACCGCACGGCGGACGTCCTGATCCAGGCGGGCGTGGTCGGGGTGACCCCGACCGCGCTCGTCGGCGCGTCGACAACGGCCGGACTGGTCGTCGGAGTCGCCGCGCTCGGGGCGACGCGCTCGCCAGCGATCGCGACGTGCTTCACGATGATGGCCGCGACGGCACCGATGAGCTTCGTCCGGTCTCGCGCTCGCCGCCGCCGTCATCAGCTCCGTGAGGTGTGGCCCGAGGTGGTCGACCACCTCGCGTCGGGGGTGCGCGCGGGACTCGCGTTGCCTGAGGCCGTGGCCCAGCTGGCCGACAGAGGCCCTGTTCCACTTCGCGACCAGTTCCGCGCATTTGCCGAGGACTACCGCGCCACGGGTCGTTTCGCCGACTGCCTCGACGATCTGAAGGCGCGACTCGCCGACCCGGTCGCCGATCGCCTAGTCGAGGCGCTCAGGATCACGCGCGACGTCGGAGGCACGGACCTCGGCCGCTTGTTGCGGACCCTCGCACTGTTCTTGCGTGAGGACGCACGCACGAGAGGCGAGCTCGAGGCTCGCCAGAGCTGGACCGTCAACGCCGCGCGCTTGGCGGTCGCCGCTCCCTGGATCGTCCTGGCGTTGATCGGGACCCGGCCGGAGGCGGCCGAGGCGTACAACACCGTGGCCGGCGCCGTGGTGCTCGGCGTCGGAGCATGTGGCAGCGCGATCGCGTACCGCCTGATGATCCGGCTCGGCCGGCTGCCCGACGACCCTCGGGTGCTGCGTTGAGTCCGCTGGCGGCCGGCGCGATCGTCGGCGCCCTCGGAGGGATCGGTCTCGTGCTCGTGTGGTGGCGAGCAGCGGCTCGTCGCATCACCCTCGACGAGCGTCTCGCACCCTATCTGCGCGTCCAGCCGCGCGGATCGCGGCTGTTGCGGCCAGCAACGGTTCACACCCCGTTCCCGACCGTCGAGAGGCTGGTCGCTCCGGTCATGTCCGACGCTCTCCGGCTCGTTGCCCGGTTCGGTTCGCCGACCCTCGAGCTGCGCCGCCGACTCGAGCGCGCTGGGCACCCGGAGTCCGTCGAGGAGTTCCGTGCGACCCAGGTGGTCTGGGGCGTGGTCGGTCTCGCCCTGGGGCTCCTGCTCGCGCTCATCCTTGCCGCGGCCCGGGGGACGTCGCCGGTCGCGCTCCTCGGACTGGTCGGGGTCTGCGGTGCGTCAGCGGTGCTGGCCCGGGATCAGGCGCTCACGCGCGAGATCCGGGAGCGCGAGGCGAGGATCCTCGCCGAGCTGCCGACCGTCGCCGAGCTCCTTGCGCTCGCCGTCGGGGCGGGCGAAGGGCCGGTCGCCGCACTGGAGCGGGTTGTCGCGGCAACTCGTGGCGAGACTGCTGGTGAGCTGTCCCGGACACTCGCGGATGCGCGATCGGGAACGCCGCTGACGGTGGCCCTCGAGGGCCTTGCCGATCGCACCGAGGTCCCCGCCCTGACGCGCTTCGCCGAGGGCGTCGCGATCGCGGTGGAGCGCGGGACGCCTCTGGCAGACGTCCTGAGGGCGCAAGCCCAGGATGTGCGCGAGGCCGCCAGACGAGCGTTGATCGAGACCGGTGGGCGCAAGGAGGTGGCGATGATGGTCCCGGTGGTCTTCCTGATCCTCCCGGTCACCGTCGTGTTCGCCGTCTTCCCGAGTCTGGCGGTACTGAGTCTGCGCGCCTAGGCCGACCACGACCCCGAGAACGACTCAGGGCCACGACGAGGAAGAGGGAATCACACGATGGCAGGGAGCAGCGGCTTGAGGTGTCGAGAGAACGGCCGTACGGAGGTCCGCCGCCGCATCGGCCGGCGATCGCTGTGGCGACGCTCCGACGCGACGCCGAGGTCGCGAGGCGGAGCCGCAGAGAGGGTCGCCGCGGGGGGCTTGCTGGACTCCGATCGGGGTGACGTACCTGGCTGGGTCCTCGTCACGCTCATGACGGCGGGGTTGGTGATCGCGCTCTGGGCGATCGCAGGACCGGCGCTGGTGAGCGTCTTCGAGAGCGCGATCGCGCAGGTCACCGGCAGCCACCCTTGATGTCGCGGCATCTCGTGATGCGGTCTCTCTCGTCGCAGGGTCTCTCGACGCGCGATGTCGTGATGCAGGGTCCCGTGGTGCGAGCTCTGCGCCTCGCGCGGACGGGCACCGACGCGACGCCTCCCGATCGCCGCGGCATCGTCCCGCGGCACCGGCCCGACGACGAACGGATCGGGTTCGTCGACGGCCATGTCGGCTGCCGTGACGCCGTCGGCACGTGGCACGACGTGCGCCGATCCGCAGCGGCGGAGCCCCGACCAGGCGGGCCGCGAGACCGCGGGTCCGCGATCGTCGACTTCGCTCTCGTCGGTGGCCTCCTCACGCTGCTCTTCGCGGCTGTTCTCCAGCTGACGCTCGCCCTGCACGTACGCAACACGCTCGTGGACTGCGCAGCGGAGGGGGCGAGATTCGCCGCCACGGCCGACCGATCGCCTGCTGACGGCGTCGACCGGGCGCGCGAGCTGATCGCGATGACGCTCGCGCCGCGGTTCGCCGAGACGGTCTCCTCGCGGGAGCTCGTCCTCGACGGGGTCCGCGTGATCGAGGTCGAGGTGATCGCCCCGGTGCCGGTCATCGGGCTGATCGGGCCCTCCGGGACCATGACGGTCACCGGTCATGCGCTCGAGGAGTCCCCGTGAGCGCGCGCTCCGCGGTGCGGTGCCCTGCGCGAGCACGGCCGCAGTCCTCTGACGACGGCAACGCGATCGTCGAGTTCCTCGCTGCGGCCCTGCTGCTTCTCGTCCCCGTGGTGTACCTCGCGCTCGTCCTCGGTCGGATCCAGGCCGCGACCTTCGCTGCCGAGGGTGCCGCCCGGGAAGCGGGGCGGACCGCAGCGACCGCATCTCGGCTCGAGGACGCGGTCGGGAGAGCGACCGCGTCGGTGGACATCGCCCTCGACGACCAAGGCTTCGGCGACGTCGACCCCGCGAGCGCGCTGACGCTGACCTGCTCGACGGAGCCCTGCCTCCAACCGGGCAGCGACATCGAGACGATCGTGGCGTTCGATGTCGACCTCCCCTTCGTGCCGGAGTTCGTGCGCGGCGTCGTCCCGCTGCGCGTCCCGGTCGTCGCGCGGCACGTCGCGCCCGTCGACGCGTTCGCGGGGCGGCCGTGAGGCGCGCGCGCAACGACGACGGACAGGTGACCCTGCTCGCGATCGTCTTCACGATGCTCGCCCTGCTCCTCGTCACGGCAGTCGTGTCAGCGACGGGCATCCACCTCGAGCGCAAACGGCTGCTCGCGCTCGCGGACGCTCTCGCTCTCGAGGCAGCGGACGAGCTCGAGCCGTCGACCGTCTACGTCGACCGAGCTCCTGCGCCGCTCGCTGGCGCCGCCATCTCGCTCACGGACCGGGACGTCGACCGCGCCGTCGACAGGTACCTGCGGGACAACCCCGACGCCGCTGCGGGTTTCGACGGACTCACCGTGCGGGCGTCGGCGTCCAGCGACGGACGGACGGCCGAGGTCGCCCTCGGCGCACTGGCCCGCCCGGCGATCGTCAGCTGGGTGACCGCCCCCTGGTCGGATGGGATAGCGCTCCGGGTCGAGTCGTCGGCTCGCGCCTGGTGACGTCGTCCCGGTCCGACTCGCGTAACCTGGACCCTCGTGGCAGCCACCGACTTCCCGAGCGAGATCCGCGCCCTGCGCGGCACCTTGGACACGATCCGCAAGGTCACCGACCCCGAGGCCCTGACCGCCCAGATCGCCGAGCTCTCGGAGAAGGCGTCCGCACCGGACCTCTGGGACGATCCCGACGCGGCGCAGGCCGTGACCTCCGCGCTGTCTCACGCTCAAGCCGAGCTCGACCGCGTCGCCACGTTCACGAGTCGCATCGACGACCTCGAGACGCTCGTCGAGATGGCGACCGAGGGTGAGGGGGCCGACGACGCCGAGACCCTCGCCGAGGCCGAGACCGAGCTCGTCTCGATCCGCAAGGACCTCGGCGAGCTGGAGGTCCGGACCCTGCTCTCCGGCGAGTACGACAAGCGCGAGGCGGTCGTGACCATTCGATCCGGGGCCGGTGGCGTCGATGCCGCCGACTTCGCCGAGATGCTCATGCGCATGTACCTGCGATGGGCCGAGCGGCACGGGTACCCGACGGCCGTCCTCGACACGTCGTACGCGGAGGAGGCGGGTCTGAAGTCGGCGACCTTCGAGGTCAAGGTGCCATACGCGTTCGGCAACCTGTCCGTCGAGGCGGGCACCCACCGCCTCGTGCGGATCTCGCCGTTCGACAACCAAGGACGCCGCCAGACGTCATTCGCCGCGGTCGAGGTGATCCCGCTGATCGAGCAGACGGACAGCGTCGAGATCCCGGAGAACGAGATCCGCGTCGACGTGTTCCGCTCGTCGGGACCCGGTGGCCAGTCGGTCAACACGACCGACTCCGCGGTCCGGTTGACACACATCCCGACCGGGATCGTTGTGTCGATGCAGAACGAGAAGTCCCAGATCCAGAACCGCGCCGCGGCACTGCGGGTGCTGCAGTCGCGTCTGCTCCTGCAGCGCCAGGCCGAGGAGAACGCCGCCAAGAAGGCGCTCGCCGGCGACATCAAGGCCAGCTGGGGCGACCAGATGCGCTCCTACGTGCTGCACCCCTACCAGATGGTCAAGGACCTCCGCACCGAGTACGAGGTCGGCAACACCGCAGCGGTGTTCGACGGCGACATCGACGGGTTCATCGAGGCCGGCATCCGCTGGCGGCGCGGGCAGCAGAACTGATCGGCTCGGCGGGCGAGGCCGGCGCGGGCCTCAGCGCGGCCCCGGCGCGGCGACGGTACGACGGCCGGCAACCGGACATTTGCCACGGAACCCCGGTGCGGACCGCCTCACAGGAGCCGTTGCGGCGTGTCTGACCGGATCGCGACAGACGGTCTGCCTAGGCTCGACGACGGCCAGGTAGGTCCCTTCCCCCGTCCCCGAGACTGGCCTGCGAGCTTGTGATCCGCTTCGAGAACGTCAGCAAGGTCTACGCGCGCGGCGCGAGACCGGCCTTGGACTCGATCTCCATGGAGGTCGAGCGGGGCGAGTTCGTGTTCCTGGTCGGTGCCTCCGGCTCGGGCAAGTCGACGTTCCTGCGCCTGGTGCTGCGCGAGGAACGGCCGTCCGAGGGCAAGGTCTTCGTCGCGGGCAAGGACATGACGACGCTGTCGGCATGGAAGGTTCCGCAGATGCGGCGCCAGATCGGCGCCGTCTTCCAGGACTTCCGTCTGCTGCCGAACAAGTCCGTGTACGAGAACGTCGCGTTCGCGCTGCAGGTGATCGGAAAGCCGCGCCACCACATCATGACGACCGTGCCGGACGTCCTGGAGATGGTCGGCCTCGCAGGCAAGGAGAAGCGCCGACCGCACGAGCTGTCCGGGGGAGAGCAGCAGCGCGTGGCGATCGCTCGTGCGTTCGTGAACCGGCCGCCGATCCTGCTGTGCGACGAGCCGACCGGGAACCTCGACCCGACGACGTCCCTGGGCATCATGCGGCTGCTCGACCGGATCAACCGCACGGGAACCACCGTCGTGATGGCGACCCACGACGACGAGATCGTCGACCAGATGCGCAAGCGCGTCGTCGAGCTGTCCGCCGGGGCGATGGTTCGCGACCAGTCCCGTGGCGTGTACGGCTCGGCGCGCTGAGAAGGCAGAGGGCGCAGCGTGAGAGCTCAGTTCATCCTTTCCGAGATCGGCATCGGCCTCCGACGCAACCTGTCGATGACGATCTCGGTGATTCTCGTGACGTTCGTGTCGCTCACCTTCGTGGGCAGCGCGGCACTGCTCCAGCTCCAGATCTCGCAGATGAAGGACGACTGGTACGGCAAGGTCGAGGTGTCGGTCTTCCTGTGCGCCGCCGGGTCGCAGAAGCCGACGTGCGCGGACGGTGAGGTCACCGACGCCCAGAAGGCCGCGATCCAGGCGGAGCTCGACTCGCCGGACGTGAAGCCGTACATCCAGAAGGTCTACTACGAGTCCAAGCAGCAGGCGTTCGTCTCGTTCCAGAAGATGTTCGCCGATCAGTGGTGGGCGTCATCCATCACGGTCGACGACATGAACTCCTCGTTCCGGATCAAGCTGACGGACCCGGCGAAGTACCAGGTCGTCGCCGACGTCCTCACCGGACGGCAAGGCATCGACGAGGTCCAGGACCAGCGCAAGATCTTCGACTCGCTGTTCCTCGTGCTGAACCGCGCCACGATGCTCTCGGCGGGTCTCGCTGCGGTGATGCTGCTGGCCGCGGTGCTGCTCATCACCACGACGATCCGCCTGTCGGCGATGAGCCGACGCCGTGAGACGGGCATCATGCGGTTGGTCGGCGCCTCGAACCTGTTCATCCAGCTTCCCTTCATGCTGGAGGGCGCGATCGCCGCGACGCTCGGCGCGGCGCTGGCGGTCGGTGGACTCTGGCTCGGGGTCAGGTACCTCGTGATCGACTGGCTGAGCTCGTCCGTCACGTCGATCAACTTCATCACCGAGCGTCAGGTCTGGCTGGTCGCGCCGTTCATCGTCGGGGCGGCGATCCTGCTCGCGGCGATCTCCTCGTTGGTCACCCTCCGGCGCTACACGAAGGTCTGAGCCATGAGAACCGTGACGAGGCAGAGCCGTCGGACAGGCCTGCTCGTCGTCGTGCTCGCCTTCCTCACCGTGCTCAGCGGTGCGGCGCCGTCGGCTCAGGCCGACAGCTACGACAACCAGGTCGCCCAGAACCGGCAGCAGGCAGCCGCGAACAAGGCGGCGCGGGACCAGCTCGCGTCGTCGCTGGAGAACACCAACGCCGCGCTCGCCCAGGCCGCGCTCGACCTGCAGCAGACCGAGCTTCGTCTTCCGCAGGCACAGGCCGAGCTCGCCGCGGCACAGGACGACCTCGCGTCGGCCCAGCGTGAGGCGGCGATCATCGCCGGTCGACTCCAGGACGCGCGCGACCAGGAGACCGCGATCAACCAGACGATCCAGGCCGACACGGTCCGGAGCACTGCCGTCCGCAATGCGCTCGGGGAGATGGCTCGGCAGGCGTACCGCGGCGGTGGAGAGATCTCTAGCCTCGGGGTCGCGCTCGGCGCGCAGAGCACGGACGAGTTCATCGCGACGTACGGGGCGGTGTCGAGCGCGCTGCGGGCGCAGGCCCAGTCGCTCGCCGGGCTGCAGCAGGTGCAGGCCGACAACCGCAACAACCAGGCGCGCCTGTCGGCCGTGCGCGGCCGTGTCACCGAGCTCAAGGCCGAGGCCGACGCGAAGGTCGTCGAGGCCGACCAGGCTCGAGCGCACGCGCAGGAACGCACGGCGGAGATCGCCACCCTGATCGCGCAGCAGACGGCGAGCAAGCAGGTCATGGCCGACCAGCTCGCCGCCGAGCAGGCTCAGCAGGCCCAGCTCGACGCCGAAGCGGCGGCGCTCTCCGCGTCCCTCAACGACATCATCGCCAAGCAGAACGCGGCGCGGGCCGCGGCCGGGGTGCACGGGCCGATCAACGGCGCGGTGTTCGCCAACCCGACGTCCACGAACCCGATGTTCGTCACCTCGCCCTACGGCTGGCGGCTTCAGCCGATCCTCAAGATCTACCGGCTGCATGCGGGCGTCGACCTTCGCGCCTACTGCAACACCCCGATCTACGCCGGGCGTGCCGGGACCGTGGAGTGGGCGAAGTGGGTCAACGGCTACGGCAACCAGGTGATGATCAACCACGGCTACGTCAACAACAGCTCGCTCATGAGCAGCTACAACCACATGAACACGGTGGTGGTCCGCGCTGGTCAGTCCGTGACGCAGGGTCAGCTCGTGGGATACGCCGGCATGACGGGTGGCGTGTCCACCGGGTGCCACCTGCACTTCGAGGCGTACGTCAACGGCGCCGTCGTGAACCCGGAGCCGCTGCTCGGCCTCGGCTGAGCGAACGCCGCAATCCGTGAGCGTGCGCACCACGGTGTCCTCTACCCTGGGGCGGCGGCCGCCACTCCCATCCGGTGGCGCGCTGCGACGAGTGTGAGACGAGAGAAGGTGCGTGGTGGCCAAGGAGCAGGGCCGCACGATCGTGGCCACCAACCGGAAGGCGCGCCACGACTACACGATCGAGGACGTCTTCCAGGCGGGGATCGTGCTGAGCGGTACCGAGGTCAAGGCCTTGCGCGCCGGGCGCGCGTCGCTGGTCGACGGGTTCTGCGAGGTCGAGGGCGGCGAGGCGTGGTTGCAGGGGGTGCACATCCCCGAGTACGCCCAGGGGACGTGGACGAACCACGCGCCGCGTCGCAAGCGCAAGCTCCTGCTGCATCGCATCGAGATCGAACGCCTGGGCCAGAGGTCGCACGAGAAGGGCCTGACGATCATCCCGTTGTCCCTGTACTTCCAGGACGGGTACGCGAAGGTGGAGATCGCGCTCGCCCGCGGCAAGCGCGAGTACGACAAGCGCCAGACCCTGCGCGAGCGGCAGGACAACCTCGAGGCCCAGCGGGCCATGCGATCCAAGAGAGACCGGTGAGTGGTGTGGCCGTGCGTGACACCCGTGCACGTCGTCGCTCGGCCGTCCTCGTCGTCCTCGTCGGGCTTCTCGTGGCCTGGGGCGGCCTCGCCTCGACGGCGGTGGCCGCCGTCCGGGCGTCGGACACCGGCGGTCGGCACGTCACGCGCTACGCCCTGACGTACACGTTGACGTCCGGCGGCGATGCTCACGTGGCGATCGACCTGGACTTCGACTTCGGTGGCGACCCGGGGCACGGCCCGACGATCTCGATCCCGGTGCAGCAGGCGATCAGCGGTGACAGCGCGCACGTGCGCTCGTACCCGGTCACCGACATCACCGCATCGAGCTCGACGGGTGCGCCGGCCGGCGTCAACACGGACACCAGCAACGGCTGGTTGACGGTGAAGATCGGTGATGCGAGCCAAGGTGGGATCTCGGGCGTCCAGAGCTACCACATCACCTACACGATCGGTTCGGTGGTGAACCCGTTCCCCGACCACGCCGAGTTCTACTGGAACGTCGTGGGTGGCGACGCCGGTTCCGTCCCGATCTCCGGGGTCGCGGTGACGGTGGTCGGTCCGGTGGCGGCCGACGGCGCCACCTGCTTCAGCGGCCCGACGAACAGCACGACACCCTGCGACGCCGGCGCGGTGAGCTCCGACGGAACCGCGACCTTCACGCAGCAGACGCTGGATCCGGGGAACGGGCTGACGGTCGCCGTGCACTACCCGGCATCGGCCTTCACGGGGGCGAAGGCCCTGATCATCGACACGCCCAGTCCCCTCGATCCCGTCACGCCGACGATCGTCACGGGGGTGCTCGCGTTGCTGATCGTCGGCGTCGGCACGGCGATCGTGGTGCGACGGGTGCGACGGACCGGGCGCGACCGGCAGTACCTGGGCCTCACGCCGGGCCTCGCGCCCGCGCCGGGGCAGGAACAGCAGCTCGGCTACCGCGACAAGCGCACCCCCGTCGCGGTGCAGTTCGCGCCCCCGCCCGGGGTCAGCCCGGGCGAGGTCGGGACGCTGCTCGACGAGGTCGCCGACCCCAAGGACGTCACGGCGACGATCATCGACCTGGCGGTGCGCGGGTACCTGCGCATCGACGAGGTCCCGCCGAAGAAGGCCGGGCGCAAGCCGACCGACTGGACCTTGAGCCAGCTGCGTGAGGCCGGCCCCGAGCTGAAATCGTTCGAGTCGGCACTGCTCGGCTACATCTTCACCGGACGCGAGCAGGTCGCCCTCAGCGACCTGAAGACGACATTCGCGTCGTCGATGAGCAAGGTGCAGACGCTTCTCTACGAGGACGTCACCGACAACCGGTGGTTCTCCGCCAACCCGGCGAGCGTGCGGAGCCGCTGGCAGGTCGGTGGGGCGATCCTCGCGTTCTTCGGGCTGTTCGGGGCGTTCGCGTTCGCGAACGTGTTCGACGTCAAGGGCATCTCGCTCGTGCCGGGGGCTCTCGTCGTCGTGGGTCTCGTCATGGTCGTCGTCGCCAAGGCGGCGCCGGCGCGGACCCCGGCCGGGACTGCGGTCCTCGCGCAGGCCTTCGGGTTCCAGCGGTACCTCACCACGGCGGAGGCCAACCAGATCCGGTTCGAGGAGGGCGAGGACCTGTTCAGCAGGTACCTGCCCTACGCGATCGTGTTCGGTGTGGCCGAGCGCTGGGCCCGGGTGTTCGGCGAGCTCGCTGCGCAGGGTTACGCCGTGGCCGAGCCGGTCTGGTACGGCGGCGCGGGTTTCCACACCGGGATGTTCTGGGTGTCGTACGCGGCCTTCGGCAGCAACCTCGACACGTTCACGAACCTGGCCACGGAGTCGATCGCCGCACCGACACCCGGCTCGTCTGGTGGGTCGGGCTTCGGCGGCGGCGGGTTCTCAGGCGGCGGGGGAGGCGGCGGCGGGGTCGGCGGCTGGTAGCGGGTCGGCGGCTGTCACCGAATGCCGTTGCTCGTCGTGAGTCACGCGCGGCGGCCGAACAGTGCCAGGAGTCGCGTCTGCTCGTCGTCGTCCTCGGTCGTCGGGAGCGGCGCCTTGAAGTACGCGTTCGGGCCGAGGGAGCCCCCGCTGTTGCTGAGCGCGACGAGAAGACGGTCGACCGTCGCCGGATCGATGGCGTCGTCGACGCCGAGCGCGTGCGCGAGGTCCCAGCCGTGGATCGCGAGGTCCATGACCATCTCCTCGAGGTACTCGTGGGCCGGCGTCGGCCCACGTGACAGGCTCACGGTCCGCGTGACGGCGCCGTCGGCGGCGAAGGCCTCAAGGGCCGCGCTCATGGCGGAGCGCCAGCTCGCGACCGGGTCGTCGCCCAGCACGTCCCCGTCGAAGGCGTCGCCGACCTCGGCAACGGTGTGACCGGCGAGCAGTCGAGGCGCCCACAGCTGCTCCGCGGTCAGATGGTTCACGAGGTCGCGGACCGACCACTCGTCGCACGGGGTGGGCAGGTCCCACTTGTCAGCGATGTGCGAGACCAGGCCGGTGAATCGGTCGGCGTTGACGCGGTGCAGTTCCAGGAGCTCGTCCATGTCCTCAGCGTGCTCTCGGCGCGCCGGGGTCGCCACCGGGGGCGCGTCTGGCGGGGCGACCGTCTCGCGCGGGTGGCCGCCGTGCGGGCCGGGAGGAATTCCCGGAGGCCGCGCGGCGTTGACGCCGTAGACTGACAGCGCACGCGCAGCCCCACGGGGCAGGGCGTGCAGTTGACAACTGCACAGGGGGTGATCG
>JAJYCD010000106.1 GCA_021778635.1 Actinomycetes bacterium
CAGGGAAGCGGACGCCGTTTCACGTGTGCCAGGAGGTCCCATGAGGGCAACAGAATCACCGGTCCCCACGCACGAGGACGTCCGAGGGTGGAGCGTGCAGCAGCGCGCCGACGTCGCCCGACTGCTCAACGAGTTCCTCACGCCGTCCCCGGCTGCCCGGCGGTCTCCGGGTCGTCGACGACTGGTGCTGACGGTGGGGGCCACCACCGTGGCCGCAGCGATGCTCGACCGGCTCCTGCACCGATCCGTCGTCCTGAACCTCGACGGCGACTCCTAACCTGACACCCTCACCAGGTGGGGAAATTCGATGAGCACCACCGGGGAATTTCGGTGAGCGGCATCAGCGTCGTACCTGCTCGCGCCGGGGTTCTTCCACGACCGGTTCCACGAGTCCGGGGCGGACGCCGTCACGGAGCCCCTGGCGCCGGACCCGCTCCTCGCGCACGCCGACCCGCTACCCGCCGATGTAGGACATCTCGATCCGGTGACCGTGTGCGGCGAGCGGTTCCGCCGCGCCGCGCGCCTCGGAGTACCGGTCGGCGCGGCCGCGCCAGATCGCCGCCATCGCGTCCGCGAGCTCGGCGTCGGAGGCACCACCGCGGATCAGTCCGCGCAGGTCGTGGCCGCCGGTGGCGAACAGGCAGGTGAAGAGCGTGCCGTCGGTGGAGATCCGGGCCCGCGTGCACGCGTGGCAGAAGGCCTGCGTCACCGAGGAGATCACGCCGATCTCCCCGCCACCGTCCCGGAAGCGCCACCGCGCGGAGGTCTCCCCGGGGTACTGCGGCGGGACGGGCTCGAGCGGCATCGCGGCGTCGATCCGCTCGACCACCTCGGCGGACGGGACGACGTGCTCCAGGCGCCAGCCGTTGGTGGTGCCGACGTCCATGTACTCGATGAACCGCAGCACGACGCCCGTCCCGGCGAAGTGGCGTGCCATCGGGACGATGTCGTGGTCGTTGTGCCCACGCTTGACGACCATGTTGACCTTGACGGGTCCGAGGCCGGCCTCCTGCGCCGCCTCGATGCCGCGGAGGACCTTCGCGACCGGGAAGCCCACGTCGTTCATCGCCATGAAGGTCGCGTCGTCGAGGGAGTCCAGGGAGACGGTCACGCGACGGAGCCCGGCCTCGTGCAGGCGCGCGGCCTGCCGGGCGAGGAGGGCCCCGTTCGTGGTCAGGGCGAGGTCGACCGGACCGCCCGACGGGGTCGTCAGGGCGCTCAGCTGCGCGACCAGCACGGGAAGGTCTCTGCGGAGCAACGGCTCTCCCCCGGTGAGCCGGATCTTCTCGATCCCGTGGGCCACCGCGACACGGGCAACCCGCGTGATCTCCTCGAACGTCAGCACGTCGGACCTCGGCAGGAACGCGTGGCCCCGACCGTAGACGTCCTTCGGCATGCAGTACACGCAGCGGAACGTGCACCGGTCGGTCACCGAGATCCGCAGGTCACGCATCGCACGCCCCCGGGTGTCGACGAGGACTGTGTCGACGGGCACCCGCTCGACGCGCACTGCGTCGACGCGCACCGGGTCGACGAGGACCGGGTCGACGACGGCGCGGTCGCGCGGTGTCTCCGGTGCTACGCGCATCCGACCCACTCGTCCGTCCCGTCCGTGAAGACCTGACGCTTCCAGACCGGTAGGAGCCGCTTGACCTCGTCGACCAGGAGCGCCGCTGCGGCGAACGCCTCGGCGCGGTGCGCTGCGGAGACCGCGACGGCCAGCGCGCACTCGCCGATCCCGAGCTCGCCGACCCGGTGGGACACCGCAAGCGCCTCGACCTCGGTCCGGGCGGCGACGTCCTGGGCGATGCGCGACAGGACGTCCGCCGCGTCCGGGTGCGCCACGTACGCGATGCGATCCACCGAGCGGCCGTCGTCGTGGTCGCGCACCACTCCCGAGAACGTCACAACGGCCCCAGCCTGCAGGCGGTCGACCTCGACCGCGTGCCGCGCCGGGTCGATCGCCGTCTCGGTCACCTCGGCGCGGACGACGAGCCGGGCGGGCACGCGGACCGGACCGAGCTCCGTGGCGCCGTGCGCAGGAGTCGTCATCGGGACAGCCTAGGCCGGTGCGCCTCGACCGGCCCGCCGGCGCCGGCACGCGGACCGCACGACGCCGCCCGCCGGTCGTGCCGTTCACCAGAGGGACGCAGCGCACGACACGCGCGCTGCTCACCACAGGTGCGCATGGGACACCATCACCTCGATCTCGTCTCCGGCGTCCAGCCGCGTCACGTGCTCGGGCACGACCGCCAGCGCGTTCGCCCGCGCGGGCGCGCCCAGTCGGGCTGCTGACGTCCGGGTGTCCCTGCAGCCGCCGGAGCACCGGGCGGGCGAACACCTGGAAGGAGACGAACGCGCTCACCGGGTTGCCGGGCAGCGTGAGGACCGGGACGCGGTCCGGGCCGAGCACCCCGTGACCCTGCGGCTTGCCGGGCTGCATCGCGACCCGGTCGAAGGTGACCGTGCCGAGCGGGCCGAGGGCCTCCTTCACGACGTCGTACGCGCCGACGCTGATCCCGCCGCTCGTCAGCACCAGGTCGACCCCGTCGAGCGCTCCGAGCAGCAGTCGCACCAGCGCGTCGGGGTCGTCGCGCACGGCGCTGAGCTGCCGGGGCTCGCCACCGACCTGGCGGACGGCGGCCACGAGCATCGCCGAGTTGGCGTCGAAGATCTGCGCCGGCCCGAGCACGGATCCCGGGGCGACCAGCTCGGAGCCGGTGGAGAGGATCAGGACCTGCGGCCGACGGTGCACCGTGACGCTGCTCGCACCGATCGCGGCGATCAGGGCGATGGCAGCCGGGTCGACGACCGCGCCCGCGCGGAGCACGACCGACCCGCGGGACACGTCCTCGCCCTGCGGGCGGATGTTCGCGGACGGCGCGGGACGGCGCGAGATCGTCACCGTCTGCTCGCCGCCGTCGGTCCACTCGACCGGGACCACGGCGTCGGCCCCCGCCGGCACGGGTGCGCCCGTCATCACGCGCACCGCCGCACCGGGCACCACGGCCGGTGCGACCGTGCCGGCACCGACGTCGCCCGTCACGGGGAGGGTGACCGGGTCGAGGTCGCTCGCGTGCTCGAGGTCGGCGCACCGGACGGCGTACCCGTCCATCGCCGAGCTGGTGAACACCGGCAGGTCGATCTCGGCGCGCAGGTCCTGCGCGAGCACCGCGCCGAGCGCGTCGTCCAGCCCGACCGTCTCCGGTGGCAGCGGTCCGACACCGTCCAGGATCGCGGCGAGATACGCGTCGACGCTCCTCACGGGTGCCTCTCGTCGCGGCTGCGCGCCCCGGTGAGGCCACTCGCCTGGAGGCCGCCGGGCGCCGTGCCACGATGGTCGCCATGGACCCCGCAGCCGACTCGGGCGAGGCGTTGCCGCCCGCGGCACCCGGCGACGATCCTCGCCCGACCCCCACGGTGGGCGTCGTGATCCCCGCCGGTGGCACGGCGCGACGCCTGGGCGGCGTGTCGAAGCCCGCCCTGCAGGTCGGCGACCGCTCGATCGTGGCGCGCCTGGTAGGCGACCTCCGCGGGTTCCCCGTGGTGGTCGTCGGCCCGCGGCTCGACGACGTCGCGGCCACCGGGGTCGACGTGACGTGGTGCCGAGAGGAGCCGCCCGGCGGCGGTCCCGCCGCGGCGCTCGCGGCCGGCCTGCGTCACCTCACCGGCGTCGACGTCGTGGTCGTGATCGCCGGAGACCAACCGTTCGCCGCACGGGCGGTTCCTCGCCTGGTGGCCGCCCTCGCCGCCGATCCGGCCGTCGAGGTCGCCTGGGGCGTGGACGCGGAGGATTGCGACCAGCCCCTGCTCGCGGCGTACCGGGCGCCGGTGCTGCGCGCCCGGCTGACGACACCCGCCGATGGCCTGTCGATGCGCCAGGTCACGTCCGGCCTCCGCGCCGCGCGGGTCCGGCTGAGCGTCGTCGAGGCGACCGACGTCGACGATCACGGCGACCTCGCCGACGCGCGGGACCGGGTGCGCGAGACCTGACGCCGGTGCGCTCACTGCTCGCGCACCGTCTCCCACAGCGCCACGAGTCGCGTGACCTGCTCGATCCGCGACCGGACCGCGTGTGCTGCCGCGCGCCGCGTCGTCGCTCATGCCTGCACCTGGACCGGCAGGCCCGCGACCATCGGCGTGTCGGCGTCGACCACCCCGAGCCGGCCCGCACCCCCGGGCGAGCCGAGCGGTTCCTCGCGACCCGGCAGCACGTCGGAGAAGAACGCCGCGTTGTCCGCGAGGTACGGCGCCCAGTGGTCGGGCAGGTCGTCCTCGTAGAAGATCGCCTCGACGGGGCACACCGGCTCACAGGCCCCGCAGTCGACGCACTCGTCGGGATGGATGTAGAGCGTGCGTTCACCCTCGTAGATGCAGTCGACCGGGCACTCCTGGACGCACGCCCAGTCCTTGACGTCGACGCATGGCTGGGCGATCACGTAGGTCATGGCAGAGCTTCCTCAGGCTTGTCGGGTCGGGGTTCAGGCGGCGGTCGGTCGCAGGCGGGCGACGCACACGTGCGGTGTCACGAATGGATCCAGGCTGTCGATCTCCAGGGGCCCGTGCCGGTCCGCGAGTGCGCCTTGCATGATCCCGAGGTGGATCGCGCACACCACCTCGGGGTGGCGCAGGGCGACCTCGCGGAAGGGGCAGTGCCGCAGGTGCAGGTTCGTCCGGTCTGCGTCGGAGCTCTCCTGCGGCTGAAAGCCCATCACGTCGAGCATCCGAACCAGCGGAGCGATCGCGGTCTCGGCGTCGCATCGTTCGGGTGATGCAGGTCGGCGGACCAGGTATCGCCCCCAGGCACGTCCTGTCTCAATCGGCGAGGACTCCGGAACGCCTGCCGTGGTGACGAGGTCGGTGAGCATCTCAGCCAGGAGTCCGTAGCCGCGTGGACCCGAGGCGTCGGCGCGCACCGTGTAGAGGATCCGCCGACGTCCGGGTGTCGAGCGCTCTTCGGTGGTGCGGTCGACGAGCCCGTCGGCGGCGAGCGCGTCGAGGTGGAACCGCGCCGTGCTGAACTGCAGCCCGGTCCGACGGGCGACCTCGGCTGCGGGAAGCGGCTGGGCGGCTCCGTGCAGGCGTCCAGCGCCTCGCGGCGTCGGCCGACCACCTGCGGGGGCGCCGCATCGATCAGGCTCACCTCTTTCACTCCGCCATTGTCCGCCGCATGCACCGTTGAAACACGTCTCGTTGCATCAACTGGTGGCACTGGTCGACCCGGCTCGCTGGGCAAGGAGGTGCACGCGCAGCGCCACGGCACTGTTGCGCTCCCCGTCCCGGGCGCTGTACAGCAGCGTGACGTCGCCCGTGGAGTCCCGCAGCGGTCGCCACGCTTGCGGGTTCGCGTCGAGCTCGGCCGTGTACCGACGGCAGAACTCGTGCCACTTGGCGGGATCATCGGCGAACCACCGGCGCAGCTCGGTCGAGGGCGCCACCTCCTTGAGCCACCCGTCCATGACGACCTGGTCGCGACGCAGCCCGCGCGGCCACAGCCGCTCGACCAGGTAGACCGCCCCCTCGGTCGGGGGTCGCTGTCATAGTCCCGATGGACATGGACAACAGCGCCATTCGTCACATCGACACCTCCTCGTCGGCGTCTGCGGCCCGTTCCAGGCTGGTCGATCGTCGTCCTGCGGCTGGCTCCGTCGGTCGGTGTCGGTCGGTGTCGGTCGGTGTCGTTCGGTGTCGGTCGGTCGACCGTCAGGCGGCGGCACCCGGCACCCTGCCGAAGAGCTCCGCCATGGCGGTGCTGTAGAGGTCGGCCCCCTTGATCGCGCTCGGCTCCCGGCCGTCGATGAGGGCCCGGATGTTTGCTGCCGCGACGTGCGCATGGGCGATCGCGGCCGATGCTCGCTTGGTCTCCGGGATGTCCGTGATGTCACCGATCGCAAAGACCGTCGGGAAGCCTGGGATGCTGAGCGTGGGAGCGACGGCGATGCGCCCGTCGGGCTGGCGCGCACTTGCGAGGTCGCCGACGAGGTAGTCGGTGACGGCCGTGTTCCCGCAGCACCGGAACCACATGTCCGCGTCGATCCTGCGGCCCGCTCGCGTGTGCACCGTGAACGGCGCGAGAACACCGACGTCGACCGGAAGAAGGTAGCCCAACTGCGAGCCCAGCTCGAAGACCACACCCCGGTCTTCGAGCTGGGAACGTATCGCGCTGCGCAGCTGAGGAAGGTAGTCGCCCGTGGTAAGCACATCCTGGGCTCGGTCCACGATCGTCAGCTCGAGCGCAGGGAACGCGGAGGGCAGCTCGCCTGCCAGCTCAAGGCCGACCGGTCCGGCACCGACGATCATGACGGCCCGCGCCCCCCGCAGCGACTCGCGAAGGCGTGCCAGACGCGCCTTTGCGACCGCCACGTCGGACTCGATGAACTTCGCCGGGAAGGGATAGGCGGTCCCGGTGGCGAGAACGAGGTAGTCCGCGTCGAGCACCCGTCCGGCTGGGACTCGAACCTGCGTCGACGTGACGGCCTGTGCGTACTCGTGCACGACCCGACCGCGCGCCAGCAGGCGGTCGTACGGGAAGAAGACCCGGTCCTCCCAGGACGCGTCGACCGCCGCCCGCAGCGCGCCGGTCGCATGGACGAAGCTGTCCTTGGGTTCGACCCGTGTCACGTCGGCCACCGCGTCCAGCGACGTCGCGATCGTGGCGCCCGCGTAGCCACCCCCGACGACGACAACCCGCGGATCACCCATGACATCCACCCTTCACCGATCCCGCGCGCAGCCGCCGGTCTAGCCGCCGCGGTCCCTGTCTTCGCGGACACGGCCCTCACGTCGATCGACGAAAGTCGCCCTCTCGCCTGACGAGGAGGCGCCACCGCGTTCAGCAGTGACTTCGTCGCCTGGCGCACTGCGAGCGGTGAGCGCCATGCCGGGTGTAGATCGACGTCCGTGCAACGACTCCACCTCGACGTTACTACAATACTTTCCGTAAATACTGGCCCGGGCGCACCGGCGTGTGTGGGACACGCCACGTTCGTGGATTGTGGGCCGACAACTCGGCGTCCGCCTCGGTGCGCATCGCCGCGGTCGCCGATCGCGGCCCCGAACGGAGACGCGTGCGGGTCAGCCGCCAGCAAACGGGGGCAGCACGTCGACGGTGACGCCGTCGGTCAGCAGGGTCTCGTCGTCAAAGATCCGCACGCCGTCAGCGAGCAGGGAGCACCGTTCGAGCACCTTCTGAAGTGCGGGCCCGTGGCGCTGGCCCATCAGTGCGACCAGAGAGGCTGCGGAACCAGTCGTGAATGTCTCGGCGGTGACACCGGCGGCCTCTGCGGCTGCGGCGAAGTAGCGGACCGTGATCCCGCGGCCCGAGGTCTCGCCCGCTCCATGGTGGCCCATCTCGCCCTCCATCTGCCTCGAAGCGTCTCCGCCTCATGCGTGGCGCCATAGTCGCACGCCCTGCCGCGTGAACTCCGACGCCCATCGTCCACGACGTGCGCGAGAGCCAAGAGGACGTGGGCCATCAGTAGCGCGGGAGCTCGGGCGCTACTTGGTCGACCCACGCCAAGATCCCGCCGTCGAGGTGGGTGACGTTCCTGTATCCAGCGGCCAGCAGCAGGCGCGCCGCCTGCTCGGAGCGAGTTCCACTGCGGCAGTAGAGGACGACAGGCAGTCCGGTCGGGATGTCCCCGAGCCCGCTCCCGTCCACGATTGCGCCAAGCGGCACGCCATGCGCTCCGGGGATCGAAACGATCGACCGCTCTGCGGGCTGGCGCACATCCACGAGCGCAAAGTCCTCGACACCGCGCGCTCGACGCTCCAGGCGCTCCTGGAGCTCGCGCGGGGTGCACGTCGCGACGCGCGAGCCGCCTTCATCGCCATCGCCATCGCCGGCCGCGCACGAGTCATCGAGGCCGTCCTCGGCGCGTGCGCGCGGCGACCGCGAGCCATCTGCGACGAGGGGGATCGCGGTCCACCGTCCGTCAAGGCCATCCAGGACGAGGACCTGCCCGAGGAGCACTCGCCCTGCACCGGTGATGAGCTTGACAGCCTCCGCCGCCATCACCGAGCCGACCTGTCCACACAACGCTCCGAGCACACCGCCCTCGGCGCATGAGGGGACACTTCCGGCAGGTGGGGGTGCGGGGAACAGGTCACGCAGCTGAACGGCGAGTACACCGCCGCCCTGGGGCGGGCGACCCCAGAAGACGGCGACCTGGGCGTCGAACTGGAAGATGGACCCCCACACGAGGGGCACACCGAGACGAACGCAGGCGTCGTTGACCAGGTAGCGGGTCGGGAAGTTGTCGGTCCCGTCGACCACCAGGTCGTAGCCCGCGAGCACGTCGTCGACGTTCGCCATGGTCAGGCGAACAGGGTGCAGCGTAACGTCGATGCTCGGGTCGAGCCGGCGGACCGCGTCGCGCGCGCTGTCGACCTTGAGGCGTCCGACGTCGCCGGTGCCGTGGACGACCTGTCGCTGCAGGTTCGACAGCTCCACGCGGTCGTCATCAACGATCCCAACGCGCCCGACGCCTGCGGCAGCGAGATAGAGCAGCACCGGTGAACCGAGGCCACCGGCGCCGACCACGCAGACACGGGCGTGGCGAAGTCGACGTTGACCAGCGTCACCGATCTGTGGCAGCAACAGGTGCCGGGAGTACCTGTGGACCTCCTCGGGTGTCAACGGAGGTCCGATCTCGACCAATGGAGCCAAGGGGACCCTCGTCACGACCATCACGCCAGGCTAGCCGCTGAGCTGGTGACCACCAGGTCGACCATGGGGCCTCGCGGCTTCTCCCGACGAGCGCAACCACGATCGAGGCTCGGCAGGCGCGTAGCCTCGGTCCACCGGTCCGGGCGCGGGGGTAGTGGCGCGTCAGACAGCGAAATGTCCTCGTGATCAGGGAAAATAGGGCTTACCACAGCGACTATTGACCCGATCAAGAGGACACCTCCCGACCGGTGGATCGAGGCTAAGAAGGCCTGCGCTCCCCGTCAAGCGCGGGCGAGGTCCGGGTAGGCGGTGACCTCGGTGGCCTTGGCAGAGAGCCAGACCGGTGCGCCTGGGACCAGTCGTAGCTCGGCGACGGCGGCGGGAGTGACGTCCACCAGTGCGGACGGTCGACCGTCCACGGCGACCCGGACCCGGTCGGTGAGCATCTCCATGCCGGCGACGACGCCGGGCCACGTGGTGCGCGCGGAGCCCGCGTCGGGTGGGTGGGTGTGGAGCACGATCGCGGAAGGCGCCAGGACCACGAGCATGCTGGTGCCGGTCGTGGCGTCGCCGGGCGCGGTGTCGTCGTCGGGAGTCTGGCCGACGCCAGCGGCGTAGAGGACGCCGCCAGCATCCAGGTCGACGCGCCCGGTGGCGCCGTCCATGAGTGTCCCGGCGTAGAGGTTCAGGCCGACCAGGCGCGCCACGTAGTCCGTGGCGGGTCGTCGGGCGACGGCCGAGGGTGTGCCCTCCTGGACGATTCGGCCGGACTCCAGGACCAGGAGGCGGTCCGCCAGGACCATGGCCTCCAGCGGGTCGTGGGTCACCAGGATGCTGGGTCCGACGAAGGCCGATAGGTGCCGGCGCAGCTCGCCACGAATCTCCAGCCGGGTGCGCGCGTCCAGGGCAGCGAGCGGCTCGTCGAGTAGCAGGATCCGCGGGTCGCTGGCAAGCGCCCGGGCCAGAGCGACACGTTGCGCCTGACCGCCAGACAGTTCGCCCGGCCGGCGCCGGGCAACCGGATCCAGGTCCATCCGGGCCAGCCAACCGGCTGCGTCTCGGCGCGCCCGCGCACGCCCCGCGCCCCGGGCGCGGGTGGAGAATGCGACGTTGTCCAGCACGCTCAGGTGGGGGAAGAGGCGGTAGTCCTGGAACACCACGCCCACGGCACGGTCCATCGCAGGCACGAACGTGCCTGCCCGGGGTGCGTCCCAGGTGTCCTGCCCGACAGTGATGGCACCATCGGTCAGCGCGCCAAGACCCGCGAGGGTTCGAAGCAGAGTCGTCTTGCCGGCACCGTTGGGCCCCAGGACCGCCAGGACGTTCCCGGACTCGACCGTGATGCGGGCCTCGAGCCGGAAGTCGCCACGTTCGACGACGACGTCGGCGCACAGCCCCTCACCGGTGCGGGCGTTCACCATGGTGCACCCGGGTGCAGCCAGTTGTCGCGTAGGAGCGCAAGGACTGCGATCGAGACCCCGAGCAG
>JAJYCD010000019.1 GCA_021778635.1 Actinomycetes bacterium
GTAGATGCGCATGACCTGGTCCTCCGCCATGCCCAGCGCGAGGAGCCGATCGGCGAGCGAGGACGTGTTCGGGGAGTCCTGCGGTCCGAAGCACCCGTAGCAGCCCCGTGAGAACGCCGGGCAGATGGCACCGCAGCCCGCCTGCGTGACCGGTCCGAGGCACGGCGTGCCGTTCGCGACCGCCACGCACACCGCACCGCGCCGCTTGCACTCGACGCACACGCTGTAGGTGGGGATCCGCGGACGCCGACGCTGGATGTACGCGGCCAGGACCTCGAGCAGCTGGTGCTTGTCGATGGGACAGCCGCGCAGCTCGAAGTCGACGCTCACGTGCGCGGAGATCGGGGTGGAGCGAGCGAGCGTCGACAGGTACTCCGGGTGCGCGTAGACGATCGACCGGAACTCGGCGACGTCGCCGAAGTTCCGCAGCGCCTGGATCCCGCCGCTCGTCGCGCACGCCCCGATCGTCACGAGGGTCTTCGAGATCTCCCGGATGTGGCCGATGCGCTCGATCTCGTCGGGCGACGTGACGGAACCCTCGACGAGGGAGACGTCGTACGGGCCCTCGATCACGGCCCGGGTCGCCTCGGGGAAGTACGCGATCTGGACCTGACCTGCGAGCGCCATCAGCTCGTCCTCGCAGTTGAGCAGGGTCAGCTGGCATCCGTCGCACGAGGCGAACTTCCACACGGCCAGCGTGGGCAGTCCGGGTCGGCCACCCGCGGCGGGAAGCTGGGGAAGGGCGGGCATGGCGGGCAGGGACGTCGACGGGCTCATCTCACAGCTCCCTGGTGGACAGCAGCGGGGCGAGCCGGCTGTACGGAAGCACCGGGCCGTCGACGCAGACGAACAGCTCGCGCAGCTGGCAGTGGCCGCACAGCCCGACACCGCACTTCATGTTGCGTTCCATCGAGAGCCGTACGCGGTGCTCGGGCACCCCGCGGTCGGTCAGCGCAGCGGCGACGTAGCGCATCATCGTCTCGGGTCCGCAGACCAGGGCCAGCGTGTTTCGGGGGTCGAAGCCGGCGCGCGGCACGAGCTGCGTCACGAGCCCGACGCGCCCGCGCCACGCGTGCTGCCCGTTGTCGACCGTGACCTCGACGACCACGCCGTGGTCCTTCGCCCAGCTGCGCAGCTCGTCGCCGAAGAGGATGTCCTCGGGCGTGCGTGCCCCGTACAGGAGCACGACCCGGTTGTAGCGGTCACGGCGCGCGATGAGCTCCATCAGCGCGGGTCGGAGCGGGGCGAGCCCGATCCCCCCGGCGACGAAGACGACGTCCTTCCCCTCGCCCGCCGTCACGTCCCACGACGTGCCGAACGGTCCCCGCACGCCGAGCACCGCGCCGGTCGGCGCCGTGATCAGGGCGTGCGTCACGACACCGACGTCGCGGATCGTGTGCTCGAGAGGTCCGGGCCGGGTCGGGTCACCGCTGATCGAGATCGGCACCTCGCCGACCCCGAACGCGTCGAGCATCGTGAACTGCCCCGCGCGGTACCGCAGCAGCGGCCCGTCCACAGGCTCGAGCTCGAGCGTGAAGGTGTCGCGGGTGTCCTGCCGCGTCCGGGAGATCCGGTACGGACGCGGCACCATCGGGTCCGCGGGGAGGTCGTCGATCGCCCCGGTGCGACCCGGGTGCTGGTTGTCGATGAGACTGGTCATCTGCCACTCCGGTGCGTCGTCGTGGGCTCAGCTGCCGGCGGCAGCGGGTTGCGGGGTCCAGCGCAGCGCTGCGGCCTCCGCCGTGATGTCGATCGCGGCCGGGCACCAGGTGATGCAGCGGCCGCAGCCGACGCATCCGGAGGTGCCGAACTGGTCCACCCAGGCCGCAAGCTTGTGCGTGATCCACTGGCGGTAGCGCGAGCGCGTCTCGGTCCGGATGCTTCCGCCGTGGATGTAGGAGAAGTCCTCGTTGAAGCAGGAGTCCCAGACGCGCCGCCGCTCGGCGACGTCGCCGGTCAGGTCCGCGACGTCCTCGACCGACGTGCAGAAGCACGTCGGGCAGACGAGCGTGCAGTTGGTGCAGGCGAGGCAGCGCGACGCGACGTCGTCCCACCGGGGGCTGTCCGCGCTCGCGTACAGCACGTCCTTGAGGCCGTCGGTGTCGAGCGTGCGCCCCATCCTGCTCGCCGCCTCGACGGCGATCGCCTCGGCCTCGACGACGTCCGACTCGGGCGCCGGCGCGGTCGCGACGTCCGCGAGCACGTCCGCCCCGCGCGGCGTGCCGACCTCGACGAGGAACCGGTGGGGGCCGTCGTCCATCAGCTCGGTGAGCGCCAGGTCGAAGCCGCCGTCCGGGTGCGGTCCGGTGCGCATCGACGCGCAGAAGCAGGTGCCGCCGGGGTCGGTGCACGTCACCGCGACGACGAACGAGCCGGCCCGACGCTCCGCGTAGCGGGTGTCGGTGTAGCCGCGACCGAGCAGCACCGTGTCATGGATCGCGAGCGCGTGCAGGTCGCACGACCTCACCCCGAGGAGCGCGTACGGCGGCGGCGGACCGGCGACCGGGCCGTCGGCGTCGCGGTCGTTCACGGTGAACTCGGTCCCGGTGCGGCGACCGCGCCAGATCAGCTCGTGGGCGGGGAAGACGACGGGCTTGACCGACTGCGCACCGGCAGCGAACCCGAACACCGCGTCGTCGCCGCGTCGTCGAAGCCGGTAGTGGGCGGCATCCTGCTCGTCACCCCAGCCGCGGGGCAGGTCGTCGACACCGTGCACCGGCGCGTTGACGATCGCCCCGTCACGCACGGTGGGGCCGATGACGGTGTACCCGCGCGCACTCAGGGCGTCGATGAGTCCCTGCAGTCCGTCGAGATCGATCAACCGAGCTTCGTCCGCCATTGGACGCCTCCCCCGTCGAGTACCTCTCACCGTGGCCGTGTCGCTCGACGTCCACCAGGGACCTTGGTCGTGCTGCCGGGACGTGTCCCGTCGCAGGTGACAGGGCCGTCGAGCGCCGCGCGGGCCGGGACGGCCGACGACTGCCTGGCGCCCGGTCGACCCGGTTAGGGTGGCGGCGTGACTGGAACCGACCCCGGCGTCCCGGACGCACCGGAGATCCGGCGCGGACCAGGCCGGCCACGCGATCCGGATCTCGAGGCCCGCGCGCTGGAGGCGACGCTCGCCGTCTTCGGCGAGAAGGGCTGGACGGGTCTGACGATCGAGGAGGTCTCGTCCCGCGCGCGGGTCGGCAAGTCCTCGATCTACCTCCGGTGGCAGGACAAGGAGACCCTCCTCGCGGCAGCGCTGCGGCACTCGCAGCAGGAGCCCGAGGCGGGCGGCGACGCCACGGAACCCCTCCGCACCGTCCAGTCGCCGGAACCCGGCGCACCGGGGGCACCGGGGGCACCGGGCGCACCGTCAACGGCCGACGCCGTCATCGGGACGCCTGAACCTCTCGTCGTCCAGACGCTGCGCGAGTACCTCGTGGCCCATGCGACTCGGCGCGCGAACCTGTACCTCGGCCCGCACGGACTCGCGATGCTGCGCCTGTACGTCGAGGCCCGCGCCTACCCGGACGTCTTCGCCGAGATCCGCCGCGAGGCGATCACCGAGTTCGTGCTCGAGGAGCGCCACCGGGTCGCCGCGGCGATCCGCGCGGGCGACCTCGCGGCCGACGCCTCACCGGTCCAGATCCTCGACGCGGTCGAGGGCGCGATCTTCATGCACATCCTCGTCACACCGCCCCATCTGGTCGAGCGGGTGCGTCGGAACCTCCCCGACTACATCAGCACCATGGTCGACAACCAGCTCCGGGCGGCGAGCCCCGTCAGCCCTCGCGGAACGTGACGCCGAACCCGCCGCGCGGGTAGTGCCAGGTCAACGCCCCGGGGGCCGCGACGGCACGGCAGGTGCCGCACTCGAGACAGGCGGCATAGTCCACCAGGATCTCGCCGTCGCGCTCGCTGTACACCCCCGCCGGGCACACCGCGACGAGCGCGGCGCCGGTCCCGGTGCTGCGGCACAGGGCCTGGTCGACGTGGATGTGCGACTCCTCCTCGTCGAGCTCGAACCTGTTCGCCGCGAGCCGCTCCGACACGGTCGTCCTCACAGTGCACGCACCCCCGCCCATCCGTCGCTGATCAGCTGACGCACCGTGACCGGTGACTCCTTCAGGGCGCGTCGAGCCACACCCAGCAGGTGCCGCCGCGGCGTCGTGTCGAGGCCGAAAACCCCGTGGAACACGTCCGCGGCGAGCTCGCCGTACGCGCCGTACATCCCGGTTCGCTCGAGGAACTTCGGCGCACGGCCGTAGGTCGCCATGTCCCGCAGGACGAAGCCGGCCTCGAGGCGCCGGCGGTAACCCGCGAGACCGCTCGCCGTGACGTCCCCGGCAGCCACCGCCTCGACGATCGCGTCGGCCGCGGCGATCGCCGAGCCGATCGCGAGGTCCATCCCCCGCACGGTCAGGCCGCTGTTGATCGTGAGACCGGCCGCCTCGCCGACCACGACCATGCCGTGCGTCGCGATCGTCCCGACCATGGCGGCGCCACCCTCGGCCACCAGGTGCGACCCGTACTCCGTCACCTGGGCGTCCCGCAGGTACGGCGCGAGGCCGGGGTGCTCGAGCAGGTGCTCGAACACCTCGATCGCCGTGCGCCCGGAGCGCACGAGGTCGTCGAGCCGGAGGACGACGCCGAGGGAGAGCGACTCGGTGTTCGTGTAGAGGAACGCGCCGCCGCCGATGCCGAGCGTGCAGTCCCCGACGATCGCGTGTGCCGCACCCTCGCCGCCGGTGAGCCCGAACCGGTCCTCGATCACCGCGCGAGGCAGACGCAGCACCGTCTTGACGCCGACGGCCAGGTGGTTCGTCGGCTCGGTCCGCCGTAGGCCGAGGTCGCGGGCGAGGAACGAGTTCACCCCGTCCGCAGCGACCACGACGCGGGCACGGAGCTCGTCCTCACCGGCACGCACCCCCACGACGCGCGGGGAGCCGTCCGGCCCCGGCTCGGTCAGGAGCGCGTCGACGCGGACGCCTGCCATCAGGAAGACGCCCGCCTCCTCGGCCTTCGACGCGAGCCACGGGTCGAAGCGGGCACGCAGCACGGTGACCGCGTTCACCGGCTCGGCGAGCCGATCGGAGCGGAAGTCGAGACTGACCGCGGAGTCCGGCGTGAGGAACGTCGTGACGTGCCGCGTGATCCGCCGTTCGACAGGGGCCTCGTCGGCGAAGCCGGGGAAGACCTGGTCCAGCACCCGGCCGTAGAGGACGCCACCGCTCAGGTTCTTGGACCCGGGGGCCTCGCCACGCTCGATCAGGACGACCGAGAGACCCTGCTGGGCGAGCCGGTACGCGGCCACCGAGCCGGCGGGCCCGGCGCCGACGACGATGACGTCGAAGTCGGGCTCGACGGCCTCGGTCATGATCGCGCCGCCCGGAACGCCTCGGCGAGGAGCGGGACGACGGTGTACAGGTCTCCGACGATCCCGTAGTCGCACTCGCGGAAGATCGGCGCATGCGGGTCCGAGTTCACCGCGACGATCGTCGTCGCCTCGCGGACGCCGACCATGTGCTGGATCTGTCCGGAGATGCCGACCGCGACGTACAGGTCCGGCGTGATCGTCTGACCGGAGATGCCCAGGTAGCGCTCCTTGCCGACCCAGTCGACCCCCTCGGCGAGCGGCCGCGAGCACGCGAGCTCGCCACCTGCCGCGGCGGCGAGGTCCTCGATGAGCGCGAGGTCCTCGCGCGCCTTGAGCCCCCGTCCCACGCCGACCACGGTCTTCGCCGAGCCGAGGTCCACGCCCACCCGCGGCGTCACCCGCCGATCGGTGACGCGCAGCGCCAGCAACGGACCGGGGTCGACCTCCTCGACCGCGACCGGGGCGGCCCCGGCGACCGTGCCACCGGGGGCGACCGCCACCACAGCCGTGCCGGCGACGACGCGGTCGCGGCGGAGCGCGATGCCGCCGCCGACCGCCCTCTCCACGACGACCTTGTCGCCGTCGAGGGACAGCTCGCTCGCACCGGCGAGGACGACCGCACCGGTCGCCGCGGCGACCGCGCCGAGCAGCACACGACCGGAGTCGGTGGCGGGACCGACGACGACGCGGGGCGCGGCCTCCGCCACGACGCGCCCGACTGCGGGGCCGTAGGCCTCGACCGGGACGCCGTCGGCGGGTTCACCGAGCCACACGACCCGGTCGACGCCGGCAGCGGCGGCCGCCTCAGCCACCTCGCGCCGGCCCGCGACCAGGGCGACGAGGGACGTGCCGAGCGGACGCGCGGCCCCGAGGAGCCCACCGATGGTCGCGTCGTCGGCGACGACGACCCATGCCTGGGAGGAGACGTTCATGTCGAGATACCTCTTCTTCGTCTACAGGACGCCGGACTGGCGCAGGGCGGCGGTGAGCTGCGCTGCGGCGGCGGGCAGGTCGGCGGCGTCGAGCATGACGCCCTGTCGGTTGCCCGTGTCCGGGCGCGCGGTGGAGACCGGGGCGATCGTGTCGGCCGGGGCAGGGACGTCGAGCGCGGCGAGGTCGAGCACCTGGGTCGGCTTCTTGGCGGCGCCGAGGATCTCCTTCATCCCGGGCACCCGCGGGAGCGCAGCGTCCGCGGTCGCCGCGAGCACGACCGGGCCGCCGGCGACGACCGTCTCGACCCCGCCGGCGACCTCACGCTCCACGACGAGGGATCCGCCGTCGGCGGTCACCGCGCGCACCGCGTTGAGACCGGCCCAGCCGAGCTGCGCCGCGAGGGTCATCGCGACCTGACGATCCCCGACGTCGACCGAGGACTCCCCGGCGACGACGACGTCGACGTCACCGATCGCGCGCACCGCCCCGGCGAGGACGGCGGCGATCCGGGTGCCGTCCGCGCCCCGGAGCGCGTCGTCGGCGACCATGACCAGCGAGTCGAGCCCACGCGAGAGCGCGGCCTTGCGGGCCAGTGGCGTGTCGATCGCGGCGGCGCCGACGGTCAGGCCGACGACCTCACCCGCGCAGGTGTCCGCGAGCACGCGAGCGAGCTCGAACGCGACCGGGTCGTACTCGCTCACGGCGCCCTTGGCGCGACTCCAGTCGACGGTGCCGTCGGGGCCGACCTCGGCGTCCTGCGGGTTCGCTGCCCACTTGTAGGCGACGACGATCTTCATGGGTGTCTCTCCTTCACCGTGCCGAGGGTCGAGGCCTCAGCTGTGGTCCTTGACGATCTGGCGGCCGGCGATGTGCACCATGATCTCGTCGGTGCCGCCTCCGAACCGGTGCCCGCGCAGGTCGCGCCACAGGCGCGAGACGCGGGTGCCGACGGTCACGCCGACGCCGCCGAAGATCTGCATCGCCTCGTCCGCGACCTCGAAGCCGGCCATCGCGCAGTACCGCTTGCACAGCGCACCCTGACTCTTGAGGGGCAGCCCCTGGTCGACCATCCACGCGGTGCGGTACACGAAGTTCCGCATGTTCTCGAGCTTGATGGCCATGTCGGTGAGCTTGAGCTGGATGAGCTGGAACGACCCGATCGGCTTGCCGAACTGGACGCGCTGCGCGGCGTAGGACGCCGCGTCGTCGAAGGCGCACTGAGCCTGTCCGAGGCAGTTCGCGGCGATCACCAGGCGCTCGAGCTCGAAGTTGCGCATGAGCTGCTTGAAGCCCGCGCCCTTGACCCCGACGAGGCAGCTCTCCGGCAGCGTGACGTCGTCCATGAAGATCTCGCACGAGTCGCTGATGTGCCAGACGATCTTGTCCAGGCGGTTGGTCGTCAGCCCGGGCGAGTCCATCGGCACCAGGTACATCGAGATCGCCTCGCGCGGGTTCTCCACCGCGGGGTCCTTGGCCATGACGAGCAGGTTCTTCGATGCGAGCGCGCTCGTGATCAGCGTCTTGGTCCCGTTGAACGTCACCAGGCCGTCGTGGTGGACGGCCGTCGTCGCCATCGCCGAGTTGTCGGAGCCGGCACCCGGCTCGGTGAAGCCCAGCGCGAACGGCACCTCTCCCGCGGCGAGGTAGCCGAGGATCTCGCGCTTCTGGTCCTCGTTGCCGAACTCGAGGATGTCGGTGGCCTGGAGCAGCTCGAGGCCGTAGCCGTTGTTGAGGCCCTGCCGCGCGACGCGCTCGGCGAGCAGCACGAGGGTGACTGCGTCGCAGGGCGTCCCGCCGTACTCCTCGGGGAACCCGAGCGACCCGAACCCGGCGTCGTTCATCGCCTTGCGGAACGACGTGGGCTGCTGGTGGTTCAGGTCGAGGTCCGCGATGTACGACTCGGGGCACTCGCGCTCGAGCAGGTCGCCGAGGCTCTCGAGCAGGAGCTCTTGCTCATCGGTCAGGCCGAAGTCCATGGTCGTCCGCCTTTCGAAGTCAGGGTGAGCGCCGCTCTGCCGCGCCTCGGGCCACCGTCGACGGCGCCGTGACCCCATCGTCGGGGCCGCCCGGGGGCGCGTTCGCAGGACGATCGTCCTAATTACCGACGCATCTCGTCCGGAATCCGAAATCCATGGTGCGAACCGGGACGTTCGACCCGTGACGCCAGAGGCGGACTCCCGAACGCTGTGCCGCGGGCGAGTACCGCGGCAGGGCTGCGGGAGGCCGCTCGACCCGACGCCCGACCCCGCACGACCTCCACGAAGGAGCACCGAGAGTGGCACACGTGATCACCGCGGCCCAGGCCGCCGAGCTCATCCATGACGGGGACACGGTCGCGCTCAGCGGCTTCGGTCTCGCCTGCGTCAACGAAGAGGTGATCGCCGCGGTCGAGGCACGGTTCGTCGAGACCGGCGCGCCGCGGAACCTCACCGCGATCCACGCGAGCGCCGTCGGCGACCGCCGCACCAAGGGCATGAGCCACTGGGGCCACGAGGGCCTGCTCAAGCGATGGATCGGCGGCATCGCGATCGCGTCGCCCGCCCTCGCGAAGCTGATCGAGGCAGACGGTTGCGAGGCGTACAACCTGCCCCAGGGCGTGATCACCCAGCTCTACCGCGAGATCGCCGCCAAGCGCCCCGGGATCATCACGAAGGTCGGCCTCGGCACGTTCGTCGACCCCCGCGTCGAAGGCGCGCGGATGTCCCCCCGCTCGGTCGAGGACATCGTGCACGTCATCGAGCTGGCCGGCGAGGAGTGGCTGTTCTACCCGTCGTTCCCGATCAACGTCGGGCTGATCCGCGGCACCGTCGCCGACGAGAACGGCAACCTGACCCTCACCAAGGAGGGCCTCAAGATGGAGGTCCTGCCGATCGCCCAGGCCGCGCACAACTCGGGCGGCATCGTCATCGCCCAGGTCGAGTCGCTCGCCCAGGTCGGCTCGCTCGACCCCAACGACATCAAGGTCCCCGGCGTCCTGGTGGACTACCTCGTCGTCTCGGAGCCGGAGAACCACTTCCAGACCGAGAACACGCACTACAACCCGTCCTACTCCGGCCAGGTGCGCACACCGCTGTCCGGCGTCGTGCCGATCCCGCTCAGCGAGCGCAAGATCATCGCGCGCCGCTGCGCGATGGAGCTGACCGAAGGTGCGGTCCTCAACCTCGGCGTCGGGATCCCCGCGGACGTCGGGACCGTCGTCGCCGAGGAGGGTGCGAGCGCCTCGGTGGTCATGACGACCGAGGCCGGAGCGATCGGCGGCGTCCCCGCCGGTCTGAAGGACTTCGGCCACGCCTACAACCCCGAGGCGCTCGTCGACATGCACGCGCAGTTCGACTTCTACGACGGCGGCGGCCTCGACCTGTGCGTCCTCGGGCTCGCGCAGACCGACCAGCACGGCAACGTCAACGTCTCGAAGTTCGGCAGCCGGGTGGCCGGCTGCGGCGGGTTCATCAACATCTCGCAGGCCGCCAAGACCCTGCTGTTCGCCGGGACGTTCACCGCGGGCGGGCTCGAGGTCGAGGTCGTCGACGGCTCTCTCGCGATCCGCACCGAGGGCCGGGCCAGGAAGTTCCTGGACCACGTCGAGCAGATCACCTTCAGCGGCCAGTACGCCGCCGGCACCGACCAGCGCGTGCTCTACGTGACCGAGCGCGCGGTGTTCCAGCTGATCGACGGCGCGATGACCCTCATCGAGGTCGCACCGGGAGTGGACCTCGAGACCGACGTCCTGGCGCACATGGACTTCACCCCCCAGATCTCCCCGGACCTCGCGCCGATGCCCGCGGGCATCTTCCGCGAGACCTGGGGCGAGCTCGCCGCACAGATCACCCCCGCGTCGGCATCGGTGCCGTCGCCCACCGGAAAGGCCTGACCCATGCCCACCTCGTCCCCCACCCTCAACCGGTGGTCGGTGCTCTGGGGATCCGTCGCGATCCTGATGTGCACCGGAGCCATCTATGCGTTCTCGGTGTTCGCCGGGCCGCTCTCCGCAGCGCACCACTGGTCGATGGCGGACGTCATGCTCGCCTTCACGATCAACGGCGCCGTCGGCCCGATCCCCATGATCGCGGGCGGCTTCATCATCGACCGCGGCGGTTCACGTCTCCTGGTGCTGATCGGCGGCCTCATGTTCGCGGCCGGCTTCATCCTCACCGGCCTGGCCACCACGACCACGGCGCTGTACCTGTCCTACGGCCTGCTCGCCGGCCTCGGCCAGGGGTTCGCCTACTCGGCGTGCCTGAACAACACCCTCAAGCTCTTCCCCGACCAGCGCGGTCGGGCGGCGGGCATCATCACCGGTGGCATGGGCGCGGCGACCGTGGTTGCCGCCCCGGTGGCCAACGCGCTGATCAGCAGCCACAGCGTGACGACCGCCTTCGTGGCGATGGGCTCGGTGTACGCGGTCGTCATCGTCGTGGCATCGTTCTTCATCCGGCAGGCACCGGTCGGCTACGCCCCCGAGGGCTGGGTGCGCCCGGCGGCCGACGGACGCACGGTCAACCTCGACTGGGCCGCGATGCTCAAGACGCCCGTCTTCTACATGATCTTCCTCATGATGGGCGTCGGGGCGTTCTCCGGTCTGATGATCGCCGCCAACGCCTCGGGGATCGGCAAGGGGATGTTCGCGCTGTCGGCCGCGACCGCAGCGGTGTACGTGAGCATCTACTCGGCCTGCAACGCCGTCGGGCGCGTCGCGTGGGGTGCCGTCTCCGACCGGATCGGCTACACGAACGCACTCCTCCTGATCTTCGGCGTCGTCGCGGCGTCGATGCTCGTGCTCGTCACCGTCTCCTCGACGGTCGGTTTCGCTGTCGGCATCGTCGGCCTCGGGCTGTGCTTCGGCGGCGTCATGGGCGTGTTCCCCGCGCTCACGATGAAGAACTTCGGTCCCAGGTTCCAGGGCATCAACTACGGGATCATGTTCACGGCGTACTCGGTCGCGGCGTACTTCGCGCCGAAGCTCGCCGCCGACATGGGCAAGGCCCACAACGGCGACTTCACGATCGCCTTCGAGATCGCGATCGCCCTGGCCGTCGTGGGTGCCGTCCTGACGGCGGTGTTCACCCGCGTCCAGAAGGCGCACCAGAACGCGCTCGCCGCGCCGGCCAGGGAGTCCGTCGCCGTCTCCTGACGCCGCCGGTACCAGACGCGCCGCCGGTGCCGGGCCCACCACCGCGCACCGGCGGCGCACCGCCGACGGGCGAGCTCGCCCGCTCGACACGGAGCCCGCGCCCGACTCCGACCCCGCCCGACATCGATCCCTTCTCGACACCGATCCCCCAGGAGCGTTGATGAACCCGGCCGACATGGGCCCCGCGGCCGCGCTCGAGCACGTCGCTCGCCGGGCGCCCGCGACCCGGTCGCTGGTCTACGACGGCGTCGCCACCACCGCAGCGGACCTCCACCTGCGCACCGGCGCACTCGCAGCGGCGCTGGCGTCCGGAGGCGTCCGTGCGGGCGACCGGGTCGCCTACGTCGGTCGCAACAGCCCGACGCTCGTCACGACGCTGCTCGCGTGCAGCCATCTCGGGGCGATCTTCGTCCCGGTCAACTTCCGGCTCGCCGCGCGGGAGGTCGCCGGCGTGCTCGCGGACTGCGACCCGCACACCGTCGTCGCGGAGCCCGCACACCGGATCACCGTGGAGCGGGCCGCGGACGACCTCCGGGTGCTCCGGTGGCTGCTCGTCGACTCCGACCCCCTCGCTCTCGGCGAGGCGCTCGACGCCGTCCTTCCCACCCCGCCCGAGCTGCCGGACCCGCTGCCATGGGTCGCGCTGTCGGTCGCGGTCGCGAACGGCGGCCCCGTCCCCGCTCGCGTCCCGTGCCGCGCGGACGACGTCGCGCTCCTCGTGTACACCTCGGGCTCGGCGGGTCTGCCCAAGGGCGTGGTCCTGACGCACGGGAACCTGTGGTGGAGCGGCGCGAACGTCGATCTCGCGACCGACTGCCGCAACGGCGACGTCCACCTGGCCGTCGCACCCATGTTCCACATCGGCGGGCTCAACGCCTTCGCGCTCCGCACCCTCGCCCGTGCGGGAACGCTCGTGATCCGGCGCGGCTTCGACGCCTCACAGGTGCTGGCCGACCTGCGCGAGCACCGCATCACGACGCTGTTCGGTGTCCCGGCGATGTACGCCGCCCTGGCGCGCGAACCCGGGTTCGCCGACGCCGACCTCTCCGGCATCCGCGTCGCACTGATCGCCGGTGCGCCTGTACCGAAGAAGATCATCGAGACGTACACCGAGCGCGGCCTGCTCGTGCAGCAGTCGTGGGGCATGACCGAGACGGCACCAGCCGCGACCTGCCTGCCGCTCGCCGAGGTCCGCACGCGGCCGTGCTCGGCCGGCCTTCCCCTCCCCTACACGACCCTGCGGCTCGTCGACCCGCGGACCGGTGCGGACGTCGAGGAGCCGGGTGCCCCGGGAGAGATCTGGGTCAACGGACCGAACGTCTGCTCCGGCTACTGGCGGAACCCGACCGCGACCGCGGAGGCCTTCGCCGAGCCGGGCTGGTTGCGCACGGGCGACGTCGCGCGCCGGGACGCAGACGGGTACTACACGATCTGCGGTCGGATCAAGGACATGATCAACAGCGGTGGCGAGAACATCTTCCCCACCGAGGTCGAGCGCGTGCTCGCCGAGGTCCCCGGGGTCCACGACGTCGCCGTGATCGGCGTCCCGGACCCGGTGTGGGGCGAGACCGTCCTGGCCGCGGTCGTCTGCGCCGACGGGGTGGAGGTCACGCTGGACCTGCTGCGGGAGCATGCCGCGCGACGGCTCGCGCGCTACAAGCTGCCGACCCGGCTCGTGGTCCTCGACACCCTGGCCCACAACGGCGCGGGCAAGGTCGACAAGCGCGCCCTGCGAACGCTGCTCGGTGCCGACGTCGCCGAGTGCGCGGCTCGCCCCTGACGGCGGGCACGACCGGGCAGCCGAGCCGCCCTGGCGGCCGGGACCGTCCGACTGCTGGTACACCTGTCCGCATGGTGCCCTCGTCGTCCACGCGTGCCGGGTCGTTCGGCGCGGCAGCGCGCGGTGATCGCGCACGGTTCGGTGCGGACCTCGGCCTCGGCGTCGCCCTCGCACTCGTCGTCACCGTGCACGCGAGCCTCGACGGGGCGCCGTTGCCGCTCACTGCCGCTGCCGCACTCGCCTGTCTCGGCCTCGGCGCACGTCGCCGCTGGCCGGCGGCGGTGCTCACCCTCCTCGTCGTCGTGACGAGCCTCGCCGCCGTCACCGGTCATCCCCTCGCGCTGCTCTTCGTCGCGACGGAGGTCGGTCTCTACAGCGTGGCGGTCAGGACGACCCGCACGAGGACGCTGCTCGCGGCCGCGTTCACCGGCGCCGTCCTGTTCCTCTCCGCGCGCACCGTGACGCAGGGGCCGCCCACCGAGCCCGCGACGCTGATCGTCGTCGTCTGGACGGCGCTCGCCGCCGCGGTCGGCGACGCGGTCCGCAACCATCGCGCCTACGTGACTGCCCTCGCAGAGCGCGCCGACCGGGCCGAGGAGACCCGGGACGCCGTCGCCCGCGCGCGCGTGACCGAGGAGCGGGTCCGGATCGCGCGCGAGCTGCACGACGTCGTCGCGCACCACCTCGCCGTGATCAACGTCCATGCGGGACTGGCCGCACGGAGCGTCCGCACCGCCCCCGACCGGGCCGAGGACTCGCTCACGCACGTCCAGGAAGCCGCTCGCACCGCTCTCGACGAGCTGGGCGCCGTGCTCCGGGTGCTCCGTGCCGACACCGCGGACGGTGCGCCGGGCACCGACCCTCCGGCACCGGGGCTGGCGGACCTCGACGCCCTGCTCCGCTCGTTCGCCGCGATCGGCCTCGCGGTGCGGACGAGCGTCACGGGTCGACCGCTCGCTCTCGACCCCGCGTGCGACCTGACGGCGTACCGCGTCGTGCAGGAGGCGCTCACCAACGCGCACAAGCACGGCGCCGGCGGGACCGCGCTGGTGCGTCTCGACCACGGGCCCGGCGGTGTCGACCTCGCGGTCTCCAACCCGGCCACGTGGCCACCGGCCGCGCCCTCGACGGGCGGACCGGGCACCGGGAACGGACTGCTCGGGATGCGGGAGCGGGTCGAGTCGATCGGCGGGAGCCTCACGGCCGGCGCGGACCGGGACGGCACGTTCCGCGTGACGGCCCGCATCCCCGCCGTCCCGACGTCGGGAACCGGTCGATGATCCGCGTCGTCGTCGCGGACGACCAGGCGCTCATCCGGGCCGGGCTGCGCGGCATCCTCGAGGGCGAGCCGGACATCGCGGTCGTCGCCGAGGCGGCGGACGGGCGCGAGGCGGTCGATGCCGCACGGCACCACAGCGCGGACGTCGTGCTGATGGACGTGCGGATGCCTGGTGTCGACGGGATCGACGCGACGCGTCTGATCCGCGCCGACGCCACGCTCGCGGCGGTCCGGGTGCTCGTGCTCACGACCTTCGAGACCGACGAGTACGTCGACCGCGCCCTCACGGCGGGCGCCGACGGTTTCCTCGGGAAGGGTGCCGAGCCGCGCGAGCTCGTCGACGCCGTCCGCGTCGTGGCGTCGGGCGGGTCCTCGCTCTCGTCCCGCGCGGCCCGTGGGCTGATCGATCGTCTGCGCGCGTCGACGGCTACCCGCCCGGGCGGCGACGACGCCGTCGCGCGCGAGCTCGTCGCGCGGCTCACCGAGCGCGAGCGCGACGTCCTGCGACGGGTGGCCTCGGGCGCCTCGAACGACGAGATCGCCGCCGACCTGGTGATCTCGCCGCTGACCGTCAAGACGCACGTCAACCGGGCCATGATGAAGGTCGGTGCGCACGACCGTGCCCAGCTCGTGGTCCTGGCGTACGAGAGTGGCCTACTGCCGCGGCAGTAGGCCCGAGCAGGAGGTTCCTGCGGCAGCAGGACGACGCGCCCGCGCCGCTCGGCAACAGTGGTCCCATGACTCACACGCAGCACCACGGTCGGCGGACGTCATGATCGTCGTCGACCAGGTCACCAAGTCCTACGGCGCGACCCGCGCCGTCAACTCGCTCTCGTTCACCGTCAGGCCGGGCGTCGTCACCGGGTTCCTCGGGCCCAACGGCGCCGGCAAGTCGACCACGATGCGCATGATGATGGGCCTCGACCGGCCCGACTCCGGTCACGTCACGATCGGCGGCAAGGCGTACGTCGACCACACCGCACCGCTGCACGAGGTCGGTGCGCTGCTCGAGGCCAAGGCGATCCACCCGGGCCGCTCGGCGTACGACCACCTGCTCGCGCTCGCGCTCACCAACGGCATCCCGCGCCGTCGCATCACCGAGGTGCTCGACCTGGTCGGCCTGACGAGCGTCGCACGCAAGCGGGCCGGGGCCTTCTCCCTCGGCATGGGTCAGCGCCTCGGCATCGCCGCGGCGCTGCTGGGCGACCCCGACGTGATCCTCCTCGACGAGCCGGTCAACGGCCTCGACCCGGAGGGGATCCTCTGGATCCGCACGCTGCTCAAGGACCTCGCCGAGGAGGGGCGGACGGTGTTCGTCTCCTCGCACCTGATCTCGGAGATGGCGCTGACGGCGGAGCACCTCGTCGTCGTCGGGCGGGGGCGCCTCATCGCCGACACCTCCGTCGACGAGCTGCGGCGCACCGTCGCCGGGGCGAGCGTGCACGTCCGCACCCCGGACGCGACCCGGCTCGGCCGCCTCCTGGTCGACGACGGCGTCACCGTGACCTCGGGCCCGGACCCTCACGAGCTCGACGTGAGCGGCCTCGACGCCGCGACGATCGGCGACCGCGCACTCGCCGCCGGCATCCCTGTGCACGCGCTCGTCCCGCACGAGGTGTCGCTCGAGGACGCCTTCATGCAGCTCACCCATGACTCCGTCGAGTACCAGCCGACGTCCCTCGCGACGTCCGAGGGGCTCGCCACCACCGAAGGGCAGGCCGCCTGATGGCCACCACCGCCGTTCTCGACCGACCCGTGCCGAACCGACCCGTGCCGACCGGCGGCCTGCGCGACGCGCACGACGTCGCCCGGCTGCGCGTGACCGCGTGGCGCGTCATCGCCTCGGAGTGGGTCAAGTTCCGCAGCCTCCGCTCGACCGTCGTCACGATCGCGATCGCGCTCGTCGTCATCATCGGCTTCGGCGCCCTGGCCGCCGGGGTGGTATCCGGGAACGTCACGCGGCCGGCGGGACCGGGCGGAGGCGCGGGCGGCGGTGGCGCCTTCGCCTCGAACCCGACCGCGGTCAGCCTCGCCGGGATGACGCTCGCCCAGATCATCGTCGGGATCCTCGGGGTGCTCGCGATCACCGGCGAGTACTCCTCGGGCATGATCCGGGCGACCCTCGCGGCCGTGCCGCGCCGTCTGCCGGTGCTCTGGGCGAAGGTCCTCGTCATCGGCGTGTCGACGTTCGTCGTCGCGGTACCCGCGTCGTTCGGTGCGTTCGCCCTCGGTCAGACGATCCTCGGGACCGGGCGCAACACGACGCTGTCCGACCCCGGTGTGCTCCGCGCGGTGCTCGGCTCGGCCGTCTACCTCGCCGCGATCGCACTGCTCGGCCTCGGTCTCGGCGCACTCCTCCGGCACACCGCCGGGGCGATCGGCACGCTCTTCGGGCTCCTGATGGTCGCCCCGGGACTGCTGCCGCTCGTCCTGCCGAAGAGCTGGGGCGACTCGATCGTCCCGTACCTGCCGTCGAACGCCGGCGAGTCGTTCTCGTCGGTGGCCCCGAAGGCCGGGATGCTCTCGGCGGGTGGCGGCGCGCTGGTCCTCGCGGCCTGGCTCGTGGTGCTGCTCGGGGTGTCGGCGTGGCTGCTGCGGCGTCGGGACGCCTGACCTCGACAGGCCGGCACCGGTGCGGCGCGCGGCGACTCACGCCACGTGACCGAACCGGTGCCGCGTCCTGCTGACGGCCTGCTCGCGCAGGACCGTGAGGAGCTCACGTCGTCCGCTCGCGAGGACCGGCCCGTCGAGCACGGTCACCTCACCGGTGCGCTCACGCGCGGCCTCGCGCAGACCGTGCACCGAGCCGACCACCCGGACGCGTCCGGTCACGTGACCGGCGCGCACGCGCGCGGCGAACGTCGCGTCGTCCTCGTCGGCCGCGCGACTCACCGTCACCGGCACGCCGGCGCGCCGCGCAGCGGCGAGCACCCTGGCCTCGTCGCGCGGTCGTGCCTCGACGCCGACCCGCAGCGTGAGGTGCGGCACCGGCCGGTAGCGGAACACGTTGGACTCGACGGCCAGCGCGCTCGGGTCGTGCTCCATGCCGAGCTCCTCGGCCCAGCACCGGGCGTCGTCCGCCTCCGCCCAGGCGAGCCACGCGGCGTCGTCGTCGGGGACGTCGGGCCCGTCCGCCCAGGTGCCGAGCTCGGCGACGTAGTTGGGGCCGCCCGGCTTGGCGCCCGGACCGACGTTCGAGGCCTTCCAACCGCCGAAGGGCTGCCTGTTCACGATGGCCCCGGTGATGTGGCGGTTGACGTACGCGTTGCCGACGTCGACGTGCTCGAGCCAGTAGTCGATCTCGGCCTCGTCGAGCGAGTGCAGCCCTCCGGTGAGACCGAACGCGACGGCGTTCTGCAGCGCGACGGCCTGCGCGAGCGTCGTCGCACGCATGACGCCGAGCACCGGGCCGAACACCTCGGTGAGGTGGAGGAACGAGCCCGGTGCGACGCCGTCCTTGACGCCGGGGGTCCACAGTCGGCCGTCGTCGCCGAGCGGCCGCGGCCGCACCCACCACGACTCGCCGGGCTCGAGCGTCGTGAGGGCGCGCAGCAACTTGCCCGTCGCCGGCTCGGTCAGGGGCCCCATCGTGGTCGCGAGCTCCGTGGCGCGGCCCACCCGCAGCGACGTGACGGCGTCGACGAGCTGGCGGCGGAGGCGCTCCGAGGCGCCCGCCGTGCCGACGAGGATCAGCAGCGAGGCGGCGGAGCACTTCTGCCCCGCGTGGCCGAACGCCGAGCGCACGACGTCCGCGACCGCGAGGTCGAGGTCTGCGGACGCGGTGACGATGAGCGCGTTCTTGCCCGAGGTCTCCGCGAGCACCTCGAGGTCCGCGCGCCACGACGAGAAGAGCGCCGCCGTCTCGATCGAGCCGGTCAGCACGACGCGCGCGACGTCGGGATGCGTCACCAGGCGTCGGCCCACCTCGCCCTCGGGCGAGAGCAGCACCTGGAGCACGTCGCGTGGGATCCCGACGTCGTCGAGCGCCCGGTGGATCGCGCCGGCGGCCACCTGCATGCAGCGCGGTGTGGGTGGAGCGGGCTTGACCAGCACGGGCGAGCCGGCGACCAGGGCGGACAGCACCGAGCCGACCGGGATCGCGACGGGGAAGTTCCACGGCGGGGTCACGACGGTGATCCCGGTCGGTCGGTAGCGCGCACCGGCGACGGCTCCGTCCGCGAGCAGCTCCGCGCGGTCCGCGTAGTAGCGCGCGAAGTCGACCGCCTCGCTGACCTCCGGATCGGCCTCGGCGATCGTCTTGCCCGCCTCCTGCACCATGGTCGCGACCAGGTCGCCGCGCGCGTTCTCGAGGTGCACGGCCGCACGGCGCAGGACCTGCGCGCGCACCGCGGGCGCGGTGTCCGACCACGCCGTGCGCTGCGCCTCGGCGCGGGCCACCGCGGCGTCGACGTCCTCCGCCGTGCGGATCCGCACGGCCTCCGGCGTCGGCACCTCGCGGACGAGCAGCTCGGCGGCCCACTCGCGTGACGCCGCGACGGCAGGATCGGTGTCGACGGCGTTGCGGAACGGGTCCCCCGCCCGCGCCTCGACCGGCGCGGGCCGAGGCCCCCGCCGCGGGGGCGAGGTGGGCTCGAGGCTGCCGCGCACCGAGTCGAGGAAGGCCTGCCGCTGGCCCACCAGCCCTGCCGACGGGTGTGCGTCGTGCGACGCGAACAGCGCGTGGAGGTAGTTCTGCGGAGCCGCGTTCTCCTCGAGCCGACGGATCAGGTACGCGATCGCGACGTCGAAGTCGGCCCGCGCGACCACCGGGGTGTAGAGCAGGACGCGGCCGACGACCTCGCGCACCGCTCGGGCCTGCGCCGGCGCCATCCCCTGCAGCATCTCGATGTCGAGCGCCTCGGCGACCCCGCGCTCGTCGGCGAGCAGGTGCGCGTAGGCGACGTGGAAGAGGTTGTGGCTCGCGACGCCGACCCGCACGTCCGCCGTGCGCTCGGGGCGCAACGCCCGGTCCACGAGCCGCACGAAGTTCGCGTCGACCTCAGGCTTGGTGCGGTAGGGCGCCTGCGGCCAGCCGTGCAGCTCGGCCTCGACCTGCTCCATCGCGAGGTTCGCGCCCTTGACGAGCCGGACCTTGATCCGCGCGCCGCCGGCGGCCCGTCGCCGCGCGGCGATCGCGGTCAGCTCGTCAAGGGCGGCAACGGCGTCGGGCAGGTAGGCCTGCAGCACGATCCCGGCCCCGACCTGCAGCAGCTCCGGGTCCATCACGAGCTCGTCGAACACCTGCACGGTGAGCGCCAGGTCGCGGTACTCCTCCATGTCCAGGTTGAGGAAGGTCCCGTGACGCGCGGCCGTCAGGTAGAGCGGCCGCAGCCGGGCGACCACCCGGTCCCGACTCCCCACGGTGTCCCATGTGGAGAGCTGGCTCGCGACGGCCGAGACCTTGATCGACACGTAGTCGACGTCCGGGCGCTCGACGAGCGCGCGGACCCGCGCCAGTCGGCTGCCCGCCTCGGTCTCGCCCAGGACGGCCTCGCCCAGGAGGTTGAGGTTGAGCCGGAAGCCCTCGGCTCTCGCCTGCGCGATGTGCGGGCCGAGGCCCGGGCCGGCATCCGCGACCAGGTGACCCACGAGCTGGCGCAGCCGCGCCCGGGCGGCGGGCACGACGACGCGCGGGAGGACGGGCGCGAGGGCCGCGCCGACCGTGAGCAGCGTGCGGTCGAGCGGCCCGAGGAAGCTCCCGGCCGCCCCGGAGAACCGCGTCAGACCTGCGAGCTCGCGCGCCGCGACGTGCACGTCCTCCGGGCGGGCCACGCGGTCGACGAACCGGACCGCGAGCTCGAGCCCGCGCGGGTCGGAGACGAGAGCCGCGAGCCGCCCCGTCGTCCGCTTCTCGGTGCGCGTCTCCCCGGCGGCGGTGGCCTCGACCCACCGGTCGGCGAGGGCCAGCGCGGACTCGGTCAGGGTGGGGGTGCTGGTCGGCATGTGACCATGGTGCGCGCGGGCGCTCTCCGTCGTCTTGTACGAACCCGTCGCCCGTCCCGACGTGGATCGCCTGTGTAACGTGCGCACTGACATGTCGATCGTTCCCGCCGGCAGGCCGGTATCCGCCTCGTGGCCCGAGGCCGCCGCGCTGCTGGGCGCGCTCGACGCGGCGATGCTCCGGCTCATGGACGAGCTCTCGACCACGATGTTCTGCGCCAAGGACGTGACCGGCCGCTACGTCGCGGTGAACCAGGTCTTCGTGAACAGGACCAGCGAGCGCTCCCGACGCACGGTGATCGGGCGACGCGCCGAGGACCTCTTCGTGCCCGAGCTGGCCGAGCACTACACCGTGCAGGACGACGAGATCCTCGCGACCGGTCGGCCGCTGCTGCGCGAGCTCGAGCTGATCCGTCGACCGGGTGGCGAGCCCGGCTGGTACCTGACGTCGAAGGTGCCCGTGCGCGCCGACGGCGTGGTCGTCGGTCTCGTGAGCGTCTCGGAGGACCTGCGCACCTACGACACGGCCGATACGACCGTCAGCTCGCTGTCCCGCGTCGTGGCGCTCCTGCACGACCAGGTCCACCGGCCGGTCTCGGTGGCCGACATGGCCGAGGCCGCCGGATGCTCGCCCTCGACGGTCGACCGACGGATCCGCAAGGTGTTCGGGCTCTCCCCCGGCCAGCTCGTCCTCCGCACCCGGATCGACCAGGCGACCGCGCTGCTGTCGTCGACGGACCTCCCTATCGCCGAGATCGCCCACCGCACGGGTTTCTACGACCAGGCCGCATTCACCCGGACGTTCGGCCGGCTGACCGGCGGGACCCCCGCGCAGTACCGACGACGATCAGGGTGAGGGTCGGGCGGCCGGCAGCAGGGCCTCGCTGAGCTCCCGGGTCGCCCAGTTCCACAGGTACGACGGGCTGTGGTCGACGGCGTCGTGGTCGACGGCGTCGTGCTCGAACGGCACGATCGTGACCGAGTGGATCGGCGATCCGACCGCCGCGGCCCCGGTTGGCCAGCACCTGGACGTCGTGGATCGCGTGCGCGTCGAGCGCGGTGACGGCCCCGGTGGGCCGGGGCACGAGCGCGACGTCGGGCGCGAGTCGCTCGAGCCGGGCGGGGTGGATGGGGGGCCGCCGCTCGGGCAGCGCGGACACGGGACGTGACAGGCACTCGCGTCGGGGGACGCCGGGTGGCCAGCGGTGCCCCCTCTGGGGAACCGCACAGACCCCGTACAGCCGACGATTCGGCATGCGATCACCGATAGGTTGTCGGCCATGACGACGTCGGACTCCCGCAAGGACCTCGCCGCACTGGTCGCGAGCCGGGTTCCGATGATCGTCGTCGAGACGCGCGACGAGGTGCTGATCCTCGACCTGATCACCTCGGTGGCCGCCGGCCCCGAGGCGTTCGTGCCGCTCCCGGTGTTCCGCTGGACCATCACCGAGGGCCTGCGGAGGCTCGACACGGACCTCCAGAGCGTGCAGGCGCACAACGCACAGCCGATCGACGTGCTCCGCTCGATCCGCGACACGACGGTGCCCGGCGTCTACGTGCTCCTCGACCTCCACCCGTTCCTCGACGACCCGGTCAACGTCAGGCTCCTCAAGGACATCTGCCAGGGCTACGAGCGCGTGGCGCGGACCCTCGTGCTCGTGAGCTACGGACTGAGCCTCCCTGCCGAGGTCGAGCACCTCGCCGCACGCTTCGACATCGGGTTCCCGGACCGCGCCGAGCGGCGGGCGATCGTGGATGCGACGGCGGCCGCCTGGAGGGCCTCGCACGGACGGACCGTGACGGCCGATCCCCGGTCGGTCGATCTCCTCGTGGAGAACCTCCGCGGGCTGTCGCGCGGGGATGCGACCCGGCTCGCCCGGTCGGCGATCTACAACGACGGGGCATTGCTGCCCGCCGACCTCCCGGTCGTCATGAAGGCCAAGCACGAGATCCTCAGTCGGGACGGGATCCTCAACTACGAGCTCGAGACCGTCGAGCTCGGCGACCTCGGCGGGATGGCGCATCTCAAGACCTGGCTCGACCGACGGCGTCCGGCCTTCGACGGCTCGGCACCGGGGCTCGAGCCGCCCAAGGGCGTGCTCCTGCTCGGCGTGCAGGGGTGCGGCAAGAGCGTCGCCGCCAAGGCCGCGGCCGGGGTGTTCGGCGTCCCGCTGCTGCGCCTCGACATGTCCGCGGTGCACGACAAGTACGTCGGTGAGTCCGAGCGCAACCTGCGCGAGACGCTCGCGACCGCGGAGCTTCTCGCGCCGTGCGTCATGTGGATCGACGAGATCGAGAAGGCGGTCGCGACGTCGTCGAGCGAGTCCGGTCCGTCATCGCGGCTGCTCGGTTCGTTCCTCACGTGGCTGGCGGAGAAGACCGTGGCCGTGTTCGTCGTGGCGACCGCGAACGACATCACGGCCCTCCCACCGGAGCTGATCCGCAAGGGACGGTTCGACGAGATCTTCTTCGTCGACCTGCCGACCGCGGAGGTGCGCGCGGACATCCTCCGGATCCACGGAGCGAAGCGCGGCCTGACCTTCGCCGACGCCGACCTGGCCACGTTGACGTCCGCGACCGTCGGCTTCTCCGGCGCGGAGATCGAGCAGGCGATCGTCTCCGCCACCTATACGGCGCACGGGCTCCGGGAACCCCTGCGCGCGTCGCACGTGCTGACCGAGGTCCTGGCGACACAACCGTTGTCGGTCGTCATGACCGAGCCGATCGCCGAGCTCCGCCAGTGGGCCGCCACACGGACGGTCCCCGCGGGCTGAGGGGACAGGTCCGTCCTACCCGACCAGCGGGGCGAGGAGCTCGCGGACCTGGTTCGCCGTCGGGACGCGACCCGCGAGCACGACCGCCTCGTCGACCACGAGCCCCGGGGTGCGCATCACGCCGTACGACGCGATCGCGCCGTAGTCGGTGACCTTCTCGAACTCGGCGTCGACGCCGAGGGCGCTGACGGCCTCGCGGGTCACGCGCTCCAGCGCGACGCAGTTGGCGCAGCCGGAGCCAAGAATCTTGATGATCATCGTGCGATCTCCTTCGTGTGGTCGAGCTTCTCGTGGACGAGGTTCGGTGGGGCTGGGGTCGGTGGGGCCGAGGTCGATGGGAGTCGGTCGAGACAGTTCAGGACGGGAGGATGGCGTTGAAGAGGTAGCCGACGGCGATGATGCCCAGGCCGGTGACGGCGATGAAGGTGGCGATCAGCGGGGGTTTGAGGACGCGGCGCAGCAGGATCATCTCCGGCAGGCTCAGGGCGACCACGGCCATCATGAACGCGAGCAGGGTGCCCATCGGCAGACCCTTGTCGTGCAGGGCCTGGACCAGGGGCATGATCCCTGCGGCGTTGGAGTACAGCGGGATCCCGATGCCCACCGCGATCAGCACCGCGAACGGGTTGCCGGCCCCGGCGTAGCGGGTGAAGAAGTCCGCCGGTGCCCACCCGTGGATCACCGCACCCAGGCCGATCCCGACCAGCAGGTAGGGCCAGATCTTGCGCAGGATCGTGGCGACCTCCTCCACCCCCATCTGGATGCGGTCGTCCCACGTGAGCCCGACGGTCGAGTCGATGACCTGACCACCGAGGCGAGTCTCGAACACGAACGGCTCGACCCATCGCTCCAGCTTGAGTCGCCCGAGCGTGAACCCGGCCACGACGGCGATCACGAGCCCCGCCCCGATGTACAAGGCCGTCGGGCCGATCCCGAACATCCCGAACAGCAGCGCGATCGCGACCTCGTTGACCAGCGGGGAGGCGATCAGGAAGCTCAACGTGACCCCCAGCGGGACCCCGGCGGCCACGAACCCGATGAACGCCGGCACCGCGGAGCACGAGCAGAACGGGGTGACCACGCCCAGTCCGGCGGCCATCACGTTGCCGACGCCCTCACGCTTGCCACCGAGCAACGCCCGCGTGCGCTCGACGCTCATGAACGAGCGCAGCACCGTGACCGCGAAGATGATCCCGACTAGCAGCAGGATGATCTTGATCGAGTCGTAGAAGAAGAAGTGCACGCCCGACCCGAGCTGGCTCGCCGGGTCCAGACCGACGACCCGGTACACCGCCCAGTCCCAGATCGGCAGGTTCACCTCGTACAGCGCGAACCACACCACCGTCGCCACGCCCAGCCCCACCCACCGGCGCACCGGGGTACGCGCACGCAACCGCTCCGCAACGCTCACGACGGGACCACCGCGGAGAGCGGGTGGACGGCGGCCGGACGCACGAGACCGGCCATGGCGCGCGGCGCGGCGCTCGCGTCGGCGGCGCGCTCCGTCGTCATCTCGACGCCGCCGTACCGGGTCGTCATATCAGCGTTGGTTGATTCAGTCACACCTGAAGTGTAAACCGACGAACGGCCCGCCTGACAACGGACGATCGTCCTGAGTCAGGGGGCCGCTCGGGGGTCGGGCCGCGGGCTACGCGTCGACCACCACGGCGATCACGACGGGCTCGCGACGGTAGGTGCGCTGGATGTAGCGGCTGACCGCCGACGCGATGATCTCCTCGAGGGCGTCGAGCTCCGTCACCCCCTGCTCCGCAGCGCGCTCGAGCGCCTTCGTCACCTCACCCGCCGCACCGTCGAAGGTGCGGTCGTCGTGCACGAAGCCCCGCGTGAGGAACTCCAGCGGCTCGGCAAGCCCGTTCGTCGCCGGGTCCACGAGGGCGAGAACCGTGACGACCCCGCCCTCACGGAGCAGTCGCCGCTCCTTGAGGGTGTCCTCCGTCGCGCGACCGACCGTCTGCCCGTCGACGTACACCATGCCGGCCGGGACCCGCCCGGAGATCGTGGCTCGACCATCGACCAGGTCGATCGTGACGCCGTCGCGACCGATGATGACCCGCTCCGGGTCGACTCCGGTCCGCACCGCGATCTCGGCGTTCGCGTGCAGGTGCTTCGACTCGCCGTGGATCGGCAGGACGTTCCCCGGCTTGATGAGGTTGTAGCAGTACACGAGCTCGCCCTCGCTCGCGTGACCGGAGACGTGCACCTTGGCGTTGCCCTTGTGGACGACCTTCGCCCCGAGATCGGTGAGCTTGTTGATGACGCCGTAGATCGCGTTCTCGTTCCCCGGGATCAGCGAGCTCGCGAGCAGGACGGTGTCGCCCTCGCCGATCTTGATCTGGTGGTTGCCGTTCGCCATCCGCGAGATCGCCGCCATCGGCTCCCCCTGCGAGCCGGTGCAGATGAGCGTGATCTTGTCGTCCGCCATCGCGTCGAGCTTCTTGACGTCGACGACCAGACCACGCGGGATCTTCAGGTAGCCGAGGTCGCGCGCGATCCCCATGTTGCGCACCATCGAGCGGCCCACGAACGCGACCTTGCGCCCGTTCGCGTGCGCGGCGTCGAGGACCTGCTGGATCCGGTGCACGTGGCTCGCGAAGCTCGAGACGATGATGCGCCGGGGCGCCGTCGCGAACACCTGGTCGATCGCCGGCGCGAGCTCCCGCTCGGAGGTCGTGAAGCCGGGGACCTCGGCGTTCGTGGAGTCGACCATGAAGACGTCGACGCCCTCCTCGCCGAGTCGCGCGAACGCGCGTAGGTCGGTGATGCGGTCGTCGAGCGGGAACTGGTCCATCTTGAAGTCGCCGGTGTTGAGCACCATGCCGGCGCCGGTGCGGATGGCCACCGCGAGACCGTCGGGGATCGAGTGGTTCACCGCGACGAACTCGAGGTCGAACCCGCCGGTCAGGTGCCGGTCACCGGCCTCGACGTGAACCGTCACGGGCGTGATGCGGTGCTCCTTGAGCTTCGCCTCGATGAAGGCGAGCGTGAGCTCGGAGCCGATGACCGGGATGTCCGCCCGCTCCTTGAGCAGGTACGGCACGCCTCCGATGTGGTCCTCGTGGCCGTGCGTGAGCACGATCGCGACGATGTCGTCGAGCCGGTCCCGGATCGAGGTGAAGTCCGGCAGGATCACGTCGATCCCGGGCTGGCTCTCCTCCGGGAAGAGGACCCCGCAGTCGACGACGAGCAGCTGCCCGTCGTACTCGAAGACGGTCATGTTGCGGCCGATCTCACCGAGACCGCCGAGAGGGGTGATGCGCAGCGCGCCGCGAGGGAGGGCGGGCGGCGCTGCGAGTTCGCGCGAGTGAGCAGATTGCACGGGTTCAAGCTCCCATGGAGAGGAACGGCGCATTCGCCGTGTGAAGAATGCGGAGCGGCGTGGTGCGGCACTGTCCGCGGCGCGATCGCGCGTGCTCAGGGGCCCGCGCGACGGTCCGGGTGGATCCGGCGCAAGGACATGACGTACCGCCTCAGGGTCAACGGTACCCGCAGGTCACGCCCCGCGGCGTCCGACGGCACGTCCGGCATGTGCACGGGTAGGCATGCCTGACGTGCAGCAGGCCCCGCGGGGGCTCTCCTCCCACCCGCGGGGCCCGCTGTGCTCGGGACGTGCCCGGCGCACGAGCCCGGTCCGGGCTCGTGCCGAGCGGGACGTCAACGCGAGTCGCTCGACGCTCCCTCGACGGTCGCGCGGCCGGCCTCGAGCCGGGCCACCGGGACGCGGAACGGCGAGCACGAGACGTAGTCGAGCCCGACCTCGTGGAAGAAGTGCACCGACTCCGGGTCCCCACCGTGCTCGCCGCACACTCCGAGCGTGAGGTCCGGGCGAGCGGCCCGGCCCTCCTCGACCGCGATCCGCACGAGGCGTCCGACACCGCTGCGGTCGATCGTCTCGAACGGCGACACGCTGATCACGCCGCGATCCGTGTACTCGGAGAAGAACGCGCCCTCGACGTCGTCCCGCGAGAAGCCCCACGTCGTCTGGGTGAGGTCGTTGGTGCCGAAGGAGAAGAACTCCGCGACGCCGGCCATCCGGTCAGCCGTGAGCGCAGCCCGCGGCAGCTCGATCATCGCGCCGATGGGGATGTGCAGCTCGACACCCTCCGCGGCCGCGACCTCGGCGAGGATCGCCTCGGCCTCGTCCCGGATGAGGTGCAGCTCCATGACCGACGCGGCGAGCGGGATCATGATCTCCGCGTGCGGGTGCCCGCCGGCGTGGATCCGCTGCGCGGCCGCCTCCGCGACCGCACGGATCTGCAGGGCGAACAGGCCCGGCACGACGATCCCCAGCCGCACACCGCGCAGCCCGAGCATCGGGTTCGCCTCGTGCATGCGCTTGACCGCGGCGAGCAGCACGGTGTCCCGCTCGAACTCCTCGGACGTCTCCTCCTCGATGCCGCGGCTCCGACGCTCGCCCGCGAGGGCGACCTTGACCGAGAGCTCGGTGAGGTCCGGGAGGAACTCGTGCAGCGGAGGGTCGATGAGCCGGATGGTCGTCGGCAGCCCGTCCATCTGCTCGAGGATGTCGACGAAGTCGGCGCGCTGGAGCGGCAGGAGCGTGTCGAGGGCCGCCTGGTGCTCGACCGGGTCCCGGGCCAGGATGACGCGCTCGATCAGGACGCGACGTTCGCCGAGGAACATGTGCTCGGTCCGGCACAGGCCGATCCCCTGGGCACCCCACACGCGGGCACGGTGCGCGTCCTCGGCGGTGTCCGCGTTGGCGTGCACGCGCAGCCGGCGGACGGCATCCGCATGCGTGAGGATCCGGTCGACCGCCTTGACGAGCTCGGCGGTCTCCTCGGCGTCCGCGCCGTGCACGTTGGCGAGCGCGACCTCGAGCCCCTCCTCGAGGTACTGGACGACGGGCGACGGGACGACGGGGACAGCACCGAGGAAGATCTCCCCGGTCGAGCCGTCGATCGCGATCGTCTCGCCCTCGCTGATCACGCGGTCGCCGACCGTGACCGAACGGGCCGCGGCGTCGACGTCGAGCTGCTCGGCACCGACGACGCACGTGGTCCCCATGCCGCGCGCGACCACGGCCGCGTGGGACGTCTTGCCGCCACGCGACGTGACGACGCCCACGGCGGCGATCATGCCGCCGAGGTCGTCCGGGTTCGTCTCGCGCCGGACCAGGATGACGTCCTTGCCTGCCGCCGCCCACTCCTGGGCGGTGACCGAGTCGAAGACGACCTGTCCCACGGCGGCGCCGGGTGACGCGGCCATCCCGGTGGCGAGCAGCGTCCGGTCCGCGTCGGAGTCGAACTGCGGGAACATGAGCTTGCTGAGCTGCGCACCGGTCACCCGCTCGAGCGCCTCGTCGAGGGTGATGAGGTGCTCGTCGACGAGCTGCGTCGCGATCCGGAAGGCGGCGGCCGCGGTGCGCTTGCCGACGCGGGTCTGGAGCATCCAGAGCTTGCCGCGCTCGACCGTGAACTCGATGTCGCACAGGTCGCGGTAGTGGGTCTCGAGGCGACGCATGGCCAGTCGGAGCTCGCCGTGCGAGACGGGGTCGAGCTGTTCGAAGTCGGCCAGGCTCAGCGTGTTGCGGATGCCCGCGACGACGTCCTCGCCCTGAGCGTTGGGCAGGTAGTCGCCGTAGTCGCCGGCCTTGCCGGTGGAGGGGTCTCGCGTGAAGCAGACGCCGGTGCCCGAGTCCGGGCCGAGGTTGCCGAACACCATGCTCACCACGTTGACCGCGGTGCCGAGATCGTCGGAGATGCGCTCGCGACGGCGGTACAGGCGCGCGCGGTCGGTGTTCCACGAGTCGAAGACCGACGTGATGGCGAGGTCGAGCTGCTCGCGCGGGTGCTGGGGGAACTCCCGGCCGGACTGCGTCCGGACGATCCCCTTGAAGATCTCGACGAGCTCCTGCAGGTCGCCCGCGGTGAGCTCGGTGTCGACCGTGACGCCGCGCGCCCTCTTCATCGCGTCGAGCGCGTGCGCGAAGAGGTCGCCGTTGATCTCGAAGACCGTCTTGCCGAACATCTGGATCAGTCGGCGGTAGGAGTCCCACGCGAACCGCTCGTCGTCCGAGAACTTGGCCAGCCCGAGCACCGACGCATCGTTGAGGCCGACGTTGAGAACCGTCTCCATCATGCCGGGCATCGAGAACTTCGCCCCGGACCGCACCGAGACGAGCAGCGGGTCGTGGAAGTCGCCGAGAGACCGGCCGAGCGAGTCCTCGAGACGACGGATCGCCATCGTCACCTCGACGCGGAGCTCGGGCGGGAGCACGCCCGTCGTCATGTACGTCCGACACGCCTCGGTCGTGATCGTGAAGCCGGGAGGAACCGGCAGACCCAGTCGCGTCATCTCGGCGAGGTTGGCCCCCTTGCCGCCGAGGAGGTCCTTCTGATCCTTGTTGCCCTCGCTGAAGTCAAAGACGTACTTGGCCACTCTGCGCCTCCCCACGCCGGACGTCGGCACCATTGCCGACGTCACGGTTCCCAGGGTGCTCCTCGCAGCGCGAGCTCTGCAGGGGACCTTCGGCCCGCTTCACCTGGTCGATCGCACGCCGCACGCACGTCAGCGACCGGTTCGCGCGCCGCGGCCGGTCCCCCGCCGGGGACCGGGGTCGCTCGGCTCAGAGCGCGCGGACCATCCGCTCCACGGCCTCGGTGACGACCTCGGGAGACGTCCCGAGGTTCAGTCGCACCCGCCCCTCGCCGCCGGCCCCGAACGGCAGCCCCGAGCTCAGCGCCACACGTCCACGCTCGAGGAAGACCGCGGCGGGGTCGTCGCCGAGACCGAGCCCGCGGCAGTCGAGCCACGCGAGATAGGTGCCCTCCGGTGGTCGGTACCCGACGGCGGGCAGACGCTCGGCGACGAGCTCGCCCAGCAGCGCACGGTTCGCGGCGATGTCGAGCAGGACGGCGTCGAGCCAGTCGCCACCGTCCCTGAAGGCGGCGGCGTGCGCGATCATGGCGAGATGGCTCACCGGGGTGTGGGCGAGGTCGGGCAGCCGTCGGAGGTCGGCGGCTCCGTCCGGACCGGACACGGCGATCGCCGCCTTCAGCCCCGCGAGGTTCCAGGCCTTGGCCGCCGAGAACAGGGCGATCGCATCCCCCGCACCCGGGACCGACAGGTAGGGCACGTGCACGGCACCGGTGGGTACGAGCGGCGCATGGATCTCGTCCGCCACGACGCGCACGCGGTACCGCTCGGCGAGCGCCGCGACGGCGGAGAGCTCGGCCAGGGTGGGGACCGTCCCGGTCGGGTTGTGGGGGCTGCACAACAGGTAGGCCGGTCGTCCGCCGCCCGCCGCCGCGGTCGCGAACGCCTCCTCGAGGGTGGTGAGGTCGAGACGGCCGTCCTCGCCGAGCGGGGCCGGGACGAGACGCCGCCCGGTGTGCTCGACCGAGCCGAAGAAGGGTGGGTACACGGGCGGGTTGACGACGACGGCGTCGCCACGCCCGGTGACGAGCTCGAGCACCTCACGCAGCCCCGTCATGACGTCGGGCACGACGACGGTGCGGGCCGGGTCGTGGTGCCACCCCCACCGCTCGGCCGCGAAGACGGCGAACGGCTCCGCGCAGGCGGCGCTCGACACCGGGTACCCGGTGTCGCCATCGGTGAGCGCCTGAATGATCGCCGCGACGACCGCCGGCGCCGGGATGGTGTCCATCTCCGCGACCCACAACGGGAGCACGTCCTCCGGGTACGCGCGCCACTTGATGCTCGTGCGGCGGCGGAGGGTTCGCGGGTCGACGTCGCGGAGAGGCCTGGTCACGCGACGATCATCCCAGCAGGCGCTGGTCGGTGGACGGGAGCGACCCGCGGGCCCGGGTCGTCGGGACGTGTCCGCGCGGCGCTCATGCGTCCACGCGTGGCTGCCGGGAACCGGTCGACGAGAAGCGTCGCCAGACGGTGCCCTTGTGGAGCGGAGCCGCGAGGAACTCCCCGAGCGTCACACCGGCCGCGAGACCGAGACCGATCATCACGGCCCCGACGAGCCCGGCAGCGCCGGGACCGACCGCCGACGACGGCTCGCTGACGAGCTGGAACATCGCACGGTAGATCGCCAGACCGGGCAGCAGCGGGACGATCCCGCACACCGAGATGACGAGGGGTGGGACCTGCAGCCGAGGACCGAGCCACTCGGCGAGGAACCCGATCACCAGCGCCGCGACGGCGCTCGCGACGGCCGGTCCGAGGCCGTGGTCGCCGGCGACGACGTACACGAGCCAGCCGAGCCCGCCCGCGACCGAGACGACCATCGCGGCGCGCGGACGCGCGTACGACGAGACTCCCCAGGACCCGGCGATCACGGCCGACGCGAGGACCTGGACGAGGATCGGCACCGACGCCTGCGGCGTGTCGACGAGCTCGAGCGGGGCCCCGCTGCGCCGCGCGACGTCGAGCACCGCGCCGATGCCGACGACGATCCCCAAGGTCAGGACGACGACCTCGAACGTCCGGCCGCCTGCGGTCACCGGGAAGCCGCTGATCGCGTCCTCCGCCGCACCGACCAAGGACAGCCCGGCCAGCAGGACCACGATCCCCGACGCGACGACGAGCGCGGGCGGGAGGTCCGCGAGCTCGACCGGCAGGTGCGGGACCGAGACGAACAGCCCGACGGCGACCAGGGTCGCGATGGCCGCGCCGACCGACTGCAGGAAGAACGGCGGAAGTCCCCAGCGACCGAGGGTCCAGACGACGCGGTCGATCAGCGCGCTCGTCGCGCCGGCGACGGCGGCGACCGCGAGATCGCCGCCCAGCAGCACCGCGACGGCGGCGGCCAGCACCGCGAGCATGAGCGTCACGAACCAGCGGGGATAGGGATGACGTGCGTGCACGATCGCGTCGAGGGCGGCGTGGTGCTCCTCGATCACGGCTGCGACCTGCTCGGCCGGGACCTGTCCGGCCCCCGCGTCGCGACCGAGGCGCAGGACGCGCGCGAGCCGCCCGTAGTCGGCGGTGCGGGTCCGGACGACGCGCATCAGGGTGGTCGGCAGGATCCCACCGCCGCGTGCGTAGGACACCGTGATCGCCGTGAACGTCACGTCGACCTGGCAGCCGCGCAGACCGTAGGCACGGACGATCCGGTGGATCGCCGCGGTCACGTCGGCGGCACCGGCCCCGAGGGACAGCATCGCCTCGCCGATCCGCAGCGCGAGCTCGAGGGCACCCTGGACGACCGCCTCGTCGAGACCGGTGTCGGTCGCGCGCAGGCCCACCTCGATCGCCGGGGTGTCGCCGAGGATCCTGCGGACGAGACGTCGCGCGTGCGCGGTGCCCAGCATCCGTCGAGCGTAGCCGGGACGGGCACCGGACCCCACCGCCCGCGCGCGCGGACCTGCGGTCACGTCGTCACAGGTCGTTGCCCGCGTACGAGAGGTTGAAGCTCTTGTTGGACACCGGGAAGTCCGGGACGATCGTGTCCGCCATCGCGGTCGGCAGCGCGGGCCAGTTGAACCAGGACGGGTCGACCACCGTGACCCGCGTGAGCCGGCCGTCGGGGTCCACCTCGACCCGGTGCACGATCGTGCCCCGCCAGCCCTCGACGATGCCGACGCCGCTGCGGACGGACGCCGGACCGTCCGCCACCGGCTCTGCGTCGACGACGAGCCGGCCGCTCGCCGAGCGGATCAGACCGGTCGCGAGCCGGGTCGATGCCGCGACCTCGTCGCGCCGCACGAGGAACCGGGAGAGCACGTCGCCGTCGGACTGCCCGGCGACCTCGACGGGCAGCGGCGTGGTCGGGTGCTCCAGGCGCGCGTCGGTGCCGACCCCGCTGGCCCGCGCGACGTAGCCGAGGCACCCGAGGTCGCGAGCCTGGACGTCGGTGAGCACGGCCGTGCCGGTGAAGCGGTCCCGGATCACGGTGTTGGCGAGTGCCAGGTCGGCGATCTCGGCAAGGTCGGCGGCGATCCGCTCGAGACGCGCCGGGTCGGGGAGCGACAGCAGCGCGACGTGTCCCGGTCGGATCGAGCCCCTCAGGAGCCGATGCCCGGTGGTGGCGGCGCTGATCCGCAGGAGCTCCTCGCGCAGGCGCTGCGTGTGAGCCAGCGCGAGCGAGAAGCCGACGTCGTTGGCGAGCGCACCGATGTCGGCGACGTGGTTGACGAGCCGCTCGAGCTCGACCAGGAGGGCGCGGAGCCGGTGCGCCTCGTCGGGCAGAGTCAGCCCGAGCGCGTCCTCGACGGCCAGGCTGTGGGCCAGCCCGTGAGCGGCCGCGCTGTCACCGCTGATGCGCTCGGCGAGGTGCACCGCGTCGCGGGCGTCGAGGCCCTCGAACAGCGACTCGACGCCGCGGTGCGTGAACCACAGGCGCGCCTTGAGCTTGAGGATGCTCTCCCCGACCACCGAGAACCGGAAGTGCCCGGGTTCGATGACTCCCGCGTGCACCGGGCCGACGGGGATCTCGTAGACGCCGTCGCCCTCGACGGGGACGAACGGGTACGGCTCGGTCTCGGTGAACGGCGGCGGTTCGCCCGCGTCGCGCCGCATCGGGTACCAGCCGGCGGGCCAGTGCGCGTGGCGGACCAGGCGACGCGGGAGCGGGTGTCCCTCCGGGACGATGCCGAACAGGTCGTGCATCTCGCGTTCGAAGCGCGACGCGGAGAACGAGAGCGCGGCCAACGTCGGCAGCCGTGGGTCGCCGACCGGCACGGTCACGACGAGCTCGATCCGACGGTCGGGCGCACCCGCGAGGAACAGGTACACCACCCGCAGCGTCGGGCCGTCGTCGTGCGCGGCGACCAGGCCGAGGCGGAAGCCCGCGTCGAGCAGGCCGGCCACCTCGACGACGAGGTTCTCCGGCGCGACGCGCTGCGCGACGCGGTGCGCACCGACGGGGATCGCGGCGGGGTCGGGGTGGGTGCTCATCTGCTCGCTCCGAGCTGGGTGGCGGCCGTCTGGAACAGGTCGGCGAGGGGGCCGGCTGTGAGCCCGAGGGCCAGGCTGAGCGCGATGCCGGTGACGAGCGCGGCACCCACGGTCCACGGGACCGAGATCGCCGGTGAGCCGGGCGTGGCGGGGCCGAGCAGCATCCTGCTGCCGTTGCGGACGAGTGCGGCGAAGGCGGTCGCGACCAGGACGAGCGCCACCCCCAGGGCCCACGCGAGGTGCGCGTCCGCGAGTGCACGTGAGATCGAGAGCTCGCTCGCGAACATCGCGAACGGCGGCAGTCCCAGCAGCACGGCGAGCCCGACGAGGAACGCGCCGCCGACGAGCCGGGACCTGCCGAGCACCCCGGTGACGTCGGCGATCGCCGTCGAGCCGTGAGCGGCCTGGACCTGACCGGCGGCCAGGAAGACCAGCGTCTTGCCGATGCCGTGGGCGAGCACGTGCAGGAGCAGCGCGGCGATCGCGAGCCTCGTCCCGCCGGCCGCCGCGACGGCGATCAGACCCATGTTCTCCATCGAGGAGTACGCGAGCATGCGCTTGACATCGGTCTGCACGAACAGCAGGGCGGCCGAGACCGCGAGGGTGAGCAGGCCGACGGTCAGGAGCCCGGCCCGGAGGAAGCCCGTGCCGAGGGCGAGGTCGACGACCGACTTGACCCGGAGCAGCGCAGACATCGCGACCGACAGCAGCACGCCGCTCATCAGCGCCGAGACGGGGGCCGGAGCCTGGCTGTGGGCGTCGGCGAGCCAGGTGTGGAACGGGACGAGACCGGCCTTGGCGCCGTACCCGAGCAGCAGGAGCCCCGCGGCGAGCCGGGTGACCGCGGGGTCGAGGCGGCTCGCGTGGGCGAGCAGGACGTCGATGTCGAGCGTGTTCCCCGTGGCCGCCCCGGCGTGCAGCGACACGAAGTGCAGCAGCACCGTGCCGAGGAGCGCGAGGGCGATGCCGACCGAGCAGATGATGACGTACTTCCAGGTCGCCTCGAGGGCGGCCCGGGTCCGGCGGTGCGCCACCAGGAACGCGGTCGCGACTGTGGTCGCCTCGATCGCGACCCACACGACCCCGATGCTCGTCGCGAGGACCGCGAGCGACATCGCGGCGAGGAACAGGGGCAGCAGGACCCCGTACAGCCGCGCTCCCTGCGGGTCGGTGTGTCCGTGGGCGAGCTCCGCGTCGATGTAGCCGATGCTCGCCCAGGTCGCGAGAGAACCGACCGTGCCGATGACGATCAGCATGGTGACGCTCAGCGCGTCCGCACGCAGCAGATGACCGACCGCGTACCGCGCGCCCGAGCCGGCCGCCCCACTGCCGCCTCCCGTGCCGACGAGGGCCACGAGCACCACGCCGACGACGAGCACCGACAGCGCCGCGCCCACGGTCACGACTGCAGCGCCCCGACGCCAGCCGAGCACGGCGGTGACCACGGCCGCGAGGAGCGGGGCGAGGATCGGGACCAGCAGCAGGGCGGTCATCAGTCGCGCAGCTCCCTGAGCTGGTCGAGGTCCGTGCCACCGAACGTGTGCTGCATGTGACCTGCGAGCAGTCCCAGCACGATCACGGCGAACAGGATGTCCAGCGAAGCCCCGAGCTCGACGATCAGCGGCACGCCGGCGGCGATCAGGAACGCCGTGGCGGTGATCCCGTTGTCCAGCATCAGGAAGCCGACGGCCTGGGACAGGGCTCGACGCCTGCTCACCAGCACGAACACCGCGATGAGGATCACGGCGAAGGCTGCCGGCACCGCACGCGTCGTCGGCGTCGGGCTGAGTGCGATGATCGGCCGGGTCACGGCGTAGGCGAGGACCGTCAGGGCCGCCACGACGAGCAGCGACGCGGTCGTGTTGACCAGCGGCGCGCTCTCGCGGCGTTCGCGCGGCTCGGTGCTGACCGCACGTCCGAGCAGGACGGGCAGGACACCGCCGCGCAGCACGAGGATCGCGAGCCCGACGACGATCGGGGCGGCCTCGTGCCGCAGCACCCCCTCGGAGAACGGGAGGACGGCGAGCGCCGCCCCCTGCCAGGCGAGCAGCCGCACGGTCGCCCGGAGGTCGCGGCGCCACACGATCAGCACCGCGACGAGGAGGAACGCTCCCGCGGCGAGGTCGAGCACACCCGTGTACGTCGTGTCGCTCATCGGACCGGCTCCGATCCCTGGGTCGTCGGCGCGGTCATCGGGCGGACGCCAGGAACGAGGACGCGGTGACCGCAAGCAGGGCCAGCAGGAACGATCCGGCGAGGAGCTCAGGGACCCGGAACAGCCGGAGCTTGGCGATGAAGACCTCCACGGCCGCCAGCGCGAGCGCCAGAACGGCGACCTTCACGGCGATCGCCGCGGTCCCGACCAGCAGACCGAGCAGCGACGGCTCCGCACCGGCGATCCCCCACGGCAGGAACAGGTTCGCCAGCAGTCCGAGGAGGACCGTCAGGCGCATGCCGCTCGCCCACTCGACGAGTGCGAGCCGGGGGCCCGAGTACTCCAGGACCATCGCCTCGTGGATCATCGTGAGCTCGAGGTGCGTGGACGGGTTGTCGACCGGCAGCCGCCCGGTCTCAGCGACGATCACGATGACCAGCGCGACGAAGGCCAGGACGCTGCCGAGCGCGAGCGCCTGCGCGGGGTCCCCGCTCGCCGCGGACACGATCGCGGCGAGGTTCGCCGAGTGACCGGGCAGGGACAGCGCGAACACCGCGAGCAGGATCGTGGGCTCGACCAGCGCCGCGATCGTGATCTCCCGGCTCGAGCCCATCCCGCCGAAGGCCGTCCCGGTGTCGAGGCCCGCGAGCGTCAGCGCGACCGTCCCGAGGAACAGCAGCCCGACGACGCCGAACAGGTCGGCGGACGAGTCGAGCGGCGACCCGAGGGTCACCAGCGGGATGATCGCCGCGATCAGCAGCGCGCTGCCGGCCGCCACGGCCGGCGCGACCCGGAACACCACCGTCGTCCCCGTCGGGCGGAGCTGCTGCTTGCGGAGCTGCTTGCGCAGGTCGCGCCACGGCTGCCCGATCCCGCCACCGCTGCGGCCCTCGAGACGTGCCCGGACCTGCTTCATGCCGCCCACCACGAACGGCGCGCCGGCCAGCACGCCACCGACCTGCACGACGGCGCCGACCGCCGCGAGCGCGTTCACCGGACCACCAGCAGGACGACGAGCAGCCCGAGGGCGCCGTAGGCGAGGTAGAGGTGGACGCTGCCGTTGTGCGCCCGACGCACCCGCTCGGCGACGGCCCCGACGGCACGCACGACCGGGGCGTAGACACCGCGCTCGATCGGGTCCTCGACGCGGTTGCGGTACGTCACCTTCGCGATGAGGTACCGGGACTCGGCGAAGTGGCTCACCTCGATGTCGGTGTCGGGACGGAGCACGTCGTCGAACACCCGCTGCAAGGGTTCGGCGTAGGAGGTCGCGGTGTACTGCATGCGCGGGCTGAGCTCGTCGGCCCCGCAGGCCCAGAGCGGCACGTCCGCGGGGGCCGGGCGACGGCGGCGGTCCCAGCGACCGAGGCCGACGGCGACGACCACGGCCAGTACCAGGGCCACCGCGATCAGGCCCGGCGACATCGAACCGGGCAGGCCCGGCAGCCGGAGCATCGCGCCGAGGTGCGGCCCGGCGGTGTCGCCACCGACGGCAGGCAGCACGGCGAGCACGCGCCCGACCACCGGCCCGAGCACGCCGGGGGCGAGCGCCAGGACGGTGGCGGCCGCGGCGGCGAGCCCCATGCCGACCGCCATGCCTCGCGACGTCTCGCGCGCGTTCGCGGCCTGCGTCGAGCGCGGGCGGGCGAGGAAGCCGACCCCGAACGCCTTGACCATCGTCGCGATGCCGATTCCCGTCGTGAGCGCGACCGCGCCGACGGCGAGGGGCATCGCGAGCGCGACCATCGGGTCGCCCTGCGTCGGTGCATGGATCAGGCTCTGCAGCAACAGCCACTCCCCGACGAACCCCGCGCCGAGCGGGAGCCCCGACGCCCCCAGCGCGCTGATCCCGAACATCGCCGTCGTGACCGGCATCGAACGCGCGAGCCCGCCCAGCCGGTCCAGGTCACGCAGGCCGGTCGACGCGAGCACCGAGCCCGCGGCGAGGAAGCCGAGCGCCTTGAACGCCGCGTGACCGACGAGGTGCACGAGGGCCCCGGTGATCGCGATCGCCGCGATGGTCGCCGCGCCGGACGCGCTCAGGAGAGCCGCGGCGCCCAGCGCGACCGTCACGAGCCCCATGTTCTCCGTCGTCGAGTACGCGAGGAGCCTCTTGAGGTCGGTCGCGACCGAGGCCTGCAGGACGCCGAACACCGCGGACACCGCGCCGACGGCCATCAGCGTGAGCCCCCACCACGTCGGGCCGGGGCCGAGGATCTGCAGGTCGATGCGGATGATCCCGTAGATGCCCATCGTGACCATCGAGGCGCTCATCAGCGCGGACACCGGGCTCGGCGCCTCGGGGTGCGCGCGCGGCAGCCACGCGTGCAACGGCAGGAGGCCCGCCTTCGACCCGAACCCGATCACGGTGAGCAGGAACACCGCGGTGCGGGTCCCCGAGGACACGACGCCCGCATGCGTGCCGAGCGTCGCGAAGTCGTCCGCGCCGCCCGCGCCTGCCAGCACCACCAAGGCCACCAGGATCGCGACGAAGCCGAGCTGCGTCATGACCGCGTACACGATCCCGGCGGACCGCACCGCCGCGCGTCGGTGGTCGGCCAGCACCAGCGCGAGCGACGCGGCGGCCATCAGCTCCCAGCACAGCAGGAACGTCGTGACCGTCCCGGCCGCCGGGACCAGGAGCATGGCGGCGACGAACGTCGGGAGCATGACGAGGGTGAGCACCGACCAGCTCTCGTGACGCGCGTAGCCGACCGCGTACACGCCGACGACGACGGCGACCGCACCGGTGAGGGCGATCAGCAGCCCGCCGAGCGGATCCACGTCGAACCGGATGCCGACGAGGGGCAGGAGCCACCCGATGCGCACGTGGAGCCCGCCGCCGAAGATCGACGAGAGGCCGAGGACCAGTCCCGCGGCCCCGAGCGCCGCCGTCGAGGCGCCCGACACCAGCGCGCCGTAGCCCGCCGAGCTCGCACCGTGCGCCGCGGCGCCGTGCGCGTCCGCACCACCGCCGTCGGTCTCGTGCGGCCCGACCGGTCGGGCGTCCGTCGTCGTGCTCATCGCCCGGTCACCGACCGCAGCGCGGCGACGATCTGCGCGGGGGTGGGCGGGCAGCCCGGGACCTCGACGTCGACGGGGACGACGTCCGCCACCGACCCGACCACGCCGTAACCGCCGCGGAACACGCCACCGTCGACCGCGCAGTCGCCGACCGCGATCACGACGCGCGGCTGCGGCACCGCGGCGAGGGTGTTGAGCAGCGGGTCGTGCATGTTCCGCGTCACGACGCCGGTCGCCAGGATCCCGTCCGCGTGGCGCGGCGAGGCGACGAGCCGGGCGCCGAAGCGCTCGGCGTCGTAGACCGCCGAGAACGCACCGCCGATCTCGATCTCGCAGCCGTTGCACGATCCGCAGTCGACGTGCCGAAGCTGGAGCGAGCCGACCAGCCCGGTGGGTGGCGTCATCGGGTCGGCCGGCGCTTCCGGTGCGGGCTCGACGATGCGACCGGCCCGTCTGATGGCTCCGATCCAGCTCATCGGTCGCTCCGGAGGCACGCGGTCGTGGCGGGCGGGATCACGCGCGTTGCTCGCTGTCGGCGTCGTCCTCGGCCTGGAGGTCCCGGAGCATCTCGACCTGGTCGGTGAGCAGCCCGGCGAGAACCTTCCGGGCGACCAGCAGCAGCTCCGCCATGTCCTCGGAGGCCATCGCGTAGATGACGCTGCTCCCCTGCTTGCGCGCGACCACGACACCGGCGCGACGCAGCACCGCGAGCTGCTGGGACAGGTGGGAGGCCTCGAGACCGATCTCCGGCAGGAGGTCCGCGACCGAGCGCTCGCGCTCGGCGAGCAGCTCGAGGATCCGGATCCGCGCGGGGTGGCCGAGGGTCTTGAAGAACTCGGCCTTCAGCTTGCTGATCGGCTCCGGCGCAGCGCGGCGGCGCGGTTCCGGGTCCTCGCTCGCTACCATATGACAAAAGTATCATATGTTCAGTTGACTCAACCAGCACACGCCGCGCCACGGCGCGTCGCACCCCCCGAGAACGGCCGCGAAGCCGACGGCCACATGGTGCGCAGAACCCGACTTCCGGCCTCTCACGACGCGGCGTCCGACGTTCACCCGATAGCTGGTAGACGCATCGACCTTTCGGACATATGGTGCGAATCGCGCCCCGCGTCTGTGGGGCGTGAGCGAGGCGACGATGCCCCCGTGTGTTCCGGTCGCCTGCGCCGGGGGACGAGCCAGTGGCGAGACCGACGCTCCTGGGCACGATCGTGAGGGGAAGATTGTGAACAAGCTCAAAGCAGCACGCGTCGGCGGCTTCATCGGCACAGCGGGGTTGACAGCCGCGCTCATCGGCTTCGCGGTGTCCGGCACCGGGGCCTACTTCACGGACAGCGCCGCAGGCGCGATCAGCGCCTCGACCGGCCACCTGACCCTGAGCACGACGGACACCTCGTTGTCGTTCGCCGACCTCGTGCCGGGGACCTACAAGACCGACGACGTCACCTACCACGTCGACACGAGCGGCCCGGCCGACGTCTGGCTCGTCTTCGACCCGACCACACCCGGGTTCGCCGCCTTTACCGGCCCCAAGGACTCGAAGGTCTTCACCGGCGGCGGCCTCGGAAGGTACGGGCACTTCGCCGTCTCCGTCGACAACGGTGGCGCTCTCTTCCAGTCCTACAACCTCGCGTCCGCGCCGGCCAACGAGTCCGGCGGGTGCGCCGTCGACGCGAACGGTCACGGTGGGAGCACCCAGCAGGCGACCAGCCCGACGGACACCCCGCCGTACTGCGGCGTGCCGACGGCGATCAAGCTCTCCTCGGGCCTGACCACGGGACAGGGCGCCACGGCTCACCTCACGTTCGGCGTCACCGGGAAGTGGACGGCGCAGTACGCCTCCGTCGCCAGCGTCCCGTTCAAGATCGTCGCGACGCAGGCCGGCGTGCGACCCGACGCGCTGAACTTCTGATCGGTCGGGCGGCGGAGGTCCCGGCCTGGGCCTCCGCCGCCCGCTCACGACACCGACACCGACACCGACATCGATGAGGAGGGTGCGACCCGTGACAGTCGTGCGTCGCGCGCTCGTGAGCGTCCTGGTCGCTGTCGCCCTGGGCCTGGTCGTCGGTGCCGTGACCGCCTGGCATGACGGATACCGCGTCTATGCGGTGCGGACCGGGTCGATGACCCCGACCTACCCGACCGGCGCGCTGGTGATCGACGCCCCCGCGTCCCACGGGACGCCGTCGGTGGGCGACGTGATCACCTTCCGTGTCAGCACGGGCCTCGTCACCCACCGCGTCTACTCGATCTCAGCGTCGGGCTACGCCACGAAGGGTGACGCCAACCCGACCCCGGACGCGTGGACGATCCCGCGCGGAGACGTGGTCGGCCACGTCGTCGCCGGAGTCGCGGGTGCGGGCTACGTGCTCGTGTTCTTCCAGCAACCCACCGGCGCCGCCACCGTCGTCACGGCGCTCCTCGCGCTGTCTCTTCTCTGGGGGCTCTTCTTCCCTGCTGACGCTGGGGCGAACGCGCACGAGGCGACGCACCCCGCGCGGCCGCATCGCCGCCCGGCACCACGCCACCACGTCGCAGCAGCCGCGTCGATCGCACGCGAGCCGGCGTCGATCGGCGTCCCACGGAGGGCGGTCGTGCCGAGCTCGGACGGCGCCCCACCGGCCGACATCGAGACCTCAGGCGCGAGGCGATCTGTGGTGCCCTCGCGCCGTCGGCACGAGGTCGCCGCGGGATAATGCGGTCCTGACACCGATCAGGCGTCGCACCCGCACCGACTCGAGGCGAGCATCAGCATGAAGCCCCTGGGCACCCCCGGTTCTCCGTCCGCGACGCGCGTCATGCTCCTGGGGGCCGGCGAGCTCGGCAAGGAGGTCGTGATCGCGCTCCAGCGGCTCGGCGTCGAGACGATCGCGGTCGACCGCTACGACCACGCCCCCGGGCACCAGGTGGCGCACCACGCCCGCACGATCGACATGACC
>JAJYCD010000107.1 GCA_021778635.1 Actinomycetes bacterium
ACTGGGTCAACAAGACCACGAACCTGCTGGTCGAGGAGTTCGACGTCGGACCGGGGACGAGGGTGCTGCTCGACCTTCCCCCGCACTGGCGGAGCGTGGTGTGGGCCCTTGCGGTGTGGCGGACCGGAGCGTGCGTCGTGACCCCTGAAGCCGCCGACGAGCCGGCTCCGGGGGTCACCGTCACCGACGATCCCGGACGTCACGCTGAGACGGCGCCGCTCGTCGTCGTCTCGTTGGGTGCCCTCAGCCGTCGATACGGCGGAGTGCTCCCGTCGGGGGCGGTGGATGCCGCGTCGGCGGTGATGACGTACGGCGACGTCCTCGGCTCGGTGCCGGCGGTCGACCCGGGCGCCCCGGCACTCATCGACGGCGTGTCAGCCGAGACGCACCGGGACCTTTTCCGGCTTTCCGGGCCAGTGCCGGACCAGGTGCCGCACCGCGCGCTCCACGAGGTCGAGGACCGTCCGCTCGGCCCCTCGCTCCGCGTGGTCCTCGAGGTGCTGGGCGCGGGCGGGTCTGTCGTCCTGGTCAGCGGCGAGTCTGCGCGCGGGCTGCGCGCCGACCCGGGACGGCGGCGCCGCCTGATCGCATCCGAACGGGTGACGTCGGAGGACTGACCGAGCGACAGCGAGCCAGAGCGGGCCACAACAGGTCTTGCCGAGCAGGACCGCAGCGAGAATCAGGGGACATCGGCCTGGACCACGCGCCCTCGCCCGCGGACGGTCAGCGGACCGTCCGCAGCAGGCACGAAGACCGCCTGTCCACGGCCGATCTCCAGCACCTCGCCGGAGTCGCTCGAGACCGCCAGGTCACCGCCGAGGCACAGCAGGATCCGCGGCCCACGACCCGGGAGCGGGTGTGCGACGTCGTCGGAGATCTCGGTCACCGAGAGCTCGAAGTCGTCGACGGGCGCGTAGTACACCTTGGTCGCACCGTGGAACGTCTCCGGGGCGATCCGGATCGGTGGTGCGGCGACGTAGTCGACGTTGCGGAGGAGCTCGTCCACGTCGACGTGCTTGGGGGTGAGGCCGGCACGCAGGACGTTGTCCGAGCACGCCATGATCTCCACCCCGAGCCCGTGCAGGTAGGCGTGGACGCCGCCCGACGGCACGAACATCGCCTCGCCCGGCTGGAGCGTCACCGGGTTGAGCAGCAGCGAGGTCACGACCCCGGGGTCCCCCGGGTACGCCGCCGCCAGCGTGGCCACCGTTCGGTCCGCGCGTGGTGACGGTGAGCCGGCCTCCAGACGTGCGGCACACGCGTCGACGACCTCCTTGACCTCGACGGCCGTAGGCCGCGTCGAAGGCTCGAGGAGCTGCGTGAACGCCGCACGGATGCCGGCGGCTGTCGGCTGCTCCAGGAGGACTCCGTGCAGCTCCTTGGCGAGCGGAGCGTCCAGACCCGCGAACAGCTCGGCGGCACGCCGCGGTGCGCGGAAACCGCACAGCGCCTCGAACGTCGTCAGCGCGTAGACGAGCTCGGGCTTGTAGTTCGGGTCTTTGTAGCTCCTGTTCGGGGCACCGATGGCGATGCCCGCGGCCTCTTCGCGAGCGAAGCCGGCGCGCGCGGTCGCCAGGTGGGGGTGGACCTGGAGCGAGAGGGGACTCTCCGCGGCGATCACCTTGAGCAGGTAGGGGAGCGTCGGCCCGAACCTTGCCACGACATCGTCTCCGAGGACCGTGCTCGGGTCTCCCCCAATGACGTCGACGAGCGTCCTCGCCCCGTCCGACGCCACGACCACCGACGGCGCACTCGGGTGCGCCCCCAGCCAGGCCTCTGCCACAGGCCTATCGCTCGCCTCGAGGCCGAAGAGCTCAGGTATCGCCGTGAGCGACCCCCACGCGTAGCCCTGCGTGGCATTCCCGATCCTGAACACGCCCACCTCGATCTTGTGACGGAGCCACGAGGATCGTACCGAGTTCGTTTCACGCAAGCGTCTGGAGTGGGCCAGACTGTCGTCCCATGCGCGGAATCATTCTTGCCGGCGGCTCAGGGACCAGGCTCCACCCGATCACGCTCGGCGTCAGCAAGCAGCTCGTGCCGGTGTACGACAAGCCGATGATCTACTACCCGCTCTCGACGCTCATCGCCGCTGGGATCCGGGACGTACTGGTGATCACGACGCCGCACGACGCCGACCAGTTCCACCGACTGCTCGGTGATGGGTCCCAGTTCGGGATCTCGATCAACTACACCGTGCAGGAGGTCCCGAACGGACTGGCGCAGGCGTTCGTCCTCGGCGCGTCGTTCATCGGCGGAGAGCCAGCCGCTCTCGTTCTCGGAGACAATATCTTCTACGGCCCCGGCCTCGGCACGCGGCTCGGGAGGTTCCACGACATCGACGGCGCGGCCGTGTTCGCGTACCGGGTCGCCGACCCGACGTCTTACGGAGTCGTCGATTTCGACGAGTCCGGACGCGCCCTGTCCCTCGAGGAGAAGCCCGCGCACCCGAGAAGCAGCTTCGCGGTCCCCGGTCTCTACTTCTACGACAACGACGTGATCACGATCGCCCGAGACCTGCAGCCCTCCGCCCGCGGCGAGTACGAGATCACCGACGTCAACCGGGCATATCTCGAGCAGGGGCGACTGCAGGTCGAGGTGCTGCCGCGCGGTACCGCATGGCTCGACACCGGGACGTTCGACTCGCTCATCGAGGCCTCCGACTACGTGCGAACGATCGAGCACCGGCAGGGGCTCAAGATCGGCGCACCCGAAGAAGTCGCGTGGCGCCAGGGATTCCTCACCGACGCCGAGCTGCGGACCCGGGCCGAGACGCTCGTCAAGTCCGGGTACGGCGCCTACCTCCTCGGACTTCTTGACTTGGACAGGCGGGGCCTGGGCCCCGAGGAGGCCGGACTGTGACGCAGTCAGCGCCAACCGTGCGCTCCGGCGTCGTGTCCGTCGTTCTTGTCAACTATCGCGGCGCCGAGGACACGATCACGTGTCTGCGCGCCTTCGCAGACGTCGAGTGGCCGGCCTCGGCTCTCGAGCTGATCGTCGTCGACAACGACTCCGGTGACGGAAGCGTCGCGAGGATCAGAGCCGCCGTTCCCGAAGCTCACGTGATCGAGGCCGGCTCGAACACGGGGTTCGCAGGAGGCTGCAATCTTGGCGTCGCGCACGCGACTGGGGAGTACGTCGCCTTTCTCAACAATGACGCCCGCCCACATCCTCGATGGATAGCCGAAGCCGTTGTCGTGCTCCAGGAGGACCCACAGGTGGCGTCGGTCGCGTCCAAGGTGCTCGATTGGGACGGCAGGCTCGTCGACTACGTCGACGGTTCGATGACCTGGTACGCAATGGGATACAAGCGCGAGGTCGAGAAACCGGACTCCCCCGCGTTCGACACCCCCAAGGACGTTCTGTTCGGAACTGGCGCGGCGCTGTTCGTCCGAGCCGAGGTCTACCGCTCGGTGGGCGGGTTCGACGAGCGGTTCTTCATGTTCTACGAGGATGTGGACCTCGGCTGGCGGCTCAACCTGCTCGGGTATCGCGTGCGCTACGCGCCGCGATCGATCGCCTACCACCGCCACCACATCACCATGAACAAGTTCGGCAAATTCCGCGAGGCGTACCTGCTCGAGCGCAACGCGCTTCTGGCAATGTACAAGAACTACGACGACGCGACCCTCGCGCGAGTACTACCGGCCGCCATGGCACTGGCCGTCCGGCGCTCGCTGGCGCGCTCCGGGACTGACGCGACGCAGCTCGACCTCGAACGCTCACCGGGCGGGGACGAAGTCGGCACCCTCGAATTGCCCAAGATGGCTCTCACCGCCACCTATGCGATTGATTACTTCGTCGACCAGCTTCCCTCGCTCATCGAGACGCGACGGGAACTGCAGCATCGCAGGCGTCGCAGCGACCGCGAGCTGTTCCCTCTCTTCCGCGAGGCAATCGAACCGGCCTATCGAATGCCCAACTACGTCGCCACCCATGAGGCCCTCGTGCAGGCGTTCGGGATCGAGCCGCACTTCCGAGCGCGCCATCGCGTCCTGGTGGTGACGGGCGAGCCATTGACCGCGCGAATGGCCGGACCGGCCATTCGCGCGTGGGAGATCGCCAAGGCGCTCGCGCCTGAGCACGACGTCGTCCTGTTGTCGACGGTCGGAGCGTCCGCGACGCACCCTGACTTCCAAGTCCGGACCGCTGGTGGCGGTAAGCCCCTGCGCGGACACACGACGTGGGCGGACGTGGTGATCTTCCAGGGCCTCGTGCTCGACGTCGCACCGTGGCTGGTGGGTAGCGACAAGATCCTGGTGGCCGATGTCTACGACCCGATGCACCTTGAGCAGCTCGAGCAGGCCCGTGACCTCGGTTCGGGGGGAAGGAACCTCGCGGTGAGCGAGACGACGAGGGTGCTCAACGAGCAGCTCCGCCGAGCGGACTTCGTGCTGTGCGCCTCGGAGAAGCAGCGCGACTTCTGGCTGGGCCAGCTCGCAGGTCAAGGAAGGGTCAACGCGGCTGTCTACGATGAGGACGAGAGCCTGCGCTCGTTGATCGCCGTCGTCCCGTTCGGCGTCGACGACGAACTCCCCATCCAGCGTAAGCACGCGGTGCGAGGGGTGATCGAGGGCATCGGCGATGAAGACAAGATCATCATTTGGGGCGGTGGGATCTACAACTGGTTCGATCCGTTGACTCTTATCCGGGCAGTAGACCGGCTGAGAGTTTCCCACCCCGAAGTCCGCCTCTTCTTCATGGGACTCAAGCACCCCAACCCTGGGGTTCCGGACATGCACATCGCATGGGAGACACGGAGGCTGTCCGACGAGCTCGGCCTCACCGGCCACCATGTATTCTTCAATGAGGGCTGGGTGCCATATGTCGAGCGCGCCGACTACCTCCTGGACGCGGACGTGGGTGTCTCGACCCATTTCCAGCATATCGAGACAGCCTTCAGCTTCCGGACCCGAATTCTCGACTACCTATGGGCATCGCTGCCGATCGTGGCCACCGATGGCGACACGTTCGGAGCGCTCATCCGCGAACACGATCTGGGCAGGATCGTGCCGGCAGAAGACGTCGAGGCGCTTGTCGAGGCCCTCGCGGAGATGCTCTTCGACGAGCGTGCACGGCAACGAGTCCGCACGAACATCGTGTCATTCACCGAGGACTACCACTGGTCGCGCACGCTCGCGCCCTTGGTCGATTTCTGCCGCTTCCCGCGCCGCGCCCCCGACCTGGCCGTCCCCCCAGCTCCCGCCAGCGCCACGCCCGGCGCCGGGTCCCGGCGTCGCCGAGCGTCCATTCGGGAGGAGATCACGCTGGCTCGTGCGTATCTGAGGATCGGCGGCGTTCGGGAGGTAACCCGACGCGTGAGCGGACGTCTCCGACGGGTTCTCGGCGGATCGCAGATCCCCGGGTAACGGTCAGCGCCCCTACCTAGACGAACAAGACCTGACCAAGCCGCCTGACGGTCGTGCTCTTCCAGAACCCGTGCCGCTGGAGCTCCCTCACGCGTCCAACCTTCCCGAGCGTGGGAATCGCAGTGTAGGCGCGGAGCAACTCCCGGTGCGGTTCAGAGAGCCGGTCCGCGAAGCGCTCGAGGAACACCTCTGCCTGGGTGTACGAGTCCGCGAGCATCTTCTCGGTTCCCTTACGGTCGAGATACCGGCCTACGTTGTACGACAAGCTCCTCGTAGGTCGCGCGCCCACCACATTCTTTCCGTGTTGGCGGTAGAGCACCGTCGAGCTGTCGACGAAGCTGATGGCACCGAACGCCGAAGCGATCGTCGCGAGCCACCAGTCGTGCATCACGATCCCGTCGAAGGGTTCGTGCACCAGGTCGGCAAGCGCACGGTTCACCATGACGGTGCACCCGGTGACGACGTTCTGCACCACCGTGCGAGACAAGCGAGCCTCGTTCCCGTCCAGCTGCTGCGACCGGGACATCGAGCGTGCGATGACCTCGAGGTTCTGGCCGACGACGGTGAGGTCAGTGTGCACCAGAAGTGGCGTGCCCGTGCCAAGCCGACGCTCCAGCTGCTGCATCGCGCCAAGGGTGCGGGAGATCTTGTCCGGGCGCCAGATGTCGTCATCGTCGGCGAACATCACGTAGGGCGCCGTCGAGCCACCCAGCATCTCCAAGAAGTTCTGCTTCGCCGAACCACTGTTCTCATCCCGCTCCTGCACGACAATCCTGTCGGGGTACCGGAGCGCACACTCCTGAACCACAGCGAGCGTGCTGTCGGTGGAGTGGTCGTCCCGGACGACCAGCCGCCAGCCCGAAAAATCCTGCCGCACAATCGACTCGATCTGCTCGGCGACGTAGTCTTCGCCGTTGAAGGCGGCCATCAGTACGTCGATCATTGGCTCACCAGCACGCGTCTCGCCCTGTTGCACGGTCAGCCGCGCCTCCTTCATCCGACGCCGATCGACCAGCCGATCGCCAGCCGTCACCTTAGCGTCGAACTCTCATCGGGCTGGGGCGCGAGCGTCGAGCGCGGCTCGGCGGTGACGTTCGGGCGCGACTCTGGCGCCTGGGTATGACAGGCCGGCCCGCTGTCGTGCGGGGTGGGCGCCGGTTCCGGGTCCGGGGGTCGTGCTCGGGTCGTCGGCACGCTCGGTGCCGAGCATCAGCCCGGCGCGAGTGCTCCCAGGTGTTCGAGACCGGCCAGGGCGAGTGAGGAGAACGGCGCGCAAGCGGCCAGGTCCAGGCGGACGCGTCGCCCGGTACGGGCCAGAGTCGCGGGGATCGTGAAGAGCCGGAACCGCAGGGCCTTGGGTTCCCACCGGCGGGCCTGGTGCGACCCGCCGGCCCCGTCGATGCGGACCAGGACCGACTTGCTGCGCGTGGGCCCGGGGGCCGCGCGAGAGCCGGGCCGATCACCCGCATGTGATCAGCGGCGGTGGGGGCAGCTCACGGCGTGCTGGCGCTGAGGGAGTCGACCCGGCGTTGCCGGCACGCAGCAGGACCGCCACGGGTCCCCGGTGCCCGTCGTGCCGTGGTCGGGCGCGTTCGCACCTGCCGCCGCCCAGACCCGGGCTCTGGCCGTCGCGCGGGCGGTGTTGATCGCGGCCAGGACCTTGTCCACGCCGCCGGCCGGGCGGGCGACGCTCCGCGAGAGGCGGGTCCGAGGCCACCGGCCCGAAGCCCCCGGCCCGGCGCGCACAGCGGCCAGCTCCGAGCAGGTGTCCCCGCCCAACGCCGGCGTCAACGCGACGTCGAGCCCGCTGCGCGTCTTTACCTGGACGGTGCTCCTCGAACCGCGGTGGCACGACCCTAGACGAGGCGAATCATCGCAGGTCAGAGGTACTTTTCACGTCACCAGCACGCCACCCTCAGGCCTTCGACGCGAAAGACCGAGGTGTGCGCCGCGGGCTGCCCCATCCGAGTCGTGCTCGCCGAGCACCCCGTGGCCTGAACCACGGGATGCGACTCATTGTCGCCTGTCGCCGGTCGGGTCCGGCGCACGTCGCGCCCTCGCACGTCGCAGGGGCGCTCGCAAGTCACACGCAGCCCGCGAGCGGCGTCCACGGTGTGGAGACGCTCACGGGCATCACGCAGCCACCGCCCTCGACGGACTCGATCCCAGCATCGTCCGGAAGGAGCCCGACGTCGAAGGGCAACCGCGGCAGTCGCGTGTGCCGGAACGCCCCCGGCGCACGGGCAGCGCCGGGGACCCCCGGTCGATCAGGAGTCTTCACTCCCACTGATCATCGCGTACCTCCATGCCGAACCCGTCGTGATCACCACGAGAGTGGCACGCCCCCTCCAGCCGCTCACGAGTCGCGACTACCACGTCGCACCTCCGGGCACACTGACATGGGAGTCCGATCCGTCAGAGACTCAGCGTCGGGCCCGACCAGGCTCGCGCGGAACCACTGGCGCGAGCTGCCATCGAGGCAGGCGCGGCGGAGTCCATCCGGACGCAGGTTCGCGCCGACCGCTTGCCTGCGCGGTTCTGGACGGCAGTCGACGTGTGGCACGGTCTGATATGGTTCCGCGGTGACACGAGCGCTTTTCAGGAGCCACCGGAAAATCACAACGACGGTGCTGGGTGCGATTGCCATCTTCGTTTCTCTCGCAGCCTGGGCCTTGGCTTCACCGGTCGGGTCATCTCCGGACGAGGATTTTCACCTCATCAGCAGCTGGTGCGGGCAGGGGCTGCGATCAGGCGTGTGCGAGCCGGGCACCGACGCCGCAACAAGGAGCGTTCCAAAGGTTCTGGAAGAATCACCATGCTTCGCCTTCAAGCCGCAAGTGAGCGCCGCGTGCCAGAGCACCGGATACGCAAGCTCGGACAAGAGTTTTGCTGTCACGGCACGCGGAAACTTCACAGGCACCTATCCGCCGGTTTTCTATTTTGTCGAGAGCCTGTTCGTCGGCAATGACATCACTCGCTCTGTCATCGCGATGCGAATCGCCAACGCAGCCTTGTTCGTCATCCTGATAGGTACTGTCTATGCCACATCGACGCCCGGCCTCCGGCGGCCGCTGATTCTTGGCGCGAGTGTCACCATGGTGCCACTGGGCATGTTTCTCGTGCCTTCGATCAACCCGAGTGGATGGGCCGTTCTGTCCGCGATCACCCTGGCGGTGAGCGTCCTGGGTTATCTGACCGCTCAGGACAGGCCTCGGCGCATCGTGCTGGCAATTCTGTCAGCAGTATCGCTGCTCATCGGCGCAGGCGCTCGCGGAGACGCCGCCGCGTACTCCTTGATCGCCATCGGCGCTTCCCTGATTCTCTGCATGAGGTGGCAGGGCGCGTTTGTGCGGCGCGCGATCTATCCTGTCGTGCTTGCGATCGTCGCGGCACTTGTGTTTCTTACGACTGGCCAGTCCGGAGCTGTCGATCACCCGGCGGCCGTGCACCTGTACCCGCAGAACTTCGTCAAGGACCTTTTCGATGTTCCCGACCTGTGGGTCGGCGCACTCGGAAAGTGGGGCCTCGGCTGGCTGGACACGTACATGCCGCCATATGTGTGGGTGATGGCTGCCGGCCTGTTCGGTGCCGTGCTCTTCGCGACGCTCTCAGGTACTGGACGCCGTCACGCGCTTGCCGTGGGGTTGGTGGGTCTCGCGACGTGGATCGTTCCGACCTACGTGCAGTATCTCGCCGCGGCTCCCGTCGGGACCGGAGTCCAGCCACGCTACATCCTGCCTCTGATGGTCATTCTCGCTGTCATCGCGCTGGCGCGTCTCGATGGCCCAGCCTTTCGTCTCTCTGCAGGACAGCGCTGGGTGATTGTCATCGCACTCGCCACGGCCAACGCCGAGGCACTTTATATGAACCTGCGCCGCTACGTGACCGGAACGGGTGGCTCTTCCATCAATCTCGATGTGGGCGGCCAATGGTGGTGGAGCATTCCAGTGCCGCCGCTAGGCGTCTGGGCGATCGGCGCGGCGTCGTTCTGCCTTGGGCTCATCCTGCTGACGCGAGAGCTCACCGTCGCCGCTCCGGCCACAGATCTTCCCGGAACCGTCGACGCTGCGACCGTGACCGGGTCGCTCACCAACCCGTCGCAGCAACCGTCTAGCGCCGCCCCTGAGTAACGAAGGCGGTTGCCTGAACCATGCCGGTCGTGGTGTGACGTTCCCGTCTTGACTCTCGGTTGTGGACACGCTCCGTCCGGACCGCGCCTCCAGGAATCGCCAAGATCTGGACACCGCGAGGAAGGCCTGCTCCGGGAAGCTCCACCGGTCCGGACTTGTGCCACGCTCCGGGTGCCAATGGGACGGCGGGCTTGTGATCTGCGCGGGTGTCACCACAGTGGACAGTCGGGAGTGACTGGTCGGTGCTCGACCGCCTCGCCCGAGACCTGATGGTTCCGGCATGTCGACGCCGCGTGACCCCGTGGCGCCACCCGGGCGAATGTTGACCCCCCTCGCTGAGAGTGAGGGAGTGATCATCGTGGAGGACTGGGCTGAGATCCGACGGTTGCATCGGTCGGAGGGTTTGGGGATCAAGACGATCGCCCGGAGGTTGGGGGT
>JAJYCD010000108.1 GCA_021778635.1 Actinomycetes bacterium
TCCGTTGACACCCGAACAACGCGCGGCCGCGCTCGAGAAGGCGGCCGCGGCTCGGCAGGCACGTGCCGAGATCAAGAACCGGCTGAAGTACTCCCAGGGCTCCCTGTCGGAGGTGATCGCGCAGGGACAGCAGGACGACGTGATCGGCAAGCTCAAGGTCGTCGCGCTCCTCGAGTCCCTGCCCGGCGTCGGCAAGGTCAAGGCGCGCGCGATCATGTCCGAGGTCGGCATCTCCGAGACGCGCCGGGTCCGGGGTCTCGGTCCGCACCAGATCAAGGCTCTCGTCGAACGATTCGGCTGACCGCGCGCCGTGCGGCAGGATGTGCTCCTGCGTGTGACGGACGTGCGCGCAGCGAACGCCTGCCCGGCGACGTCCACCGACCCACCCCAGGAGCTCGACCTCGTGACGACGCCAGCCCGGCTCACCGTTCTTGCCGGACCGACCGCCGTGGGGAAGGGGACGGTCTCCGCGGACATCCGTGAGCGCTACCCGGAGATCTGGTTGTCGGTGTCGGCGACCACGCGCGCGCCGCGACCCGGCGAGGTGGACGGGGTGCACTACCACTTCGTCTCGGAGGACGAGTTCGACCGCATGGTCGCGGACGGGCAGCTGCTGGAGTGGGCGGTCGTGCACGGGCGCAACCGCTACGGGACCCCGCGAGGCCCTGTGGAGGCGCATCTCGCGAAGGGCGAGCCGGCTCTCCTCGAGATCGACCTGCAAGGCGCGCGCCAGGTGCGGGCCTCGATGCCGGACGCCCGGTTCGTGTTCCTCGCCCCGCCGTCGTTCTCCGAGCTCGAGCGCCGGCTCGTCGGCCGGGGGACCGAGGGTCCGGAGGAGCGTGAGCGCCGCCTGGCGACGGCTCGGACGGAGCTCGCGGCGGAGTCGGAGTTCGATCACGTGATCGTGAACGACGACGTCGCACGCGCGACCGACGAGCTCATCGCGACCATGGGACTGCCGACCCGCTAGACTGGGGCGAGTTCGGTGCTGCGGCTGAGGGCTCCTGCGTGGCCCTGACGCTCACGCGACGCCCGCGGCGACAGCACCTACGACGATCGTCATCCACCCGTACCCCGTGCAGGAGACTCCCGTGTCTGGAACCGTCGCCGCCCCCATCGGCATCACCGACCCGCCCATCGACCGGTTGCTCGAGCGGGCCGATTCCAAGTACGCCCTCGTGACGTTCGCCGCGAAGCGCGCCCGTCAGATCAACGCGTACTACTCCCAGCTGAACGAGGGGCTCCTCGAGTTCGTCGGACCGCTCGTCGAGACGCGCCCGCAGGAGAAGCCGCTGTCGATCGCCATGCGCGAGATCGACGCGGGGCTCCTGTCGCTGGAGACCGGCGAGCCGGCCGCCTCCTGACCTGTCGGCACAGGGTCGCGCTGTGCGTATCGTCCTCGGGGTCGCCGGCGGCATCGCGGCGTACAAGAGCGTCCTGCTCCTGCGGCTGCTGCGCGAGGCAGGTCACGACGTGCGGGTCGTCCCGACCCGGTCGGCGCTGCAGTTCGTCGGCCGCGCGACGTGGGAGGCCCTCTCGGGTGAGCCCGTCACCGCGGAGGTGTTCGAGGACGTCGACGAGGTCGCGCACGTCGCGATCGGACGCGCGGCCGACCTCGTCGTCGTCGCGCCGGCCACCGCGGATCTGCTAGCCCGTGCGGCCTCCGGTCGTGCCGACGACCTGCTGACCGCGACGCTCCTGACGGCCGGGTGCCCGGTGCTGCTCGCGCCTGCGATGCACAGCGAGATGTGGGCGCACCCCGCCACGCGCGCCAACGTCGCGACGCTGCGATCGCGTGGGGTGCACGTGCTCGAGCCGGACTCCGGTCGCCTCACCGGGTCCGACAGCGGCCCGGGGCGGCTTCCCGAGCCCGAGTCGCTGCTGATGGCCGCGCTCGCCCTCGTCCCGGCGCGACCCGACGACCTGGGTGGACGGACCGTCGTGATCTCGACCGGCGGCACGCGTGAGCCGCTCGACCCCGTGCGCTACCTGGGGAACAGATCCTCGGGCCGGCAGGGGTACGCCCTCGCGGCCGCGGCCGTCGCCCGCGGCGCCGACGTCGTCGTGGTCGCCGCGAACGTCGAGCTGCCGCCACCTGCGGGCGTGCGCCTCGTCGCGGTCGAGACGGCCGCCGAGCTGCGTGACGCGGTGCGCGCTGAGTCGAGCGATGCCGATGCCGTCGTGATGGCGGCGGCCGTCGCCGACTTCCGGCCCGACCGTCCTGAGGGCGCCAAGATCAAGAAGACCGCCGGGGTGCCGATCCTGACCATCGATCTCGTCGAGACCGTCGACGTTCTCGCGGAGCTCGTCGCCGAGCGGCGCTCGCGCCAGGTCGTCGTGGGATTTGCGGCGGAGACGGGTGACGCGGACGCCGACGTGCTCGAGCACGGTCGTGCCAAGGCGCGTCGGAAGGGTGCCGACCTGCTCGCCGTCAACCCGGTCGGTCACGGGCGCGGGTTCGGATCGCTCGACAACGACGTGACGCTCCTCGACCCGCAGGGCGCTGTGGTCGGCGCGGTGACCGGGTCGAAGCTCGACGTCGCGCACGCGGTGTGGGACGCGGTCCTGCGGTTGTGGTGAGCCGGTGGCTCGCCTGCGCCGAACCCTGCTGGGACGACGTGCCGGGACCCGGGTGTCGTGGTCTGCCCGACGGCCGGATCGATGCGGTTCAGGCGTGCACGACACCCTAGGCTGTACCGCATGACGTCGTCCGGCCTGCGCCTGTTCACATCCGAGTCGGTGACCGAGGGGCATCCCGACAAGATCTGCGACCAGATCTCCGACGCGATCCTCGACGCGATGCTCGAGCAGGACCCGACCGCACGCGTGGCGGTCGAGACGATGGTGACGACCGGGCTCGTCCACGTCGCCGGCGAAGTCAGCACGACCGCCTATGTCGAGATCCCGCAGGTGGTGCGTCAGGTCGTGCGGGGGATCGGGTACACGTCCTCCAAGATCGGGTTCGACGGTGACTCGTGCGGCGTGTCTGTGTCGATCGGTCAGCAGTCGCCGGACATCGCCCAGGGGGTCGACAAGGCCTGGGAGATCAGGAACGACGCAGCCGACGTGGACCCGCTCGACGCGCAGGGCGCCGGTGACCAGGGGCTCATGTTCGGCTATGCGAGCAACGACACGCCGTCGCTGCTCCCGTTGCCGATCTGGCTCGCGCACCGGCTCGCCGAGCGCCTGGCCCTCGTGCGCAAGCAGGGCACTATCGCGGGGTTGCGGCCTGACGGGAAGACCCAGGTGACGATCGGGTACGACGGGCACCGTGCGGTCAGCCTCGACACCGTGGTGCTCTCGACGCAGCACGACCCGGACGTCCAGCTCGAGAGGCACCTCACCCCGGCGATCCGCGAGCTCGTGGTGACACCGATCCTGGCGGAGCTGGGTCTCGACCTGGACACCAGCGACTACCAGCTGCTGGTCAACCCGACGGGCACGTTCGTCGTCGGTGGACCTCAGGGCGACGCCGGGCTGACCGGCCGCAAGACCATCGTCGACACGTACGGCGGCATGGCGCGGCACGGGGGCGGGGCGTTCTCGGGCAAGGACCCGTCCAAGGTCGACCGATCTGCTGCCTACGCCACCCGGTGGGTCGCCAAGAACGTCGTCGCCGCGGGTCTCGCCGAACGGTGCGAGGTGCAGGTCGCGTACGCGATCGGGAAGGCCCAGCCGGTCGGTCTGTACGTCGAGACCTTCGGCACCGGGTCGGTTCCGGTCGATGTGCTCACGCGTGCGATCCGGGAGGTCTTCGACCTGCGCCCGGCCGCGATCATCCGTGACCTGGACCTGCTCCGACCGATCTACCAGAAGACGGCGGCCTACGGACACTTCGGTCGCGAGCTCGAGGAATTCACGTGGGAGCGGACCGATCGGGCGGCCGACCTCAGGTCCGCGCTGTCCTGAGCCGATCCACAGCACCGTCACCGCGTCGGTCCCGACGTCGGTTCCGGGTGGTGGGATGGTCCACGTGACGGATGAGGCCGGTGGTGAGCAGCTGACCCTCGCCGGCATGCCCGCCGTGCGGCGCCGCCGCGCGGCGTCCCACGGCGAGAGCGCCGTCGCTCCGGAACGTCCGGTGGCGCAGGTCTACATCGACCTTCCGCCGCTGCACCTCGACCACCCGTTCGACTACCTGGTGCCCGCCTCGATGGACGACGTGGCGCAGCCGGGGGTCCGCGTGAAGGTGCGGTTCGGCGCGCAGGACGTCGACGGCGTCCTGGTCGCGCGCACCGCGGAGGCCGAGTACGCCGGTCGACTCGTACCGCTCCGCCGGGTGGTCTCACCCGTGCCGGTGCTGACTCCCGTCGTGCTCCGGCTCGCGCGCCTGCTCGCGGACCGGTACGCGGGCTCGCTCGTCGACGTGCTCCGTGTCGCGATTCCGCCGAGGCACGCGCGAGTCGAGGCGGAGTCAGGGACTCGGCACGTGGCGTCGACGCCGGGTCGGCCGGACGACGTGAATCAGACCGGCACGGATCCCGCAGGTATCGCGCACGCAGGAGCCTCAGGCGCGGCGACAGCGGCGGGCGTGTCCCTGTCCTCCTCGGCGTGGACCGACTACCGGGGGGGTGCAGCGTTCCTCCAGCGCCTGGTCGCGGGCAGCTCGCCGCATGCCGTGTGGACGGCGCTGCCCGGAGCCGACACGAACGGCTGGGCGACGGCGATCGCCCAGGCTGTCGCGGCGACGGTCGTGAGCGGTCGCGGGGCGCTGATCGTGCTGCCGACGGGGCGGGACGTCGACGAGATCGCGAAGGCCCTCGTCGATGTCGGGATCGGCCCGTGGGTGCCGTCGGAGTCGTCGGACGCCGGATTCGTCCGCCTGGTCGCCGACGACGGCCCCGCTCCGCGGTACCGCGCGTTCCTCGCCGTTCTCCGCGGCGAGGCGCGGGTGGCGATCGGGACCCGATCGGCCGCGTTCGCGCCCGTGCGCGACCTCGGCCTCGCCGTCTGCTGGGACGATCGTGACGAGCTTCACCAGGAGCCGCGCGCGCCGTACCTGCATGCACGTGAGGTCGTCGTGGCTCGGGGGGACGTCGACGGGTGCGCCGTCCTGCTCGGTTCGGTGACGCGTTCGACCGCGGCCCAGCAGCTCGTCGAGCTGGGATGGGGGCACGCCGTGGAGGCGGATCGGGAGACTGTCCGTCGGCGGACCCCACGGGTGAGGGCGCTGACGTCGATCGAGCTGGCGCGGGAGGGGCCCGCGGCAGCCGCCCGGCTGCCCGGAGAGGTCTGGCGCGTGCTGCGGAGCGCGTTGGAGCGCGGACCCGCCCTGGTACAGGTTCCCCGTGCGGGATACGTGCCCGTCGTCGCCTGCAGCCGGTGCCGCGCCGTCGCGCGGTGCGTGACCTGTCACGGTCCGCTCGGCGTGCGGCACCAGCGTGGCGGCACGCCCGAGTGCCGCTGGTGCGGGCGCCTCGCGTCGTCGTGGCGCTGCAGCGTCTGCGGCTCGGGCGCGCTGCGTGCGGTTGCCGTGGGCTCCGAGCGGACCGCGGAGGAGCTCGGTCGCGCCTTCCCGGGGGTGCCCGTCCGCTTGTCCGGCGCGGGGTCGCCGTCCGGCGTGCTGGCGGCGGTCGACGACAGACCTGCGCTCGTGGTCGCGACGATCGGCGCAGAACCACGCTGCCCGGCGGGGTACGCGGCGGCCGCCCTCCTCGACGCCGCGACGTCCACCTTGCGTCCGTCGCTCCAGGTCGCTGAGCAGGCGCTGCACCGGTGGTTGTCGGCCGCCTCGCTGGTCAGGCCGGCTCACGCCGGGGGAGTGGTGGTCTTGGTCGGGGACGCGGCGCCGGGCCCGACACAGGCGCTGGTGCGGTGGGACCCCGCTGGGTTCGCGGCGCGCGAGCTCGCCGAACGTCGCGAGCTGAGGCTCCCACCGGCGGTGCGGATCGCCTCGATCAGCGGCACACGTGACGCGGTGGAGGCGGTCCTCGCACGCCTCGACCTGCCCGGGAGCGCCGAGGTCCTCGGGCCGGTGGCGGTCGACGGTCCGGTGACGCTCGAGCTGAGCCCTCTCGAGCAAGAGGTCCGTGCCGTGGTGCGCGCTCCGCTCGCCGAGGCCGATGCCGTGTCCCGCGCGGTCAAGGTCTCGATGGCCGCGCGCAGCGCGCGACGCGAGAGCGGCACGGTACGCGTGCAGATCGACCCCGGCGACTCGTTGTAGCGGGTGACTCCCGCAGCCCGGACCGAACCAGGAAGGACCATGTGACCGCATGAGACGCACGGACGCAGATCGACCCATCGACGCGGTCGTGTTCGACCTGGGGAACGTCCTGGTCCGATGGGACCCGACCGGACCGTTCGTCGGCAGGATGGACCCGGCCGACGTCGAGCGGTTCTTCGCCGAGATCGACTTCCCCTCGTTCAACCACGAGCAGGATCGTGGGCGGTCCTGGGCCGAAGCCCGCGCCTGGTTGGCCCGACGGTTCCCCCAGCACGTGCCCGCGCTCGATCTCTACGTCAGCCACTTCACCGACTCGTTGAGGGGTCCCGTCCCCGGCTCCGACGGCCTCGTGCGTGACGTGCTCGCCGCTGGGGTCCGCGCTCTGGGGCTGACGAACTGGTCCGCCGAGACCTTCCGGCACGCCCCGACGGCCGCGCCCGCGATCGCGCTGCTCGACGGCGTCCTCGTCTCGGGAGAGGTCGGGATCGCCAAGCCGGACCCGGAGATCTTCACCCTGCTCGCGGCGCGGTTCGACCTCGACCCGCAGCGGACGGTCTTCACGGACGACTCGCCGACCAACGTCGAGGCGTCGCGTGCGGCGGGCTACGTCGGGCTGCTCTTCGAGAGCTCGGACGACCTCCGGCGCGAGCTCTGTGCCAGGGGGGTCATTCGCTGACGGTGCCGGGTCGTTCCTCCTCACGCGCCGCTCGGTCGCGGCCGGACGGCTCGCACCCGACGCCTAGGATCGACGGCATGCGTCTGCTCTTCGCCGGCACCCCCGCGGTGGCCGTTCCCGTGCTCGATGCCCTGCTCGCCTCCGAGCACGACGTCGTCGCCGTGCTCACGCGGCCCGATGCTGCCAAGGGGCGAGGGCGAACCGTCGCCGCCAGCCCGGTCAAGCAGCGCGCACTCGAGGCCGGTCTGGAGGTGCTGACACCGCGATCCCTCCGCGACGACGCGTTCCGCGACCGGTTGGGGTCTCTCGAGCTGGACTGCGCGCCGGTCGTCGCCTACGGCGCACTCGTCCCCGCGGATCTGCTCGACGTCCCGCGCCTCGGCTGGGTCAACCTGCACTTCTCGGTGCTTCCGGCGTGGCGCGGTGCCGCACCCGTCCAGCACGCGGTGATCGCGGGCGACGAGGTCACGGGGGCGACGACCTTCCGGCTCGAGGCGGGTCTCGACACCGGGCCCGTCTACGGGATGCTCACCGAGCTGATCAGACCGCGCGACACGTCGGGTGACCTGCTGAACCGGCTGTCGGTCGCCGGAGCCGGGCTCATGGTCGCGACCCTCGACGCGATCGCCGACGGGTCGGCACAGCCGCTGCCGCAGACGTCGGACGGACTGTCGTTCGCACCGCGCCTCGAGGTGGACGATGCCCGGGTGCGCTGGTCGCACCCGGCCTACGCGATCGACCGCCGGGTCCGCGGCTGCACGCCGAGCCCCGGCGCCTGGACGACGACTCCGGACGGCGCTCGCCTCAAGCTCGCTCCCGTCCTGCTCGAGCCCGACGTCACCGACCTCGCCCCGGGTGAGGTACGGGTGACGAAGGACCGGGTCCTGGTCGGGACGGGTAGCCATGCCGTCGCTCTCACGGAGGTCGCACCGGCCGGTCGACGCCTGATGGAGGCGACGGCCTGGGCCCGCGGCGCGCGTCCGACCGAGGGCACCGTGCTCGGCGAGCGGGAGTCACGGTCGTGACGGAAGACCGCTCCGCGCCGGCCGGCGGTGGAGCCGGCGCCACGCACGGCCGCGACCGTGCCGGCCGGGAGCGAGGTCGCGCGCGTGCCACCGGCGCCGTGGCACGGTCGGCGCTGTCTCCTGCGGATCGGCGTCGCTCGGCGGACCCGGCGCGCACCGTCGCGTTCGACGTCCTGCGTGCCGTGGACGGCAGCGACGCGTACGCGAACCTCGTGCTCCCGCCGCTGCTGCGCGAGCGCGGGATCCACGGGAGGGACGCCGGGTTCGCGACCGAGCTCGCCTACGGCACCCTGCGGATGCGCGGCCGCTACGACGCGATCATCGCGCAGTGCACCCAGGGCCGGGCGCTGGACCGGATCGACCCTCCCGTCCTCGACGTCCTGCGCCTCGGTGTCCACCAGCTGCTCGGGATGCGCGTCCCGGCCCATGCGGCTGTCTCGGAGACGGTCGGGCTCGCGCGTTCGAAGGTCGGGGCCGGCAGCGCCCAGTTCGTGAACGCGGTGCTGCGCGCCGTCTCGACGGTCTCTCTCGACGACTGGTTGAGGAGGATCGGCGACGCAGCCGACCCGGGCGCGGACGACGCGATCGCCCGGCTGTCCGTCACCGCGAGCCATCCGGCATGGGTCACCCGGGCGCTCCGCGAGTCGCTCGTGGGCAACGGTCGTCCCGTGACGGAGCTCGCGGCGCTGCTCGACGCCGACAACGCGGCGCCGCTGGTCACACTGGTCGCCCGACCGGGGCTCGTGGACGCCGCGACGGTGCTCGATCAGGCCCGAGGTGGCGCCGCGCGGGGTCGTTGGACGCCGACCGCAGTCGTGCTGCCGAGCGGCGACCCGGGGGCGCTGGCGGCGGTTCGTGACGGCCGTGCCGGAGTGCAGGACGAGGGAAGTCAGCTGGTCGCGCATGCGTTGGCCGCGGTCCCGCTCGAGGGTCCGGACACTCGCTGGCTGGACCTGTGCGCCGGACCGGGCGGCAAGGCCGCGCTGCTCGGCGCGATCGCCGGGCGGCGGGGCGCGCGCATCGTCGCGAACGAGATCGCGCCGCATCGTGCCCGGCTCGTCCGCGGTGCGCTCGGATCGTTGCCACCCGACGCAGTCGAAGAGGTGCGCACCGGGGACGGGCGTCTCGTCGGAGAGCAGGAGCCCGGCGGTTACGACCGCGTCCTCGTCGACGCCCCCTGCACCGGCCTCGGCGCGCTCCGACGACGTCCGGAGGCGCGCTGGCGTCGGACCCCGGCCGACCTCGCACCACTCGGCGCGCTGCAGCGCGAGCTCTTGGCGGCTGCCCTCGACGCCGTCCGTCCTGGTGGCGTGGTCGCCTACGTGACCTGCTCGCCGCACCTCGCCGAGACCCAGCTCGTCGTGACTGACGTGCTGCGCAAGCGTGACGACGTGGAGCTGCTCGACGCGCGGGACGCGGTGCGTGCGGTCGCCGGCGCGCAGATTCCCCTCGGGGACCGGTTCGACGTGCAGCTCTGGCCCCACGTGCACGGCACCGATGCGATGCACCTGACCCTCCTGCGGCGTCGCGCCTGATCGTCGAGCACGTGGCGTCTGGCTAGGCTGACCGCGTGGGCATCCTGATCAATCCGAGCATCCTGTCGGCCGACTTCGCGAACCTCGAGCGCGACCTCGGAGCGATCGCGCGCGCGGACTACGCCCATGTGGACGTCATGGACAACCACTTCGTCCCCAACCTGACGATCGGGCTCCCCGTCGTCGCCCGGCTCGCGCGGGTCTCGCCCGTGCCGTTGGACGTGCACCTCATGATCGAGGACGCCGACCGCTGGGCGCCCGGTTTCGCCGAGGCGGGGGCGGCGTCCGTGACCTTCCATGCCGAGGCAGCCCGGGCGCCGGTTCGGCTGGCGCGTGAGCTTCGTCGCCTCGGCGTCCAGGTCGGCGTGGCGCTCCGACCGGGCACGGCCGTCGAGCCGCTGGTCGATCTCCTCCC
>JAJYCD010000020.1 GCA_021778635.1 Actinomycetes bacterium
CGGAGCGGCGGACGCGGGCATCGCGGCCGGCGGCGCGGTCGCCGGCCGCGGGGCCGGCGCTGGCGCAGGCGACGGGACTCCCCCGGCTGCGCGGACGTCCCGCCAGGTCAGCGGTCCCTGGCCGGAGACGTCCGACGTCACCGGCGCGGGTCGTGCGTCCTCACCCTGCGGCGGGCGGACCATCGGGGTCGGTGTGGCGGCGGCGCGTGCCCCGCCGCCCCCGAAGACGGAGGACCGCACCGGTTGCCCGTGCGGGTCAGGAGACGTGCCCGGACCGGACGGTCGGACATCGGGACGGTCGACGCCCGAGCCGAACGGCCACCTGGAGGTCGTGCCGGGAGCCTCGGCCCCGGCCACCGTCGGACGATCCGGCCCCGCGCCCGGCCGGCCGAAGCCAGGAGGCTCGGGAGGGACGCGGCGCCCCGTCGACGGCACCGTGGGGACCGCACCCGTCTCCGAGCTCGGGAAGTACCCCTCGACCGCAGGTTGGCCCGGGCGGGAACCGGACGCGGAGGTCGACTGCCGGTCACGCGTGGGCCACGACGACGCAGCCGGCTCCGCGCGACCGGCTTCGGCACGTGCCTGGTCGGCAGGACCTGTGCGGGTCGGGACGCCGGGCTGGCGCCGGACGACCGTCGGACGAGAACCGGTCGTCGGCTCGGCGGTCCCCCGCACCGCACCGTCGGGGTACCGCTGCGACGTCGCCTCGGGTACCGAGCCGGGAAGGGCGAGCGCGCCGGTCTCGGCCCGCTCCCGCTCGCGCAAGGCACGCCGCGACTGTGGTCGCGACTCCTCGTGCGGCGGCGTCGCGGCATCCTCGGGTGCCGGAGCTCCCGTCCCGGCCTCGCGGGCGCTCTCCCGAGCACGTTCCAGCTCGCGACGGCGACGCCGCTCTCCTGGCTGCTCACTCATCGTGGTGACCTCGATACAGACCGTGCTTGCCGATGTACTGGACCACGCCGTCGGGCACCAGGTACCAGACCGGTTGGCCGGTGCGTGCCCTGACACGGATGTCGGTCGACGAGATCGCCAGGGCCGGGACCTCCTGGAGCGTCACGCGTTCGGGTGGGAGACCCGCGATCGAGAGCTGATGCCCCGGTCGTGTGACGGCGACGAAGTGCGCCATGGTGAAGAGCTCGGCGGCGTCCCGCCAGGTCAGGATCTGCTCGACGGCATCCGCGCCGGTGATGAAGAACAGGTCCGCCTCCGGCCGCTCGGCCCTCAGGTCGCGGAGCGTGTCGACCGTGTACGTCGTGCCCTCGCGGTCGATGTCCACCCGGCTGACCGTGAACCGCGGGTTGGACGCGGTGGCGATCACGGTCATCAGGTAGCGGTGCTCGGCGGGCGAGACCGCCTGGTGCTGCTTGAACGACGGCTTTCCCGTCGGCACGAACACGACCTCGTCGAGGTCGAACCGGGCTGCGACCTCGCTCGCCGCCACCAGGTGACCGTGGTGAACGGGATCGAAGGTCCCGCCCATCACCCCGAGTCGTGGTCGACGTTCCGCCATAGGTCAGCAGCCTCCGGGGGTCTCAGTGTCGCGTGCCGACGCTGCGGAACGCGAACGTCACGAGCAGGAGACCGATCAGCAGCCCGAACGCGACGACGCCGTAGACCGGCGCTGCCGCCGGGAGCTCGCGCACGGTCGTCTCGGCCATCAGCAGTGCTGCGTGCACGCCTACCTCCAGGTGTTCGACGTCCTGCTCGCCAGGGGACGGCGACCAGGAGAACGGGTTGTCGTCATGAGTCGGTCGGGGCGCAGCCGAGGCGCCCGACGGTTGTCCAGTCTCTCACGGCTGCGGTGTTCCTCAGTCGCGAACCTGTCCCTGCCCGTGCACGATCCAGGTCGTGGTGGTGAGCTCCGCGAGGCCCATGGGACCGCGGGCGTGCAGCTTCTGCGTCGAGATCCCGATCTCCGCGCCGAGGCCGAACTGCCCGCCGTCGGTGAACCGCGTCGACGCGTTGACCATGATCGCGGCCGAGTCCAGCCCGCCGATGAACTGCTCGGACGCCCGGAGATCCTGCGTCACGATCGCCTCCGTGTGGCCCGACGACCACGTGCGGATGTGCTCGACGGCGGCATCGAGGTCGTCGACCACCCGCACGGCGATCTCGAGCGCCAGGTACTCGGTGGCCCAGTCCACCTCGGTCGCCGGGATCACCGTGACGCCTGCGGGGGCCAGCCCGCGCGTCCGGTCGTCGCCGTGGATCACGACGCCCGCGCCGGCCAGCGCGGCGAGAGCATCCGGGAGGAACGCGCCGGCCGCGTCGCGGTGCACGAGCAGCGTCTCCGCCGCGTTGCACACGCCGACGCGCTGGGTCTTGGAGTTCATGAGGATCGCCAGCGCCATCGGGACCTCGGCGCTCGCGTCGACATACACGTGGCAGTTGCCGACGCCGGTCTCGACGACGGGCACGGTCGACTCGCGCACGACCGTCTGGATGAGGTCCGCACCGCCGCGTGGCACCAGCAGATCGACGAGACCCCGCGCATGCATCAGCGCCACGGCGCCGGACCGGCCGTAGGCGTCGATCGACTGCACCGCATCGGCGGGCAGCCCCGCCTCGGCGAGCGCACGTGACAGCACCGCGACGATCACCTCGTTGCTCCGGGCCGCTGCCGCTCCACCGCGCAGGATCACCGCGTTGCCGCTCTTGAGCGCGAGGCCCGCGGCATCGACCGTGACGTTCGGACGCGCCTCGTAGATCATCCCGACGACGCCCATCGGCACCCGACGCTGGACGAGCTCGAGACCGTTCGGGAGGGTCGAGCCGCGGACGACCTCGCCGACCGGGTCCGGGAGCGTCGCGAGCTCGCGCAGCGCGTCGGCGATCGCAGCGAGCCGCTCGGGTGTCAGCGCGAGGCGGTCGAGCAGCCCGGCCGAGGTCGCGTTGGCACGACCCCGCTCAAGGTCCTCCGCATTCGCAGCCACGATCTCCTCGGCGGAGGCGACCAACGCATCGGCCATCGTGCGCAGCGCCGCGTCCTTGGTCGCGCGCGTCGCGGTGGCGAGGGTCCGAGCGGCCACCCGGGCCCGCCGCGCGACGGCCAGGACGGCCTCGCGCACCTCGTCCGAGGGGGGTCCCGCTGTCGGTGCCGGGGAGTCGGCAGCGGCGGCTGCCTCGGGTGCCAGAGTCATGCGCTCCAGGGTAGCGCGGGGCCCTCGGAGGCCGGTTGAGGGGCCGCAGGACGGTCGCGCTCAGGAGGAGCGTCGCGCCTTGCGGACGAGGACGAGGTCGTCCCGGTGGACGATCTCGCGGTCGTAGCCCGGCCCGAGCGCGGCCCTGAGCTCCGAGGTCGACCGGCCGAGCAGCGCCGGAAGGTCCTCCGCCGCGAAGGCCACGAGGCCGTGCGCGACCACGTGCCCGTCGGTACCGGCGAGCTCGACCGGGTCGCCCGCGTCGAAGCTGCCCTCGACCGAGACGACGCCCGCCGGGAGCAACGACGCCCGACCACCGAGCACCGCGCGGACGGCACCCTCGTCCAGCACGAGGCGTCCGTTGGTGCGCGCCGCGTGCGCGAGCCACAGCATGCGGGTCGACCGCTTGCGGCCCGTCGCGCTGAACCAGGTGCCGACCTCGTCGCCCGCGAGCGCCTGCGCGGCCTGGGCGGCCGAGGTCAGGACCACCGGGATCCCCGACCCGGTGGCGATCGCGACGGACGCGAGCTTCGTGACCATCCCTCCGGTTCCCACCGAGCTCCCGCGCGACGTCACCTCGATCCCGTCGAGATCGGCCGGACCCCGGACCTCGGAGATCCGGCGCGCGCCCGGCCGCGACGGCGGTCCGTCGTACAACGCATCCACGTCCGTCAGCAGCACGAGCGCATCGGCGCCGACCAGGTGCGAGACGAGAGCCGCGAGCCTGTCGTTGTCACCGAACCGGATCTCCTCGGTCACGACGGCGTCGTTCTCGTTCACCACGGGCACGACTCCCAGCGCGAGCAGCCGGGTCAGGGCCCGCTGCGCGTTGCGGTAGTGCCCCCGGCGGATCGTGTCCTCGGCGGTCAGCAGCACCTGGCCGACCCTGAGACCGTGGTCGCCGAACGCTCGGGTGTAGTGCGCGACGAGCAGTCCCTGGCCCACCGAGGCCGTCGCCTGCGCGGTCGCGAGGTCGCGCGGCCTCGACGCCAGACCGAGCGGCGCGAGGCCAGCCGCGATCGCCCCCGAGGAGACGAGGACGACCTGCCCTCCGGCAGCACGGCGTGCGGCCAGCACGTCCACCAGCGCACGCAGGCGCAGCGGGTCCAGGCGTCCGTCGTCGGACGTCAACGAGGAGGACCCCACCTTCACCACGACCCGGGTCGCCGTCGCGAGGTCCCGGCGTGCGGTCAACGGGGTGTTCATGGTCCGCATTCTTGCGCGTCGGAGCAGGTCGACGACGCGCCGGTCACCAGGCGATCACCGGTCGGCCGCCGCGGCGTCGTCCCCCGGCGGGGTCGGACGACGCCCGGAGACGGCGTCAGGCGTCGTCCTCCTCGCCACCGACCCACAACCCGGCCTCCCGCTCGGTCCAGAGCTCCGCGCGGGCCTCGGCCTTCGCGTCCATGCGGTCCTTGTACTCGACCCGCTTCTCGGCCCGGGTCGGACGTAGCTGCTCGACGATCCGCGAGTCGGTCCCGCGCGGGCCACCGAGCAGCTCGGAACCCGTCAGGAGCGTCGGCTCCCAGTCGAACACCACCGCGCTCGGCCCGTCTCCGATGACGACCTCGGCACCGGCGACGGCGCCCGCCGAGAACAGCTTCTCCTCCACACCGAGTCGTGCCAGGCGGTCGGCGAGGTAGCCGATCGCCTCCTCGTTCGTGAAGTCGGTCTGGCGGACCCAGCGCTCCGGCTTGACCCCGCGGACCTGGAAGTACTCGTGGTCGGCGTCCTCACGGCGGGTGACCGTGAAGCCCGGGTCGTCGACGGCCCTGGGTCGCAGCACCACCCGTGCCGGCGCCGGGGCCGGCGCCTCGCGTCGCGCCCTCTCGATCCGCTCGGCGAGCGCGAACGTCAGCGCGCGCAACCCCTCGTGGCTGGCCGCGGACACCTCGAAGACGGGCAGCCCGCGCGCCTCGATCTCGGGGCGCACGAGCTCGGCGAGCTCGCGCGCCTCCGGGACGTCCACCTTGTTGAGCACGACCATCCGGGGTCGCTCGGTCAACGGGATGCGCCCGCCCTCGATCTCGACGTCCCCGGCGTAGGTCGCCAGCTCGAGCTCGATGACGTCGAGGTCGCTGATCGGGTCCCGGTTCGGCTCGAGCGTCGCGCAGTCCAGCACGTGGACCAGGACCGCGCACCGTTCGACGTGCCGCAGGAACTCCAGGCCGAGTCCCTTGCCCTGGCTCGCGCCCGGGATCAGGCCGGGCACGTCGGCGACGGTGAATCTCGAGTCGCCCGCCTGCACGACGCCGAGGTTGGGTACCAGCGTCGTGAACGGGTAGTCGGCGATCTTCGGGCGTGCGGCCGACATCGCGGCGACCAGGCTCGACTTGCCGGCGCTCGGGAACCCGATCAGCGCGACGTCCGCGATCGACTTGAGCTCCAGCACGAGGTCCTGGTGCACGCCCGGCTCGCCGAGCAGGGCGAAGCCGGGCGCCTTGCGGCGCGGCGACGCGAGGGCCGCGTTCCCGAGCCCGCCGTGCCCCCCGGCCGCCACGACGTAGCGCGTGCCGATGCCGACGAGGTCGGCGAGAACGGTCCCGTCGAGGTCCTTGACGACCGTCCCGTCAGGGACGGACAGCTCGAGGTCGGCGCCGATCGATCCTTGGCGGTGGTCGCCCATGCCCTGCGTCCCGGACGGCGCGTGCCGGTGCGGCCCGTGGTGGTAGTCCAGCAACGTCGTGGTCTGCGGGTCGACCACGAGGATCACGCTCCCGCCGTTGCCGCCGTTACCACCGTCGGGACCAGCGAGCGGCTTGAACTTCTCGCGGTGGATGGAGGCGCAACCGTTGCCGCCGTCACCGCCGGTGGCGTGCAGCACGACACGGTCGACGAATGTCGCCATGGCTTCCTCCTTCACACGGGGGCGGCGTGAGCCACCCCGGGAACAGGCGGAGGGGCGCACCGCACCGGTGCGCCCCTCCGAACCTGACTGATCTGCGTGCTGAGAGCCCGCTCAGCCGGCCGTCACGATGTCGACGACCTTGCGGCCGCGACGCATCCCGAACTGCACCGCGCCCGCGGCCAGCGCGAACAGCGTGTCGTCGCCGCCCCGGCCGACGTTGATGCCCGGGTGGAAGTGCGTACCACGCTGGCGGACGATGATCTCGCCGGCGTTGACGGCCTGGCCACCGAAGCGCTTGACGCCCAGTCGCTGCGCGTTCGAGTCGCGGCCGTTGCGAGAGGAGCTCGCGCCCTTCTTGTGTGCCATGTCTGACCTGCTTTCGTGCTGCTCGGAAGAGAGAGGGTGACCCGCGCCGCTGAGGTGCGGGACGACGTCAGTTGATACCGGTGACCTTGAGGCGCGTCAGCTTCTGACGGTGGCCCTGGCGACGGCGGTAGCCCGTCTTGTTCTTGAACTTGAGGATGTCGATCTTCGGGCCCTTCTCGTCCCGGACGACCTCGGCGGTCACCTTGATCTTGGCAAGGGCACCGGCATCCGACGTCACGTTCTCGCCGTCGACCAGCAGGATCGCAGCGAGCTCGACGGTGGAACCGGCCTGCGCAGCCAGACGGTCGACGACGACGACGTCGCCGACGGCGACCTTCTCCTGGCGGCCGCCAGCCTTCACGATCGCGTACACCACGTTGCTGCTCATCTCTGCTCGGTCACATCTGGTCTTCGGCGTGCTCATCGCGGCGGTCTGTGGACAGCTCGACACGAGGCCGAGGCCGCGGGCACACAGGATCAGTACGCACAATGCGCACCGACGCCCAAGGTTACGGACTGCGTCCCGCGGGGTCAAACCGCGGGACGCCCCCGCACTATTCCTGGTCGGCGTCGCCCTCGCGGTCGACACGGCCGTCCGGAGCGTCCTGCTCGCCGTCCTCGTCCCCGTCGAGCTCGAACACCTGCGGGTCGACCGGCACGAGCGCGAGGTCGGCCTCGCCCGAGCCTTCGGCGCGCTCCGCCGGGTCGTCGCCACCAGGCGACTCGAGGCTCGCGGCTACTGCTGCCAGCGCCACCTGAACGTTCGACGCCGCGTCGCCGTCGGCCGACTCGTGCGCGGGCGGTACCGCGTCCGCCGGCAGGGAGCCGGTCGGCTCGGCCGCGACCGACCCGTCGTGCGCACCGTCGTCGTGCGCGTGCTCGTGCGCGTGGGCCGCCGCCGCCGCGATGGTCGCCAGCGTGGCCTTGACCGCTTCGCGCGCCTCGGGCAGGACCGGGACGACGGTCGGGATGGACTCGCCGCTCTCCTTGCCTCCGCGCTTGCGCCGCGGCCGACGCCCGTCGCCGGGAGCATCGCCACCCGTCTCGGTCGGCGCCGACACGTCGGACCGCACTCCGCCGGTCTCCTGCCCGGGAACGGTGTCGCCGAACGCCTCCGCGAGACCCTGGCCGACCCGCTTACGGGTCATCTGCACCAGGCCGAGAGAGGTGACCTCGGCCACCTGGTGCTTCGTCCGGTCGCGCCCGAGGCACTCGACCAGGCGTCGCAGCACGAGGTCACGGTTCGACTCGAGCACCATGTCGATGAAGTCGATCACGATGATCCCGCCGACGTCCCGCAGCCGGAGCTGACGCACGATCTCCTCGGCCGCCTCGAGGTTGTTCCGCGTGACGGTTTCCTCGAGCGTGCCGCCGGACCCGACGAACTTCCCGGTGTTGACGTCGATGACCGTCATGGCCTCGGTCTTGTCGATCACGAGCGAGCCGCCGGACGGCAGCCAGACCTTGCGTCCGAGGGCCTTCGAGAGCTGCTCGTCCACGCGGTGCTCCGCGAACACGTCACCGGTTCCGGTCCAGCGACTCACCTTCGCCGCGAGATCGGGTGCCATCGCGCCGATGTAGCCGGAGACTGTCTCCCACGCCTGGTCGCCCTGGACGATCAGCGAGCCGAAGTCGTCGTTGAAGATGTCCCGGACCACGCGGATCGCCAGGTCCGGCTCGCCCTGCAGCAGCGCGGGTGCGGAGGCTGACTTCGCCTTCTTCTCGATCGCCGTCCACTGCGCCTGCAGCCGGTCGATGTCGGCGCGCAGCTCGTCCTCGCTCGCACCCTCGGCCGCGGTGCGGACGATCACGCCGGCGGAGTCCGGCACGATCTCACGGAGCAGCTTCTTGAGGCGCGCCCGCTCCGGCTCCGGGAGCTTGCGCGAGATGCCGGTCATCCCACCGCCCGGCACGTACACGAGGTACCGGCCGGCCAGCGTGACCTGGGACGTCAGCCGTGCGCCCTTGTGGCCGATGGGGTCCTTCGTGACCTGCACGAGGACCGGGTCGCCCGACTTCAGCGCCTGCTCGATCCGACGCGGCTGCCCCTCCATGCCGGCGGCGTCCCAGTTCACCTCGCCCGCGTAGAGGACCGCGTTGCGACCCTTGCCGACGTCGACGAACGCCGCCTCCATGCTCGGCAGGACGTTCTGCACGCGTCCGAGGTAGACGTTGCCCGCCATCGAGGCCTGCGCCTGGCTGGAGATGTAGTGCTCGACGAGCACGCCGTCCTCGAGCACCGCGATCTGCGTCAGACCGTTGACCTCCCGGACCACCATGCTCCGGTCCACCGACTCGCGCCGGGCCAGGAACTCGGACTCGGTGACGATCGTCCGACGACGACCGGCATCGCGACCTTCACGGCGACGCTGACGCTTGGCCTCGAGCCGGGTGGACCCACGCAGCGCCGTGACCTCGTCGTTGACCGGTCGAGGCTGACGCCCCCGCGTCGTGCCGGCGGCGACACTCGCCGTCTGCTCGCCGTCACCGTCCCCGCCGCGCCCGCTGCGCCGACGGCGCCGGCGGCGCCGGCTGCTGCCCGTGCCCGTCTCGTCCTCGACGAGCTCTCCGACCGCACCGTCGGACGCTGCCTCCTCGAGGACCTCGTCGTCCTCGACCGCGGCGTCCTCGTCGGTGCCGTCCTGGTCCTGGGTGTCGTCGCCGGCGGCACGTCCACGCCGACCGCGACCCCCACGCCGCCGACGACGACGCGGTGCTCCCTCGTCGGGCTCGGTCCCGTCGCCGAGGTCGGCGTCGCCGACGACCTCCGCCTCGATCTCGTCGTCCTCGTCGAGGGCGGCCTCGACCACGGCGGGCTCGACCACGTCCTGCTCGTCGGGCGCCCGACGTGCGCCGCGCCGTGACCGCCGTGCGCGACCGCTCCCGACCGACTCGTCGGGTGAGCCGTCCTGCCTGGCGACGTCCGCAGCCGCAACCGCAGATGTGTCCCCGGTGTCCTGCTCGACCTCGGCGGCAGCAGCCAGCATCGCGAGCTCCGCATGCACCGCACCGGCTGCCTCGGAGACCGCCTCGGGGCTGCCGGCCGGCGTCGAGGCACGGCGACGTCGCGGTCGGGCGGCGGTCGGGTCGGGGGCCTGGAACAGCAGGGTCGTGTTCGGACGGCGGGGTGCACCCGCGACCGGCTCGGGTGCCGAGGCCGAGCCGGGCTGCGCGGCAGCCTCGACGGCATCCTCAGCGCTGTCAGGCTCTGTCTCGGCCTCCGGGGCCACCTCGGCGGCGATGACGCTCTCGGCGGCGCGCGGCGCTGTGGCGCGCCGCCGCGACCGCGTCTTCGGGGAGTCCTGGTCGTCGGCGACGGCCGCGGGGGCCGTCCTCGCCCGGGACCGGCGTGCGGTCGGCTCGGTCGGGGCCGGCTCGACACCCGCGGAGACCAGGGCGGCCTCGGTCGCCGGCGCCTCTTCGACCGGGGCGACAGCGGGAGACGGTGCGGACGCCTCGCTCTGGGTCGTTCGCACCGCTCGTCGGCTCCGGGTCGGACGCGTGGGCGCAGCCGTCTCGATCTGGATGTCCTCGACGGCGGGGGTGACGGCCACTGTCGGGGTCGACTCGTTCGCGACGGGCGCACCTGCCGGTGCCGCCGTACGGACCGCTCGGCGGCGGGCGGGCCTGGTTGGCGGCTGCGTGCCGTCGGGGTTCGTCGACTCGCCGGAGATGCTGTTCTCGAGTGTCACGCGGGTACTCCTGTGTGCCCGCGGCGCCGTCCACACATCTCGGTCCCACGGGCGGTCGGTCGTCGCCTGCGCTGTCGCGCGGCGACGGAAGTCGTCGGTTGCGGCTGGCCGCACGCGTGGGCCGGCGCCATCGCCAGCCGTTCACCCTGTAGGGGTGCCGGCGGCGCCTGGCGAGCGCGACGCACTGATGCGGCGAGCACGTTCGTGGCATCGAGGCGGTGTGGCCACCTGTGATGCCGTCCTCAGTATCGCACAGCGCACGTGGCGAGCCACGTACGGCACGGTCCGTGGCCGTGTCAAACGAAACGACGCCACGTCAGAATCAGGGACCTTGGTCCTAGTGCGCACAGGACCTTCACACCCTAGGTTCGAGGCGCTGAGCAAACCTTGCGCACGCCGCCCGCCCCGATCGTCACACCCTCCGGAGACCTGAGTGGAAGCCCTCGACCTGGCCCGCTGGCAGTTCGGTATCACCACCGTCTACCACTTCATCTTCGTCCCGCTCACGATCGGTCTCTCACCCCTGATCGCGATCATGCAGACGATCTGGTACCGCACGGGAGACGAGCGCTGGCTCCGCCTCACGAAGTTCTTCGGGAAGCTGTTCCTGATCAACTTCGCGATCGGCGTCGCTACCGGGATCGTCCAGGAGTTCCAGTTCGGGATGAACTGGAGCGAGTACTCGCGGTTCGTCGGCGACGTCTTCGGCGCGCCTCTCGCGATGGAGGCGCTCGCGGCGTTCTTCATCGAGTCGACGTTCCTCGGCCTGTGGATCTTCGGCTGGGACAAGCTGCCCAAGAAGATCCACCTCGCGACGATCTGGCTCGTGGCCTTCGCGACCAACCTGTCCGCGTACTTCATCCTCGCCGCGAACTCCTGGATGCAGCACCCCGTCGGCGCCGAGCTCGTGAACGGTCGCGCGCAGATGACCGACATCGGCGCCGTCCTGCGCAACCCGACCCTCCTCGCAGCGTTCCCGCACACGATCACCGCGGCCCTGCTGACGGCAGGGACGTTCGTCGCCGGCATCGCCGCCTGGCTGATGGTGCGCGCCGCCCGCGGCAAGAAGCTCGAGCTCGCCGGCCTCTACCGGCCGGCGGTGATGCTCGGCGTGATCGTGATGCTGATCGGCGGTCTCGGCCTCTTCGTCACCGGCGACCAGCAGGCCAAGCTGATGTTCAAGCAGCAGCCCATGAAGATGGCGTCCGCCGAGGCGCTCTGCGAGACCACGGACGGCGCCAGCTTCTCGATCCTGGCCATCGGCGATCTCACCAACAACTGCACCGGCGTCAACCACGTGATCCAGGTGCCGGGTCTGACGTCCTTCCTCGCGTCGGGCGACTTCAACAGCCGCCTCGAGGGCGTCGACAACCTCCAGAAGAGCTACGAGCAGAAGTACGGCACCGGCCAGGACTACAAGCCGAACCTCGTCGTCACCTACTGGTCCTTCCGGCTCATGATCGGGCTCGGCATCGGAAGTGCGGCGCTCTCCCTCGCAGCGCTCTGGCTCATGCGCAAGGGTCGGTTCCCGACCTCCCGCTGGTTCGCCCGACTCGCCATCTGGGCGATCCCGACACCGTTCCTCGCCTCGTCGCTCGGCTGGGTCTTCACCGAGATGGGGCGGCAGCCATGGATCGTCGCCCCGAACCCCACCGGTATCGACGGCGTCTGGCTCCTGACCTCCCGCGGCGTGTCCACGGTCGTCACCCCGGCCGAGATCATCATCTCGATGGTCGCCTTCACGCTGCTCTACGCAGGGCTCGCCGTCGTCTGGTACAAGCTGATCCACCGGTACGCGATCGAGGGCGTCGCGGACTCCGAGCAGGACGTCAGCCCTGACAACCCCGACAACCCAGACGCCGCCGACCGGCCGCTGTCGTTCGCCTACTGAGCCGGGAGAGGTCATGGAGCTGTCCACCGTCTGGTTTCTGCTGATCGCGGTCCTCTGGACCGGTTACCTCGTCCTCGAGGGCTTCGACTTCGGTGTCGGCATGCTGCTGCCGATCCTCGGCCGCAAGGACACCGAACGTCGTGTCCTCATCAACACCATCGGCCCGGTCTGGGACGGCAACGAGGTGTGGCTGCTCACCGCGGGTGGCGCCACGTTCGCCGCCTTCCCGGAGTGGTACGCCACCCTCTTCTCCGGTTTCTACCTGGCCCTGCTGCTGATCCTGCTCGCGCTGATCATGCGGATCGTCTCGTTCGAGTGGCGCGGCAAGATCAACGACGCCGCCTGGCGTGGCCGCGCCGACCTCGGGATCATCATCGGGTCCTGGGTCCCGTCGATCCTCTGGGGCGTCGCGTTCGGGAACCTCGTGCGCGGGGTCGAGCTCGACAAGGCGCACCAGTACGTCGGTGGGTTCTTCGCGCTCCTCAACCCGTTCGCCCTGCTGGGCGGTGCGACGACGCTGATGATCTTCCTCACCCACGGGGCGATCTACCTCGCGCTCAAGACGGACGGCGACCTCCGGGAGCGGGCCGGTGCGCTCGCGTCGAAGCTCTCGATCGTCACCGTCGTGGTCGCCGGCACGTTCGCCGTCTGGGCGCAGGTCGCCTACTCACGGAACACCTGGACGTGGGCCGCGGTGGTCCTCGCCGCCGTCGCTCTCGTCGGGGTCGTGGTCGCGACGCGGCTGCGCCGCGAGGGCTGGGCCTTCATCCTGTCCGCTGTCGCGATCGTCGGTGCCGTCGTCCTGATCTTCGGCTCGCTCTACCCGAACGTCATGCCGGCCTTCGACACGGCGAACTCGCTCACGGTGACGAACGCCTCGTCCTCGAGCTACACGCTCACCGTGATGACCTGGGTCGCCGTGGTCCTCACCCCGGTCGTGCTCCTCTACCAGGGCTGGACGTACTGGGTGTTCCGCAAGCGCATCAGTGTGACGAGCATCCCGGAGCACACCGGCCTGACGTTCGAGCGCACGAGCGCGTGAGACGCTCGGTCGCGTGAAGCCTCTTGACCCGAGGCTCCTGCGGCACGCCCGGGCGGCCCGGGGCTACATCGCCCTGACCGCCGCACTGGGCGCCGCAGGAGCCGCGCTCGTGGTGGCCCAGGCCGTGCTGCTGGCCCACGCGCTCGCCGGCGCGGTGCACGACGGCGCCGTGCTCGGCATCGGAGCGCTCGGGGGCACAGCGGCGGGCGAGCGTGCCGACGGCGCCCCGCACGTCGGCACGCTCGTCGCCTGGCTCGCCGTCGTCGTGCTCGCGCGCACCGTCGTGACCTGGACGCAGGAGCGCTACGCGCACCGGGCGGCGGCGCAGACGATCGCCGAGCTCCGCGAGCAGGTCGTCGCGAAGGCGGCGGCGCTCGGTCCCCGGTGGCTCGCCGACGGTGACGGACCGCGGGTCGTGACCCTCGTCACCCGCGGGCTCGACGCGCTCGAGCCGTACTTCGTCCGCTACCTCCCCCAGCTGGTCCTCGCGGTCACCGTGACCCCGGCCACCCTCGTCGTCGTGCTCACGCAGGACTGGGTGTCGGCCCTGATCATCGCCGGCACGCTGCCGCTGATCCCGCTGTTCATGGTGCTCGTCGGTCGACTCACCGAAGGTCGGTCGACACGCGGGCTGCGGGTCATGCAGCGACTCGGTTCCCAGGTGCTCGACCTCCTCGCCGGTCTCTCGACGCTGCGCGCCCTCGGTCGCGAGCGCGGGCCGGTCGCTCGCGTGCGTGAGCTCGGCGACGCGCACCGCCGCGCGACGATGGGCACCCTCCGCATCGCCTTCCTGTCCGGGATGGTCCTCGAGCTGCTCACCACGCTGTCCGTCGCCCTCGTCGCCGTCGGGATCGGCCTGCGGCTGGTCTACGGGGACATCAGCCTCGTCACCGGGATCACGGTCCTGGTGCTCGCACCCGAGGTGTACCTCCCGTTGCGTCAGGTCGGCGCGCAGTTCCACGCATCCACGGACGGCATCGCGGCGGCCGACCAGGCCTTCGCGGTCCTCGAGCTGCCGACGCGGACGCCCGGTGCGACCCCGTGCCCCGATCTGCGCCGGAGCACGCTCACTCTCGACTCTGTCGCGGTGCGTGCGCCCGGCCGCGACGTCCTCGCGCCGGCCGCCCTCGACGTCGTCGTGGCGCCCGGCCGCATCACCGCCCTCACCGGACTCAGCGGCGCGGGGAAGACCACCGCCGTCGAGGTGCTGCTCGGTCTGGTTCGCCCCGATCTCGGCCGCGTGACCGTCACGGGTCCCGACTCACTGCCGATCGACCTGGCGGATCTCGCCGCCCGCTCCTTCTGGGACCAGGTCGCCTGGGTGCCCCAGCGGCCCGTGCTCGAGCCGGGGACGCTGCGGGAGGTCGTCGGACCCGCGAGCGACGGCGACCTCGCGCGCACGTCCGCCGCCACGGGCCTCGACCGCGTGGTCTCCTCGCTGCCGCACGGGTGGCTCACCCCGGTGGGGCAGGGCGGTGCGGGACTGAGCGTCGGGCAGCGGCAACGTGCCGCGTTGACCCGGGCGCTGCTCTCCCCCGCGCCGTTCGTGATCCTCGACGAGCCGACCGCGCACCTCGACGCCGAGGGCGAGCAGATCGTCCTCGAGACCGTGCGCGCGCTGCGCGCCGAGGGTCGCACGGTGCTCGTCGTCGCGCACCGGGCCTCGCTCCTCGCGGTCGCCGACACGGTGCTCGAGGTCCGCAGCAGCCCGGCGCCGAGCGTCGGATCGGCGGTCCCGGCATGACCGCCACCACGACCCGACCGCGCACAGGCCGCGACGACCCGCTCCGCCGGGCGCTCGCACTCCTCGCGCTGTCACCACGGACCCTCGCGCTGTCCGTCCTGCTCGGCGTGCTCGCGCTCGGGAGCGCCGTCGCGCTCGCGGCGGTGTCCGCCTGGCTCATCGCCCGGGCGTCACAGATGCCACCGGTGCTCCAGCTGTCGATCGCGACGGTCGCCGTGCGGGCGTTCGGCATCGGCCGCGGCGTGTTCCGCTACGCGGAGCGCCTCACCTCGCACGATCTCGCCCTGCGTGGGATGGCCCACCTGCGGGAGACGCTGTACGCCCAGCTCGCCGCCGGACGCACCGAGTCGCTCGTCGGTCTGCGCCGCGGTGACCTGCTCGCCCGGGTCGGCGCCGACGTCGACGCGGTCGGCGACGTCGTCGTGCGCGGCCTGCTGCCGGCGGCGGTGGCCGCCGTGCTCGGACTCGGGACCGTGCTCGCCATCGGCGCGTTCCTCCCCGCCGCCGGGTTCAGCCTCGCGGTGTGCCTCGTCGTCGCCGGCGTCGTCGCGCCGCTGCTCGCCGCCCGTGCGGCTCGTCGGAGCGAGGAGCTCGCCGCGGAGTCCCGTGCCGACATGACCGCGACGGCGCTGACCGTCCTCGACGACCCGGGACAGCTCACCGTCTCCGGGCAGCTCGCCGGGCAGCTCGACCTGCTCCGCGACGCGGACCGTCGACTGGCTGCCGCGACGGACACCGGTGCGCGGCCCGCGGCGGTCTCGGCGGCGCTCGGCACTCTCGCCGTCGGCGGCGCCGTGGTCGCGGCCCTCGTGCTCGGCATCCCGGCGGTCGGCCGTGGCGCGCTCACCCCCGTGGAGCTCGCCGTGGTGGTGCTCACGCCACTCGCGGCCTTCGAGGCGACGTCGCTGCTGCCGGCGGCTGCGGTGCAGGTCCTCCGCTCCCGCCTCGCGGCGGCGCGGGTCATGGCACTGCTCGACTCGGTCGACGACGGCACCACGGTCCGCGCGGTCCGACCCGCGTTCCCGCGCGACACCGAGGAGGCTGTTCGGCCCGCGGGTGACACCCTCGCGCACGTCCCCGACGTGACCGCCGACGACGGTGCGGCCTCGGCGGGCCCGCACGGTCTGGTGGCCCGCGACCTCGCGTGCGGTTGGCCCGGTCGGCCCGCCGTCGTGAGCGGTCTCGACCTCACGGTCCGTCCGGGCCGATCGGTGGCCGTCGTCGGCCCGAGCGGCACCGGCAAGACCACCGTGCTCCTCACCCTCGCTGGGCTGCTCCCTCCGCACGACGGCTCGCTCACCCTCGACGGCGTCCCGACGGCCTCACTCAGGAGCGAGCAGGTCGCGCGATCCGTCGTGCTCACGGCTGAGGACGCTCACGTCTTCGAGACCACCGTGCTCGAGAACCTCCGCGTCGCGAACGGTGCCACGACCGCAGACGAGGCCCGCGCGGCGCTGCGCCGGGCGGGCCTCGGTGCCTGGCTCGACGCTCTGCCCGAGGGCGTGCAGACCGTGCTCGGCCCCGACGCCCTCACCGTGTCGGGAGGCGAGCGCCGGCGCCTGCTCCTCGCTCGTGCCCTCGTCTCCCCCGCCGAGATCCTGCTCGTCGACGAGCCCGCGGAGCACCTCGACACCGAGACCGCCGACGCCCTCGTGCGCGACCTCCTGAGCGGATCGTTCCGCGGCGAACCCACGGCCCGCACCGCAGCCGCGGAGAGCTCGCGGGGTGTCGTGGTCGTCACGCACCGCCTCACCCCGCTCGACACCGCGGACGAGGTGATCGTCATCACCGACGGCATGGTCCGGGCGCGCGGGACCCATGCGGAGCTCCTCCATCGCGACTCGGGATACCGTGACTCTCTGTGGAGGGAGAACCAGGGGTCGGCGGCCTCATCGTGAACCTTGCGAACCAAGGGACGACGCACGACGCCTCGACGTCGGCGGACACCGGTCTCTCCGACCTCCTCGACGCCGTGCTCGCGCTCGCGGCCGACCTCGACCTCCCGAGCGTGCTGCAGCGGTTCGTGCAGACCTGCGCGGACCTCACCGGCGCCGCGTACGCGGCCATCAACGTCCTCGGCAGCCGCGGCGAGTCGACGACGTTCGTGCAGGCGGGCGTGTCCGAGGCCGTCGCCCGTCTCCTCGCGCACGGCCCGCACGCGATCGGCGTGCTGGGGCAGATCCCGGCGACGGGCGCGATCCGGCTCGACGACCTCACGCAGCACCCGGCGTTCCTCGGGTTCCCCGCGAACCACCCCTCGATGGGCTCGTTCATCGGCGCCTCGGTACGCGTCAGCCACCAGGTGTTCGGCCACCTCTACCTTGCGGACAAGCCCGGTGGGTTCACCGACGCCGACGAGGCGATCGTGCTCGGGCTCGCGGCAGCGGCCGGGGTCGCGGTGCACAACGCGCAGCTCTACGCCGAGGCCGCCCGTCGCGAGCACTGGCTCCGCGCCGGCCAGGAGATCACGACGATGCTGCTCTCCGGCCTCGACGAGGAGGAGGCGCTCGCCCACATCGCGGCGACCGCGCGCGAGGTCGCCGGGGCCGACGCCGCCGCGCTCGCACTGCCGGGCGTCGGGGGCGAGCTCGTCCTCGAGCTCGTCGACGGGCACGCGTCCGAGTCCCTGCTCGGCGCGATCATGCCGCGCGACGGTCGATCGTGGGCCGTGATGGACGAGGGGCGCGGGCTGCTCGTCCCGTCGTTGTCCCAGTCGCGGGTCGTGCGCGTCGTGCCGATGCGCGCCTTCGGCCCCGCGCTGTTCGCACCGCTGCAGACCGCGGGCCACGGCATCGGCGTGCTCATCCTGATGCGCAAGGTCGGTGCGGCACCCTTCACCTCTGCGGACCTCGACACCGCCGAGTCCTTCGCCGCGCAGGCCGCGCTGGCGTTCGTCCTCGCCGAGGCGCGTCACGCCCAGGACATCGCCGCTCTCCTCGACGAGCGCGAGCGGATCGCCCGCGACCTGCACGACCTCGCGATCCAGCAGCTCTTCGCCACCGGCATGCAGCTGGAGACGGTCCGCCGCCGGGCGGCTCGGGGGGTGGACGCCACCGAGCTGACGAGCATCGTCGAGGACGCCCTCGACAACGTCGACGGTTCGGTGCGCCAGATCCGCTCGATCGTGCACGCGTTGCGCGACCCGGACGCCGCGACGAGCCTCGTCGAACGTCTCCGGCGCGAGGCGTCGCTCGCGCGGACCGGCCTCGGGTTCGCACCGTCGTTCGTGATCGAGCTGGACGGCCGTGCCCTCGAGCAGGGCACGTCGGACGCGGACGTCGTCGCGGCCGACCTGATCGACGAGCGTGTCAGCGCGGATCTCGCGGACGACGTCGTCGCCGTCGTCCGCGAGGGCCTGGCCAATGCCGCCAGGCACGCACGCGCCTCGTCCGTCTCGGTCAGGATCAGCGTCCGAGGAACCGGTGCGACCGGGACGATCCTGGTCGAGGTGGAGGACGACGGCGCGGGGCTCCCCGCAGACCGTGAACGTCACTCGGGAACGCACAACCTCGCGGCTCGGGCGCGGCAGCACGGCGGTACGTTCAGCATCGGGGTCGCGCCCTCGGGACGCGGCACGCTGCTCAGCTGGCAGGCCCCGCTGGACTGACGGCGCAGCGCGACCGGCCACGCCGGCGTCGCGCGTGCCAGACCCGGTCGCGTGGCCACAGCACGACGACGCGAGCGACCGTCGGACGCGCCTGAGGTCAGCCGCCGGTCTCGGCGCGCCACCCGCTGTGCTTGCGAGCGGCGACCCACGCCGCGACCTGGGTGCGGCGCTGCAGCCCCATCTTCGACAGCAGCGACGTGATGTGGTTCTTCACGGTCTTCTCGGCAACGCCCAGCCGCTCGGCGATCTCACGGTTGGACATCCCGTCGCCGATGAGGTCGAGGACCTTGAGCTCGCTCGGCGTGAGGTTCTCGGTCGGGTCCTCGTGACCGGCGCGCCGACGCGTGACGGTGCGCTCGTCGAGGAGCGTGCGGCCGGCCGCGACCGCCCGCACGACGTCCGTGATCTCGGCGCCGCGCACGCTCTTGAGGAGGTACGCGGAGGCACCGGCCTCGAGCGCCGCGGCGAGCGCGTCGTCGTCGTCGAACGACGTGAGGACGATCGCCCGCACGTCCGGCTGGCTCTCCCGGACGGCCTTCATCAGGTCGATGCCGGTACCGTCGGGAAGCTGCAGATCGACCAGCATGACCTGCGGACGCACCAGGCCGGCACGCCTCACGCCGTCCGACACCGATGCCGCCTCGGCGACCACGGTCATGCCGTCGGCACGCTCGATGACCTCGGCGATCCCACGACGAACGACCTCGTGGTCGTCGATGATCATCACGCTGATCGAGGCGGCGCGGTCCGGCTGGGGCACAGAGCTGCTGGCAGTCACAGGGGCATCGTAACGACTGCTGCGGCCCCGGTCGTCAGGCGTCCTCCGTGCCGCGTGTCACCCGGACGAGCGGTACGGTCGCCGCCGCGATCACCAGCGCCCACGACGAGGTCGCGGCTGGCACGTCGGGCAGGTGAAGGACGACCTGTTCATGAAGACGTCCCGGCGCACCGGAGACCCACAGCGCGGGCATGGCCGGCCGGCGCGCCCGTACACGGCCAGGGAGCGGTCGAAGTACCCGGACGCCCCGTTCACGTTGACGTACATCGCGTCGAAGCTGGTCCCGCCGGCCACGAGTGCGGCGCGCATGACCTCCTCGACGGCGCCGAGCACGCGCACGACGTCCGAGCCGCGCATCGTGTCGGTCGCGCGGGCGTAGTGGATCCCCGCGCGCCAGAGCCCCTCGTCGGCGTATATGTTGCCGATCCCGGACACGAGCGTCTGGTCGAGCAGCGCGCGCTTGATCCCGGTCCGACGTGCCCGGACGGCGGCCACGAGTGCCGACCGGGACATCGCCGGGTCGAGCAGGTCGCGCGCGATGTGGGCCACCGGGCGCGGCACGGACGGCAGCGGCGATCCTCGGCCGCCCGGAGCCCCGTCCGGGGTGTCGACGAGATCCGTGACAGCGAGGTGGCCGAACGTGCGCTGGTCGACGAAGTCCAGCGCGGCGCCGTCGTCGAGCTCGAGCCGGGCGCGGAGATGACGATGCTCGGTCCGTGGCTCGCCGGCGGGTCGCACGAGGAGCTGCCCGCTCATCCCCAGGTGGGCGACGAGCGCCATCGGGCCGGGCTCCCCCGGCCCGATCGGCAGCCACAGGTACTTCCCGCGCCTGACCGCGGCCGCGAGCAGGCTCCCGGCGAGCTGGTGCCGGAACGCCTCGACCCCGCCGTCGTGGCGCCGCACGGCCGAGTCGCGCACGACGCGGACCTCGGTGACGACTCGGCCGACCACGTGGTGCTCGAGCCCGTCACGAACCGTCTCGACCTCAGGGAGCTCAGGCACGAGGAACCACCAGCACGCTCAGGACCGCTCCGTGACCGACTCCAGCGCGCGGTAGGCCGCTTCGGCGGCGTCCTGCTCCGCGTGCTTCTTCGCCGCGCCCTGCCCGACGCCGTAGGCCGACCCGTCCAGCATCACGGTTGCGGTGAACCTGCGCGCGTGGTCAGGCCCCTCGGCCTCGCTGACGTACTGCGGCGCACCGAGCCCCAGCACCGCCGCTCGCTCCTGCAGGGACGTCTTCCAGTCCAGACCGGCTCCGAGGTCGGCCGCCCTCTCGAGCGTCGGGTCGACCAGACGCTCGACGAGCGCCCGCGCCGGCTCGAGCCCGTGGCACAGGTACGCGGCACCGAAGATCGCCTCGAGCGTGTCCGAGAGGATCGAGTCCTTGTCGGCCCCGCCCGAGTGCGTCTCACCCTTGCCCAGCAGCACGTAGTCGCCGAGTCGGAGCGTCCGGGCGATCCGCGCGAGGGCCCGCTGCGACACCGTCGCGGCGCGCATCTTCGCCAGGTCGCCCTCGGGCAGGTCCGGGTGGCGCCGGTACAGGGCCTCGGTGACGACGAGGCCGAGGACCGTGTCACCCAGGAACTCGAGCCGCTCGTTCGTGGGGATGCCCCCGGCCTCGTGCGCGAACGACCGGTGCGTGAGTGCGAGGACCAGCAGCTCTGGGTCGATGTCGAGCCCGATCCCGGCGACGAGCTCCGCGGCGGGCGAGGTCATGCGTCTGTCGGCTTCTGAAGGTTCTCGAGGGCCGCCCATCGCGGGTCGCGCACGTCGTGGTGGTGGTCCGGGTCGTCGGCGAGATGCGCCCCGCACTCGACGCAGAGCCCGGGGCAGTCGGGGCGGCACAGCGGCTGGAAGGGCAGCGCCGGGACGAGCGCGTCGCGGATCGCCGGCTCGACGTCCACGAGATCACCGTCGAGCTCTCGGACCTCGTCCTCGTCGGCGCCGTCCTCCTCGGCGACCCGCGCGCGGTCCGGGTAGACGTACAGCTCCGCGAGCTCGACCTCGATGTCGACGGCGACCTCGTCGAGGCAGCGCGCGCACTCCCCGACGGCGGAGGCACGGACGTCGCCCGACACCAGCACACCTTCCATCACCGCCTCGAGCCGCAGGTCCAGCTCGAGCTCGGATCCCGGCGGGACCGCGATCACGTCGGTGCCGAGCTCGTCGGGTGCCGGCACAGAGAGGTGGATCGCGCGCATCGAACCCGGACGACGACCGAGCTCGTGGGTGTCGAGCACGAGCGGATCGCGCGGATCGAGGTGGTTCACGTGGGACACGACGCGGGTTCCGTTCCGATGCAGGGTGCCGGCTCCACGGCAGGTCGTTCGAGCCTTGTGATGCTACGGCACTTCACGACTGACCGGGCGGCCCGAGCCGTGCGGCGAGCTTCGCCCGACCGGCCTGGACCTGCGCCACGACACGACCCAGGTCGATCTCGAAGTCGGCGAGGCGACGGTCGCAGTAGTCGTCGGCGTCGCGACGGAGGTCGGCGGCCGTCGCGCGCGCCTCGGCGACGATCTGCGCGGCGCGTTCCTCCGCCGCGGCGACGACCTGCTCGCGTGCCACGAGCTCGTCGGCCCGGGCCCGCGCCGATGCGAGGACCTGATCGGCCTCGGCCGCGGCGGCGGCCCGCGCGGTGTCCGCGGCGGCCAGCACGTCGTCCGCCTGCGTCAGCTGGGTGGGCAGGATGTCATGCGCCTGCGCGACGAGGTCGAGCAGCTCCGCGCGGTTCACGAGCACCGACGACGACATCGGCATCGCACGCGCGGATGCGATCGCGTGCTCGATCGCCTCGAGGATGCCGGTCAGGCCCTCAGGATCCCGCCTGTCGTCGTCGTTGCTCTGCCCGGTCATCAGCGCGTCCCTCCGCCGTCGTTCCCCGTGCCCTGCCGTCGCACCGCGGCGCGGACCGCCTCCTGAGCCCCGGCCGGGAGGAGGTCGTCGATCGGTCCTCCGAACCGGGCAACGTCCCTGACCAGCGACGACGCGATGTGAGCGAGCGCGGGATCGCCGATCACGAACACCGTCTCGATGGTCCCGACGTGCCTGTTCATGAGGGCCATCGGGAGCTCCGCGTCGAAGTCGGCGCCGCCGCGGAGCCCCTTGACGATCGCCTGCGCACCGACCTCGCGACAGAAGTCGACGAGCAGGCCCGGAACCTGCGCGACCCGGACCCCGGCCAGCCCGGCCTCCGCGACCGCCGCCTGCGCGAGCTCGACGCGCTCACCCGGGTCGAGCAGGGCCGTCTTCGTCGAGTTCCGCGCGACCGCGACCACGACCTCGTCGAACATCGAGCGAGCGCGACGGATCAGGTCGAGATGACCCAGCGTGATGGGGTCGAAGGACCCGGGACAGACGGCGATGCTCACCCGTTCAGGGTATGCCCGGTGCCACCGGGTCCGCGGGCCCGACGCCGGCATCGGGCGAGGCGAACCAGATCACGGTCTCGCCGTACCGACGTTCCTCGGTCCGACTCATCGCGGCCGGCCACGTCGGCTCCGGGGAACGCGTCGAGCGCTCGACGACGACGATCGCATCCTCCGCGAGACGAGGCTCGGCCCCGCGGTCACGCTCACGCCCACCACCCGCGAGGCCACGGAGCACCCGCGCGAGGTCGGCCTCCGCGAGCTCGTACGGCGGGTCGATCAGCACCAGGTCCCAGGGCGACGCCGCCGGACGGTCCACGAACCGCTCGGCGCGCTCGACCACCACGTGCAGTCGCGACAGCCGGGTCGCGGCGGCATTGGCGCGGCAGACGTCCGCAGCGGCACGCGAGGACTCGACGAAGGTCACCGTCGCCGCCCCTCGGCTCGCCGCCTCAAGCCCGAGGGCGCCCGACCCGGCATAGAGGTCGAGCACCCGCGCACCTGCGACCGCGCCGAGGTGCTCGAGCCGCGAGAAGAGCGCCTCGCGCACCCGCTCGCTGGTCGGACGTGTGCCCGTGCCGGGAACGCGCAGCGTGCGACCCCCGGCCGCACCCGAGACGATCCTCGTCATCGGCCGGACGTCGTGCCGGACCTGGCGCCGGACTTCGTGCTGCCCGTGCCGCCGGGTTTCGTGGCCCCGGTGCGCGGGTCCTCCGCTGCCATGTCGAGGAGGGAGAACCCCTTCACCCGGCTACCGACGGCGACGGCGATCAGCGCGCAGACGGCCTGCACGACGATCAGGGTCTGGGTGACCTGACCGATCCCGATCGAGATGAGCACGGGCACCATGCCGAGCAGCACGACGTCCGGACCGCGGACGAGGACGCTCCCGACACCCGTCGGCAGAGCACCCATCGGTGTGGCGGCGAGCGGACCGCTCCAGTCGGGTGACGGACGGTACGCGGACCGAATCGCGGCACCGGCCCAGACCGGGGTCGCCGCGACCGCGAGCGCGAGCCAACCCGCCGGGTCGCCGTTGGACCAGCCGATCGGACCGAGCACCGCGAGCGTCCACAACCCCATCAGCACGCCGGGAACCACGAGCCGTAGTCGCCGCACCTCGCGCGCACCGATCGGGAGCAGTCGGTCGATGATCGGCGCCATCTCCGCGCGCCGCGGTCCCTCGGCCGTCGCGAGCATGGCGACGTACCCCGCGACGAGATAGGCCGTCGCGAGGGCGAACGGGGTGTCGAGCCGGCTCACCGCGGCGACCAGCGCCGGCACCGCCGCCGCTGCCACGACCTGGACGACGTGCCGCGGGGACCGCCACCACAGCACGGCGTCGGCGGTCAGCAGCGCACGCGCCGGCGACGACACCCAGCCGAAGCGGATCGATCGCCGGCGCCGCACCCTCGTCATCCGGTCGGCGAGCGCGCGCCCGAGCTCACGCGAGTCCAGCGAGACGACGGCCCCTGCGGCCTGCGTCGCGACCGAGCCCGAGTCGCGCAGCTCGCGCACCGGGATCCGCTCGAGCCGCACGTCGAGGAGCACGCCACCGACCGCCGCCACGACGACGAGCAGCACGAGAACCGCGACGGACGGATTCAGCCCGACCGAGAGGTCCCGCGCCCCCAGCGCCGCGGCCAGCCCGAGCACCGGGACAAGTCCGAGGAGCACGTCGCCGACCCGGGCGGTGACGCGTCTGTCGACGCCGAGGGTCTGTGCCACCCCGGCGAGCACGACGATCGCGACGGCACCGATGATCCCCCCGAGCAGGGTGCTGACCGCGGCGGACCCGGTCATGCCCTCCTGCGCGAAGAGCACCAGCACGAGGACCACCGGTCCCCCGACGAGAGCCGCGGTCGCAGGCAGTCGCCACGCGGCCGGTCGCAGCAGCCCCCGACGCCGTACCGGCAGGCTCAACCACCAGCGCGCCTCGGCCGCTCCGACGCCGACGGGGCCGAGGCGTGCCGCGAGCGAGAGCGCCGTGCCGGCGAGCGCGAGGACGACCAGCGCCGCGAGCGTCGTCAGCGGGAGCAGCAGTCCCTCGTGCGGTCGCGCCGGCACCTTCGGCAGCGAGTCGCGGAGCGTCGTCGCCACGCCGATCGCCGTGCCGAGCCCGATCGCCGCCATCAGGATCGCCGAGTAGACGTCGCTCAGGAGCGCGCCGATGCTCGTGTCGCCGTGCCGGTTGGCCGCGGCGCGCGTGTAGCGGCGGATCGACCGCGGGCTGGGAACCGCGAGCGGGCGACGGTCGTCCAGGTCGGGCGTCGTGGTCACGGGCGGCGCCTCCGCTTGCCGGAGCCGCCCTGCGGGGCGGCCTTGCTCGCCGGTGTCGACGCGCCCTTCACCCGGGTCGTCCCGCCGCTCGCTGCACCGCCGGTGGCCGGCGCACCGTCGGCGGTCTCGGTGCGAGCGGCGTCGCCGTCATCGCCGAGGGTCTCGGCGCCGATCGCTCGCGCGGCGTCCGCCGGCGACATCAGCACCGACTGCTCGTCGCCGACCAGGACCGCGCGCGAGGCGACGGCCTCGAGGAGCACCGGGTCGTGCGTGGCAAGCAGCACCGACCCACCGGCGGCGCGCTCGGCACGCAACCGCTCGGCGAGCGCGCTGCGCATCTGCTGGTCGAGCCGCTGCTCGGGCTCGTCGAGCACGAGCAGCCGACGGGGCCGGGCGAACCCGGCCGCGAGCAGCAGACGGCGCCGCTGGCCCGACGAGAGCGAGACCGGCAGGACGTTCGCGTGGGACGACAGCCCGAACTCGGCGAGAAGCTCCTCGGCGAGGCCGGCAGCGTCGTCGACCCCGTGCCCCCGGGCGGTCAGCAGCAGGTGCTCCGCCACCGTGAGCGCCGGGAAGTACGCGTCGTCGTCGAGCACGCTGGAGACCTCGGCCCGGAAGACGGCCTCGCGCTCGTCGACGGGACGCCCGAGCACGCTCAGCTCGCCGCCGGACGGCTCGAGCAGGCCGAGGATCGCTCGCAGGATCGTCGACTTCCCCGATCCGTTCGCACCGACCAGGGCGAGGGCCTCCCCGGCCCGCACGGTGAAGGTCACCGGGGCGCAGACTGGCTCACCCCCGTAACCGACGGAGAGGGACCGGGCACGGATGACGACGTCGGACGGCACGCGCCCAGGGTACGGGTCTCCGCCGGGCCGCGGTCACGCTCGCTCGAGGAACTCCTCGCGGTCACCCTCGAGACTGCGATCGATCGCCGCCACCAACGCGGGCCACCGGGACAACGTGGGGTCGGCCTCCGTGAGCGACGCGGCATCCGCGCGCGCCCGCGCGATCAGCTCACCGTCCCGCGTGACCCGCAGCAGCCGCAGCGAGCTCGACCCGCCGGACTGCGCCGCGCCGAGCACGTCCCCCTCGCGACGGAGCTCGAGGTCGACCGCGGCGAGCGCGAACCCGTCCGTGGTCTCCACGAGAGTCTGCAGCCGGGTGTGTGCGTCGGTGCCGGGCTCGACGTCCGCGACGAGCAGGCAGACGCCCGGGTCGCGCCCGCGCCCGACCCGACCGCGCAGCTGGTGCAGCTGCGAGAGCCCGAACCGGTCGGCGTCGAGGACGACCATCGCCGTCGCGTCGGGCACGTCCACCCCGACCTCGATCACCGTCGTCGAGACGAGGACCTGGACGCGTCCGGCCGCGAAGTCGGCCATCGCGCGCTCCTTCTCGTCGCTCGGCAGGCGCCCGTGCAGCGTCGCGATCGCCACCCCGTCCAGGGCGGGGAGGCGCCGGAGCTCGTCGGCGACCTCGACGACCGCCCGCAACGGAGCCTTCGTCACCTCCGGGACCAGATCGGTCCCGTCCTCGACCGCACCGCCGGAGCCGGCGTCGTCCGGGTCGATCCGCGGGCACACGACGTAGGCGCGCCGGCCGGCATCGACCTCCTCCCGGACCCGCTGCCACACCCGGGCGGTCCAGGCCGTGTTCCCGGCCGGGACCAGGTGCGTGACGACCGGGCTCCGGCCCGCCGGGACCTCGGTGAGCGTCGAGGTCTCGAGGTCGCCGAACACGGTCATCGCGACCGTGCGCGGGATCGGGGTGGCGGTCATGACCAGCAGGTGCGGGACACCGGTGCCCTTGGCGCGGAGCGCGTCCCGCTGCTCGACGCCGAACCGGTGCTGCTCGTCGACCACGACGAGCCCGAGATCCGCGAACTGCACCGACTCGGAGAGCAACGCATGGGTACCGACGACGATCCCCGCACGTCCGCTCGCCGCGTCGAGGAGGTTCTCCTTGCGAGCCGCGGCGCCCTGGGAGCCCGTGAGCAGCGCGACCCTCGTGCCGATCTCCGCACCGCCGAGGAACCCGGCCTCGGCGAGCGGCCCGAGCAGGGCGCGGAGAGTGCGGGCGTGCTGGGCCGCGAGCACCTCGGTGGGTGCGAGCAGCGCGGCCTGACCCCCGGCGTCGACGACCTGCAGCATCGCGCGGAGCGCGACCACGGTCTTGCCCGAGCCGACCTCGCCCTGCAGCAGGCGCTGCATCGGGTGCGTCCGGCCGAGCTCCACCGCGAGCTCGTCACCCACGGCACGCTGGCCGTCGGTGAGCTCGAACGGGAGCTGCGCGTCGAGAGCCGTGAGCAGGCCCCCGTCGACGAGAGGACGGGCGTGGGCGGGCTCGCCGGCCGCCTGAGCACGCCGACGGGCGAGCGCGGCCTGCAGGACGAACGCCTCCTCGTAGCGCAGCCGCGCCCGACCACGATGCCACTGCGCGTCGTCGTACGGCTCGTGCACGTCCAGCAGGGCCTGGTGCAGGCTCGGGAAGCGGTGCGCCGCGCGGATCTCCGCCGGCACGGGATCAGGAAGGTCGGCCTCCGTCAGCGGGCCCAGGACGGTTCGCACGCATCGCTGGATGCGCCACGACGGGGCGCCCGAGCTGGCGGGGTAGATCGGGATCGGGCGGCTCGCCTCGACGAGGGCCTGGTCCTCGTCCTCGGCGTCCACACCGATGATCTGGTAGTCCGGGTGGGTGAGCTGCCGTTCACCGCGGTAGTCGCTCACGACCCCCGTGAACAGGCCGGTGCGCCCGGGGCGCAGCTTGTCCTCGTGCACGCGCAGGACCCCGGCGCGCTTGGCGAAGAACGTGAGGCCGAGCCGGTGCGTGCCGTCGGAGACCACGGCCTGGAGCATCGCTCCGCCGCGCGAGCGCATCTGACGCACGGTGGCGTGCGTGACCTGGGCCATCACGGTGACGTGCTCGCCGACCGGGAGGTGCGACAGGTCGGTCAGGGTGCCGGGCGCGGTGTACCGGCGCGGGTAGTGCCGGAGCAGGTCGTGCGTCGTCTCCAGGCCGAGAGCCGCGAGCGGCGACGCACTACGCGGCCCCAGGACCCGAGCGAGCGGTTCGTCGAGGCGACCGACCGTCACGACGCGCCCCCGTCGGTCGTCGGATCCGCGAGGGACTGGATGCCGATCGCGAGCGACGGGCGGTCGACACCCGCTCCGAGCACGACCACCTCGGATCCGGGGTGACGCGTCCGCACCGCGTGCACGAGGCCGTCGACCGCGCGGTCGTCGGCCCGGTTCCCCGTGAGCACCGTGACGATCCGAGGAACCCCGTCCGCGAGCGCCGCCAGGACCGCCCCGACGGCCGCGTCGGAGTCCAGGCTCGGCGCGTCGACCTCGCGCCGACCGTCCAGGGCTCCCAGGGCGGGACCGCTCGCGCCCGCCGACGGACCGTCGACGACGATCGTCCGCAGCCCGCGCAGTGCGCGCTCGACCGCACCCACCCGTGCCCCCGCGTCGTCGGCCGGGTTCTCCACGATCGTCGCGACCGCCACCACGACGGAGAGGTCGTCGTCGGCCGGGAGAACGTGGACGCGCGCCCCGTCGCCGGAGAACTGCGGCCGCGCGGTGACCCGGAGAGCCGTCGCGACTGCCGCACGATCGCCCGGGAGCACGACGACCTCGGCGCACCCCGTGTCGACGATCGCGCGCACGAGCTCCCCGGCGCTCGGCGCACGGTCCGTGAGCAGGTGGACGACCGCTCCGGTGCGGGCCAGGTCGGCGACGAGCGCGCGCGCTCGGGTGCCGACCACGACGCCGAGACCGCCGACGGAGCCGCGGCCCGTCGCAGCCGGAGCAGCATCGGGCAGCTGCAGTGCGACGCTGCGCACGGTGATCTGACGCTGGGCGGCGAGGGCACCGGCGAGGATCGCACCCGCGGGGTCGTCGGTGTGCACGTGAACCTGCCAGACCCCGTGCCCGCCGACCACCGCCACCGAGTCGCCGACGGCCCGCATCCGGGACCTGAGCGCGGCGCCGAGGTCCGGACCGCCGCGGTCGGTCGGCTCGACCAGGAACATGACCTCGAACTCACCGCCCCCGCGCGCGACCTTCTCGACGTGACCGAGGTGCTCGGCCCGGGCTACGCACCCGGGATGGTCGCCCGGTCCCCGATCGTCGAAGGACGCGATCTCCGCAGCCGGTGTCGGGCTCCCGCGACCTCGCGACTCGACGGACGTGCGAAGCGCCTCGAGCAGCACCAGGAGCGCCCAGGCGCCGGCGTCGACGACACCGGCATCGCGGAGCACCGGCAGCACGTCGCGGCTCTCGAGGACGCAGGCGTGGGCGGCGTCGACAGCCGCGCCGAGCACACCGACGAGCGAACCGCCGGTGCGGGCGCGCCCGGAGGCCGCCTCGGCCGCGCGCGTCGCGGCAGTGAGCACGGTGCCCTCGACCGGCTCGACGACTGCGGCGCGGGCGGCGAGCTGCGCAGCCTCGAACGCCTCGGCGAGCTCGAGCGGCCCGACCGCTCCGGCGTCGGGCCTCGACTCGAGGGACAGGGCGAACCCCTCCAGGAACTGGCTCACGATCACGCCGGAGTTGCCTCGAGCACCGACGAGCGACCCGCGCGCGAAGGCCACCGCCACATCGGCGGCCGTCGCATCGCGACCGAGCGCCGCGAGCGCACCGCTGCCCGACGCCACGGTCAGGAACACGTTGGTGCCGGTGTCCGCGTCCGGTACCGGGAACAGGTTGACCGCGTCGATGCGGGTGCGTGCCGAGCCGAGAGCCGTCGTCGCCGTCACGGCCCACTGCCGCACCGCGTCCGCCTCCAGCTGGTCCACCGTCATCCGTCCTGCGCTCGTCTGTCTCGTCGTCGGTCGTCGTCGGTCGTCGTCGGTCGTCGTCGGTCGTCCTCGGGCCGGACCGGCCGTGCTCGGTTCGACCCACCCTCGCGCGGTCGCCGTCAACCGGGCGGGTCGGTCACCGACCCGGTCGAGGGCGCCCGGCTCACGATGCCCTGCGACGCTGACATTCTGGCTGGCACGACACGCCGGGCCCAAACGCCGGGGCCGGCGGGACACGCCGACGCGACACGCGGGGCGGTCCATCCCGGCGTCCGGAGCGCTGCCCGTCCGGCAGTCGATGTGGCAGGGTGACCTCATGGGCGAAGACGACTTCGACGACGTGCTGATCCGCGGCGCGGTGGTGTCCGACGCCGCTCGGATCGCTGCGGTCCACATCAGGTCCTGGCGTCAGGCGTATGCCGGGATCGTTCCGTCGACGCACCTCGCGGCGCTCGACGAGGCCGATCGCACCCGCCGCTGGGAGGCGGATCTCCGGTCGGGTCCCCAGGACGACGTGCGCACGTGGATCGCCGAGACCGGGCAGCAGCTCCTCGGGTTCGCGACGCTCGGACCGAGTCGCGACGAGGACGCGGAACGCGGCGACGTCGAGATCTACTCGATCTACCTCGACCCGGGCACCTGGGGCCGAGGGGTCGCGCGTGACCTCATGCGCACGCTGCTGAACGAGGTCCCGCCCGGCGTCACCGTCCGGCTCTGGGTGATGGCCGACAACGAGCGCGCGCGCCACTTCTACCGCCGGCACGGGTTCGCGCCCGACGGCGCCGAGCGGCTCGACGAGATCGGTGGGGCCGAGGTCCTCGAGGTCCGCTACCGCCGCGGCTAACGCCGGCACGCAGCCCGACCCCGGAGCGGCAGTCGCCGAGGCGCAGCCCGACCCGCCGCGGCCGACCGATCGTTCGCGTCCTGCGCTCTCGATCAGGGCTGCCCGGTTCGCGAACGCCTCTACGCCCGGAAGTGGTCCCACCCGCGCGCCGTCACGGGCGCGGTCGCTCCCTGCACCAGCACGCGCCCGACCGTCTCCGGTCCGGTCGCGGCGCAGACGTGGCCGATCACCCGGAACGGCTCCGGGAGGTCGGCGCCGCCGGGGAACGTCGCCAGCAGGCCGTGGTCCTCGCCGCCGGCCAGCACCCACTCGAGCGGATCCGCGCCGAGCAGTCGTGCCGCGCCGTCGAGGACGGCGAGGTCGGCTCGGAACGCCGCGGCCGGGTCGAGCAGATCGAGCTCCACCCCGCTCGCGGACGCGAGCCGTCCCGCGTCGCGAAGCAGCCCGTCCGACACGTCCAGCATCGCCGTCGCGCCGGCGTCGGCGGCAGCAGGTCCGGCCGCGAGCACCGGCCTCGGGCGCCGGTAGGAGTCCACGACGTCCAGGTGCGCCCGCGGGTGCCCCGCCTGCAGCAGGGCCATCCCCGCCGCCGAGCGGCCCTGGGCCCCGGCGAGGGCGAGCACGTCCCCCACCTGGGCGCCGGACCGGAGGACCGGGCTTCGACCCGCCAGGTCGCCGTGGACCGCGACCGCGACGACGACCTCGTCACCGGCCGACAGGTCCCCGCCGACGACGGCCACACCGGACGGCGCACAGGCCGCCGCCATCCCGCGGGCGAATCCCGTCACCCACCGCACGGGGAGGTCGGCGGGCAGCACGAGTCCGACGACCACAGCGGTGGGTCGAGCTCCCATCGCCGCGACGTCGGCGAGGTTCTGCATCGCGGCGCGCCACCCGACGTCCGCCGCGCTCGACCAGTCGCGACGGAAGTGACGGTTCTCGACGAGCACGTCGAGCGAGACGACGACGCGACCATCGGGCGCGGCCAGCACGGCGGCGTCGTCGCCAGGACCGAGGAGGGACTCGGGCCCGGTGGGCAGCAACGGGAAGATCCGGGCCAGCAGGTCGGTCTCGGACAGGTCCGCCACTCGTGTCTGCTCGTCGTCCACGGCCTCACGCTACCGAGGTCCGCGCCTCGGGACCGCACGGGATAGCGTGGTCCGGTGCGAGCGACCCGTCCCGACCGCCGTTCGCAGCGGCACCAGGGCCGGTCGCGCATCGCGCCGATCGGCGCCGCGGCGTCGGCCCTGATCGCGTCCGCGACCCTCTCCGGCTGCGCGGCGAGCATCCACGTCGTACCGGCGCCCGACGCCGCGAACCCCGTCTGCGCGAGCGTGGTCCTCGCCCTGCCCGAGGTGCTCGCCGGCCTGCACCGGATCTCCACCACGAGCCAGGGCACCGCGGCGTGGGGCGACACGACCACCTCGGTGGTTCTGCGGTGCGGGGTCACCCCGCTCGGCCCGACGACCGACCCGTGCGTGACGATCACCGACACGACCGGCACGAGCATCGACTGGGTGGTGACCGCGAACGGCTCCCGCGCCGGCGGCAGCTGGACCTTCGTGACGTTCGGGAGGACCCCGTCCGTCGAGCTCACGATCCCGCAGACCCTGGCCGCTGACCAGCCGGACACGATCCTGATGGAGGTCGGCCAGGCAGCCGCTGTCGTCCCCCCGCAGCGCACGTGCACCTGACCGGTGCTCAGCGCAGGCCGGTCGGACGCTCCAGCGCGAGCTGGACGAGCTCGTCGATCAGGTCGGCGTACTCGACGCCCGACGCCTTCCACATCCGCGGGTACATCGAGAACGGCGTGAAGCCGGGCATCGTGTTGATCTCGTTGACGACGACGTCTCCGTCGGGGGTCACGAACACGTCGACGCGCGCGAGGCCTTCGCAACCGATCGCCTCGAACGTCCGCTCGGCGACGTCCCGCACGAGAGCGACGACGTCGGGCGGCAGGTCGGCCGGACAGGTGAGCCGGACGCTGGCTTCGTCGAGGTACTTCGCCTCGAAGTCGTAGAAGCCGTGGTCCTCCCCGGTGACCTCGATCTCACCGGGCAACGAGCTGCGCGGCGGCCGGCCGGCCCGGCCCCCGATCACGGCGCACTCGATCTCACGCCCGACGATCCCCGCCTCGACGATGATCTTCGGGTCGTGGCGCCGGGCCTCCGCGATGGCGGCCGGGAGGTCGGCGATGTCGGCGACGCGGGAGATGCCGAGGCTCGACCCGGCCCGGGCCGGCTTGACGAACACCGGGAGCCCGAGGGCCTCGACCGTCTCGGTCCACGCCGCCTGGTTCCGGTCCCACTCACCGGGGCGGATCACCGTGAACGGTCCGACCGGGATGCCCTGACCCGCCAGTACGAGCTTCATGTAGTGCTTGTCCATGCCGACGGCCGACGCGAGCACACCCGCACCGACGTACCGCACGTCGATGAGCTCGAGCATGCCCTGGAGCGTGCCGTCCTCACCGAAGGGCCCGTGCAGGAGGGGGAACACGACGTCGATCTCGCCGAGCCCGGCGGCGAGCTCACCCTCCCGCAGGGTCAGCACCGCGCGGTCGTCGGCCGACGCGGGCAGCAGGACGCGCTCCGGGGCGTCGCGCACCTCGGGCAGCCGACCGCCGACGATGCCCCAGGCGTCGGGGTCGTCGTCGACGAGCACCCAGCGGCCGGCCGGGGTCACGCCGACGGCGACGACGTCGTACCGGTCCCGGTCGATCGCGCGCAGCACGCCGCCGGCCGTCGCGCAGCTGATCGGGTGCTCGCCGGAGCGCCCACCGAAGAGGACCATGACCCGCGGACGGCGTCGATCCGCGGGGGCGGGTGCTGTCTCGTGTTCCATCGAGCCCGACCCTACCGGCATGCGCGCACGCGCTCACGCGATCGGTAGCCTGTCGACGTGACCCATGACGCCGAGCTCGCTCCCGCCACCCTCGCCGTCGTCGGCGGCCGACCGGCCCGCGCGCAGGGCGCACCGGTCAACCCGCCGGTCGTGCTGTCCTCGACCTACGTGTCCGCAGGCGCTCCCGGCCCCGACGAGGCGCTGTACGCCCGGATCGACACCGAGACCTGGCATCCGTTCGAGGAGGTGCTCGGCCGCCTCGAGCACGCCGGGCGCCCTGCCGTGGTGTTCGGCTCCGGCATGGCGGCCATCGCCGCGGCCATGTCGCTCGTGCCGCCCGGCGGGCACCTCGTGATGCCCCGGCACTCGTACCAGGTCGCGCTCGGCTACGCCGTGGACCTGTCGGAGCGGTCCGGCGTCCGCGTGACGTTGGTCGACATCGACGACACGGCCGCGGTCGTCGCCGCGCTGGGCGACCCGGACGGGCCGGCGTCGATGCTCTGGGTCGAGTCCCCGACCAACCCGATGCTCGAGATCGCGGACATCCCCACGCTCGTCACGGCGGCCCACGCGGTCGGTGCGCTCGTGTGTGTCGACAACACCTTCGCGACCCCCCTCGTCCAGCGCCCGCTCACGTGGGGTGCGGACATCGTCGTGCACTCGGTCACCAAGTACCTCGCCGGGCACTCCGACGTCGTCCTCGGTGCCGCGGTCTCGTCCGACGCCGACCTCACCGCACGCCTACGCGCGTACCGGACCCTGCACGGCGCGATCGCCGGGCCGTGGGAGGTCTGGCTCGCCCTGCGCGGCATGCGCACCCTGGCACTGCGCGTCGAGCGGTCCCAGGCCAGCGCGGTCGTCCTCGCGCAGCGCCTGAGCGAGCACCCGGCGGTCGCAGCGGTGCGGCACCCCAGCCTCCCGGACGACCCCGGCCACACCCGCGCTTCGGCCCTGATGGACGGCTTCGGCTCGATCATCGGTCTGCGACCGAAGGGCGGCGCCGAGGGAGCGCGCGCGGTGGTCGCCGCGGTCCACCTCTGGGTCCCCGCCACGAGCCTGGGAGGCGTCGAGTCGAGCCTCGAACGGCGGCGGCGATTCGCGAGCGAGTCGATCACCGTCCCGGACGACCTGCTGCGGCTCTCGGTGGGCATCGAGGACGTCGAGGACCTCTGGCACGACCTCGACCAGGCTCTGCGCTCGCTCAGGTAGCCGGCCCTCGCCCGGCGGCTCCCGTCTCGGCGTCGTCCGGCGAGCGTCTCCCCGGCCGCCGGTGCCGGCCGCCGACGACGGGCTGGACCCCTTCGGCCTTGTGCGGGCGGGCGAGCAGAAGAGCGGCGAGCTGGTCGACCGCGAGCCCCTCGTGCAGCACGGCGACGACCGCCTCCGTGATCGGCATCTCGACCCCGATCGAACGTGCGAGCTCGAGCACCGAGCGTGAGCTCTTCACGCCCTCGGCGGTCCCACCGGTGGCCGCGGTCGCCTCGGCGAGGGTCAGCCCCTGGCCGATGTGCAGCCCGAGCGTGTGGTTGCGCGACATCGGGGACGCGCACGTCGCGACCAGATCACCCATGCCCGCCAGTCCTGGGAACGTCTCGGCGTCGGCGCCGAGCGCGAGCCCGAGCCGCGTGATCTCGACGAGCCCACGAGTGATCACGGTCGCCATCGTGTTGAAGCCCAGACCGCGGCCCTGGGAGATGCCGACGGCGAGCGCGATGACGTTCTTCACGGCGCCGCACAGCTCGACGCCGACCACGTCGGAGTTCGTGTAGGGCCGGAAGTACGCGGACGCGCAGGCGCGCGCCACGAGCTGCGCCGTCTGCTCGCTGGTCGAGGCGATGACGGTCGCCGTGGGCTGCCGCTCGGCGATCTCCCGCGCGAGGTTCGGGCCGGAGACGACCGCGACCCGGTCTGCCGGGATCGCGAAGGCCTCGGCCACGACCTCGCTCATCCGGCGGTCCGTGCTGAGCTCGACGCCCTTCATCAGCGACACGGCGACGGCGGTCGGTGGCAGCAGGTCGCGCATGGACTCGAGCGTGCGGCGGGCCTCCTGCGACGGCACGGCGACCGCGACGAGGTCGACGCCTTCGAGCGCGGCCGCCGGATCCGTCCCGGCGGTGATCGTCTCCGGGAGGTCGACGCCCGGGAGGTACGCCTCGTTGCGGTGGTCGTCGGTGATCTGCCGGCACACCGCGGCGCTGCGCCCCCACAGGCGCACCTCGCAGCCGGCATCCGCGAGGACCACGGCGAACGTCGTCCCCCAGCTGCCCGTGCCGAGGACGGCGGCGCGCAGCGGTCGACTCCCGGCCGGCGCGGCGGCCGGCGACGACGGCCGCCGTGACGTCGTCACGCAGCGCCCGTCGGCGTGCCGTCAGCGGTCGGCGTGGACGTGCCGTCGGCCCCACCGTCCGGCACGGGCTTGGCACTCGTCCGCATGTCGAACGGGACGGCCGGCGCCTTCTCGGCACGGATGTCCTCGAGCAGCGCCGTGATGGCGGCCATGACGCGATCCGTCGCCTCGCGCAGCGTCGCCGCGTCCTGCGGGCGGTCGTACAGGTCCGAGAGGTCCACCGGAGGCCCGGCCACCACCGTGACCGTCTTCGGTGGGAACGGCTTGAGGAGCTTCTTGTACCTGCCGAGGATCCGTTGCGCCCCCCACTGGGCGATCGGGACCACCGGTGCCTGCGTCGTCAGGGCGAGTCGTGCGACGCCGGTCTTCGCGACCATCGGCCACAGGTCGGGGTCGCGCGTCAGCGTCCCCTCGGGAAACACCGCGACGCACTCACCGGACCGCAGCGCGTCCATCGCCGACGACAGCGACGACGCCGCCGCCGCGGTGTTGCGCTGCACCGGGATCATCCCGGTGCGCCGCAGGAGTCCGCCGAGCACCGGTACCGCGAACAGCGACGCCTTCGCGAGGATCTTCGGCGGGCGGCCGTTGTCGTACAGGAAGTGCGCGAACGTCAGCGGGTCGACGTTGGTCATGTGGTTGCCGGCCGCGATGAAGCCGCCCGCCGGGATGTTCTCCCGACCCCGCCAGTCACGTCGGGTGATCGCGAGCAGGATCGGCCGGACGACCGCGGCGACGCGACGGTACGTGCGGTTGTCAGGCTGGACCGGTGGCACGATGCTCGATGCTACCCGTGCGCGTGCGGGATCCGCCGCCGCGGCCACCGGTCCACCCGCGCCGGTTGTGGGGTGCCCGAGGCTGGACCGGTGTGGCACCCGCGCCGTCAGGCCCGCGTGAACTCGGCGCCGAGCGCGCCGAGCTTGTCCGTGAAGTGCTCGTAGCCGCGGTCGATCAGCGCGATACCGCGCACGGTCGACGTCCCGCTCGCGGTGAGTGCGGCGATCAGGTGGGAGAACCCGCCGCGCAGGTCGGGGACCTCGACGTCGGCCGCCCTCAGCGGCGTCGGCCCGGAGACGACGGCCGAGTGGAAGAAGTTCCGCTGGCCGAACCGGCACGGGTGTCCGCCGAGGCACTCCCGGTAGACCTGGATCGTCGCACCCATGCGGCGGAGCGCGTCGGTGAACCCGAACCGGTTCTCGTAGACCGTCTCGTGCACGATCGAGAGCCCGGTGGCCTGGGTGAGCGCGACGACGAGCGGCTGCTGCCAGTCGGTCATGAAGCCAGGATGGACGTCGGTCTCGAGCACGATCGACCTGAGCTCTCCGCCGGGGTGGAAGAAGCGGATGCCGACGTCGTCGATCTCGAACTCGCCGCCGACCTTCCGGAACGTGTTGAGGAACGTCGTCATCTCCGGCTGGGTCGCACCGCGGACCATGATGTCGCCGCCGGTGGCGAGCGCGGCCGACGCCCAGGACGCCGCCTCGATCCGGTCGGCAAGGGCCGTGTGGCGGTACCCGGACAGCCGGTCGACACCCTCGATCCGGATCACCCGGTCCGTGTCGACGGAGATGATCGCCCCCATCTTCTGCAGGACGGCGATCAGATCCAGGATCTCCGGCTCGATCGCGGCGTTGACCAGCTCGGTCAGGCCCTCGGCGCGGACCGCCGTCAGCAGCAGCTGCTCGGTCGCCCCGACGCTCGGGTACGGCAGGGCGATCTTGGTCCCGCGGAGCCGCCGCGGGGCGTGGATGTAGATCCCCTGCTCCCGCTTCTCCACGACCGCCCCGAACTGCCGCAGGATGTCGAGGTGGTAGTTGATCGGGCGGTCACCGATCCGGCAACCGCCGAGATCCGGGATGAACGCCTCGCCGAGCCGGTGCAGGAGCGGCCCGCAGAACAGGATCGGGATCCGGCTCGATCCCGCGTGGGTGTCGATGTCCGAGACGTGCGCCACCTCGACCCGGCTCGGGTCGAGCCGCAGCACGCCCGCCTCCTGGTCCAGGTCGACGCCGACGCCGTGCAGCTCGAGGAGCCCGCTCACGACGGCGACGTCGCGGATCGCAGGCACGTTGCGCAGCTCGCTCGGGCTCTCGCCCAGCAACGACGCGACCATGGCCTTCGACACGAAGTTCTTCGCCCCGCGAACGGTGATCTCGCCGGTGAGAGGGTGACCTCCGTCGACACGGAGCAGGTCGGACGCGTTCAGCTGATCACTCACTCACCGGGCTCCTGCCTGGTTGCGTGAACGCGCGCCACGAGGGACGGCGCGCCACGAGGGGTACGGTCCGAGCGACGCTAGCCGGCCCTCCCCGAGCCCTTCTTGGCGGCGGCCTTCGTGGCGGAGCCCTTCGTGGCGGAGCCCTTCGTAGCGGCGGCCTTCGTTGCCGAGCCCTTCTTGGCCGAGCCCTTCTTGGCCGCGGCCTTCGAGGCGGAGCCCTCCTTTCCGGAGCCCTTCTTGGCACCAGACTTCGTGGCACCGGCCTTCGTGGCGGCTCGCTCGTCGGCAGCCTGCTTCGCGGTGGAGGGCTTCGTGCTCCCGGCCTTGCCGCCCACGGTCGCGGCGGAACGTCGCTTCCCGGACGTCGCCTTGCCGGACGAGGTCGCGCCCGAGGTCTCCGTGCCCGTGCTGCCGGGCGTCGCGCCCGGGGAAGCCGCCGCGCCCGACGTCGATCGGGCCGTGCTCGCCGTTCCGGACGGTGCGGGCGACTCGACCACGGACGCCGCCGCGACCGTCGCCGCGACTCGTGCCCCCGACCGCACCGGCTGCCCGCCGCCGACAGCGGCGCGCAGTCCTGCTCCGGCCCGGAACCGCGGCAGCGCGGACGCGGCGATCTCCATCGACGCACCCGTCCGCGGGTTCCGACCGGTACGGGCGGCGCGTGTGACGCGCTCGAACGTCCCGAACCCGGTGAGCGTGACCTTGTCCCCCGCGGCGACCGCGTCCTGAACCGTGCCGAGGACGGCGTCGAGAGCCGCGACCGCGGCGCCGTGACTGCCGAGCCGTCGTTCGAGCTCCGCCACCATCTCGGTCTTGTTCACCGCGGCACCTCCCGGGTCGGGCGCACGCGACGAGGACGGCGGCGCGCCACCCCCACGCTAGGGGTAGGCCCGTCGTCGGTCCATCGCGCCGCGCCGCGTCCGACCTCCGACGGCGTCGTCAGCCGACCGGGCGCGCCGCGACGATCTCGACCGACGGCAGGTGCTTGGCCGGCAGCGTCGTCGGGCGCCAGGCCTCGCGGGTCTGCTCGAACTCCGTGATCTCCGCCTCGTGGTTCAGGGTGAGCCCGATGTCGTCGAGCCCCTCCATGAGCCGCCAGCGGGTGTAGTCGTCCACCTGGAACGGCACGACGACGTCCTCGCAGGTCACCGTGCGCGACTCGAGGTCGACCGTCACCTCGGTACCGGGCTTCGACTCGAGGATCTTCCAGAGGAGCTCGACGTCCTCGGGGCTCACCTGGGCGGCGAGCAGACCCTGCTTGCCGGAGTTGCCCCGGAAGATGTCCGCGAAGCGCGACGAGATGACGACCGTGAACCCGAAGTCCTTGAGCGCCCACACCGCGTGCTCGCGCGAGGAGCCGGTACCGAAGTCCGGTCCGGCGACCAGCACCGAGCCGTTCGCGTAGGCGTCCTGGTTCAGGACGAACGCGGGGTCCCCGCGCCACGCGGCGAACAGCGCGTCCTCGAACCCGGTGCGGGTCACCCGCTTGAGGTAGACAGCCGGGATGATCTGGTCGGTGTCGACGTTGCTGCGGCGCAGCGGGACCCCGACGCCGGTGTGCTGAGTGAACTTCTCCATGATGCGTCTCCTGTCAGGGGTCGGTCAGGCGTCGAGGAGGTCGGCCGGTGAGGACAACGTGCCGCGGATCGCCGTCGCCGCCGCAACGAGCGGCGAGACGAGGTGCGTGCGGCCGCCCTTGCCCTGGCGCCCCTCGAAGTTGCGGTTGGACGTCGACGCGCTGCGCTCGCCCGGGGCGAGCTGGTCCGGGTTCATCCCGAGACACATCGAGCAGCCGGCGTTGCGCCACTCCGCGCCGAAGTCGAGGAAGACCCTGTCGAGTCCCTCGGCCTCGGCCTGCAGTCGCACCCGCGCGGAACCGGGGACGACGAGGACGCGCAGGCTGTCGGCCTTGTGCCGTCCCTCGATGATCTCGGCGACGGCGCGAAGGTCCTCGATCCGGCCGTTCGTGCACGAGCCGATGAACACCGTGTCGACGGCGATGTCCCGGAGCGGCGTGCCGGGCGTCAGCGCCATGTACTCGATCGCGCGCTCGGCTGCGACACGGTCGTTCGCGTCGGCGATCTCCTCGGGGACCGGCACGTTGGCGGAGAGCGGCAGTCCCTGGCCCGGGTTGGTGCCCCAGGTCACGAACGGCTCGAGCTCGCTCGCGTCGAGCGTGACCTCGGCGTCGAACACCGCGTCGTCGTCGCTCCGCAACGTGCTCCAGTACGCGACCGCGGCATCCCAGTCCGCGCCCTCGGGGGCGTGCGGGCGACCCTTGAGGTACGCCGCGGTCGTCTCGTCGGGCGCGATCATCCCGGCGCGGGCGCCCGCCTCGATCGACATGTTGCAGATCGTCATGCGCGCCTCCATCGAGAGCGCGCGGATCGCCTCGCCACGGTACTCGAGGACGTACCCCTGGCCGCCGCCGGTGCCGATCTTCGCGATGACCGCCAGGATGATGTCCTTGGCGGTCGTGCCGGGTCGCAGCGCCCCGTTGATCGTGACGGCCATCGTCTTGAAGGGGACGAGCGGCAGCGTCTGGGTGGCCAGCACGTGCTCGACCTCGCTCGTCCCGATGCCGAAGGCGAGGGCGCCGAACGCGCCGTGCGTGGACGTGTGGGAGTCGCCGCAGACGACCGTCAGGCCCGGCATCGTGAGCCCGAGCTGCGGCCCGACGACGTGCACGATGCCCTGGTCGGCGTCACCGAGCGAGTGGATCCGCACCCCGAACTCCGCCGCGTTGGTGCGCAGGGTCTGGATCTGGGTCCGGCTGGTCACGTCCGCGATCTGCCGGTCGATGTCGAGGGTCGGCGTGTTGTGGTCCTCGGTGGCGATCGTGAGGTCCGGGCGGCGGACGCGTCGACCGGCCAGCCGCAGCCCCTCGAAGGCCTGGGGGCTCGTGACCTCGTGCACCAGGTGCAGGTCGATGTAGAGCAGGTCTGGCGCGCCGTCGTTGCCGCGGCGCACGATGTGCGCGTCCCATACCTTCTCCGCCAGCGTGCCGGCCATGGTCCTCGTCCTCTCGACGTGTCCGCACCCGGAGCGGGTCTCGGCGGGTGACTTTCGTGTCGCGATACTTGCGTCTCAGCCTTCGAGACGGCAATATCGACCTATGGACAACTCTAGCGGAGTCGGCGTTCTGGACAAGGCCGCATCCGTTCTCAGTGCACTCGAGGCCGGCCCGGCCA
>JAJYCD010000109.1 GCA_021778635.1 Actinomycetes bacterium
ATGGTGTTCGCCCTGGAGACCTACTGCCCCGCGGACGACGGGTTCTCGGCGGCGCGGATCGAGGAGGAGGTGGTCGTCACGCCCGACGGTCCCCGGTTGCTCACGCTGTTCCCCGCGGAGGAGCTGTTCGTCGCGAACCCCTACTGACCGGCACTGACTGGTACTGACCTGCACCGACCGGCACTGACCTGTACCGACCGGCACTGACCTGTACCGACCTTCCGAGCGGACGGTCGACCACCCTGCCGACCGTCCGCCCGAGAAGCCAGCGTTCGACCGCCCAGCTGCCCGACCGACCATCCGAAGAGGTGCCCGCCCGATGACCACCATCGATCGTCCGACCATCGACGCCCCGACCGAGCTGCTCATCGGCGGGGAGTGGAGGCCAGCCGCATCCGGCGACCGGTTCGACGTCGTCGACCCCGCGACCGGGACGGTGATCGCGACCGTGGCGAACGGCGGTGTGGACGACGCGCTCGCTGCCGTCGACGCCGCCGACACGGCCGCCGCGGCCTGGGCCGCGACACCGCCCCGGAGGCGGGCCGAGATCCTGCGCCGCGCGTTCGAGCTCATGGCCGAACGGTCGGAGGACCTCGCCCGACTCATCTCGCTCGAGAACGGGAAGGCGCTCGTGGACGCGCGCGGAGAGGTCGCGTACGCCGCCGAGTTCTTCCGCTGGTACTCCGAGGAGGCGGTCCGAGCGGCCGGGTCCGTCATGACCGCGCCGTCCGGCACCAACCGGATCCTCGTGCTCCAGCAACCGGTCGGGATCTGCGTGCTCGTGACTCCGTGGAACTTCCCGGCGGCGATGGCGACGCGCAAGATCGGTCCGGCTCTCGCGGCCGGCTGCACGGTCGTCCTCAAGCCCGCGAGCGACACCCCGCTGACGGCGCTCGCGATGGGGAGCCTCCTGCACGAGGCCGGGGTGCCGGACGGTGTCGTCAACGTGGTGCCCTCACGCAGCTCCGGGGCCGTCGTCTCGGCGATGCTGCACGACCCTCGCGTCCGGAAGCTGTCCTTCACCGGCTCGACCGAGGTCGGGCGGATCCTGCTCGCCGAGGCGGCCGACCAGGTCGTCAACACGTCCATGGAGCTCGGCGGCAACGCCCCATTCCTGGTATTCGCGGACGCCGACGTCGACGCCGCGGTCGACGGCGCCATGGTCGCGAAGATGCGCAACGCCGGGGAGGCCTGCACCGCGGCGAACCGCTTCTACGTCGAGGCGGCGGTCGCGGACGAGTTCGCGCGGCGGCTCGCGGAGCGCATGTCGGCACTCGTCGTCGGCCCGGCGTCGGAGGAGGGCACGCAGGTCGGTCCGCTCATCAACGAGGAGGCGGCCGCGAAGGTCGACGCCCTGGTCAGCGGTGCCGTCGCGGACGGGGCGCGCGCGGTGGTCGGCGGGCGACGGCCGAGCCGCAGCGGCTTCTACTTCGAGCCGACGGTGCTCGTCGACGTGCCGTCGGGCTCCGGGATCCTGCGCGAGGAGATCTTCGGACCGGTCGCGCCGATCGTGACCTTCGTGGACGAGCAGGACGCCGTCGCGCTGGCGAACGGCTCGGAGTACGGGCTGGTCGCCTACGTGTACACGCGGGACCTGGCGCGTGGGCTGCGGGTGAGCGAGGCGCTGGACTTCGGCATGGTCGGGCTCAACCGCGGGCTCGTCTCCGACCCGGCGGCGCCGTTCGGCGGGGTGAAGCAGAGCGGGATCGGTCGCGAGGGTGGGCACGAGGGCGTCCTCGACTACCTCGAGTCCAAGTACGTCGCGGTGCAGTGGTAGCCGGCGCGGCGCTCAGCCGGGGGACCCGTGCGTCCCGGTCGGCGCACGGTCGAACACCTCGGGGTGCCGGGCGAGCTCGATCCGGGTACGGCGGATGTGGCCGCTGAGGAATCGCTCGCCGTCCTCGACGTCCCGGCGCTCGATCGCGTCGAGCAGCAGCCGGTGCTCGGCGTTGACCACCCACATCCGGCCGGGTCCGCTCATCGACACGAACGCCCGGCGGTAGTGCTGGGTGGAGTTCCACAGACGAGTCACCATCGACGCGAGCGGGTCGACGTGGCAACCCGAGTAGGTGAGCAGGTGGAACGCGCGGTCCAGCTCCAGGAACCGGCGGACGTCGCTGTCGGCCTCGATGTCCTCCTGCAGCCTCGTCAGACGCTCGAGGTCGGCTGCGGTGAGGTGCGGGAGGCTCTCGGCGAGCGCGAGCGGTTCGAGCCGCTCGCGCATCCGGTAGATGAGGTCGACCTCGTGCGGGGAGAGCAGCGGGACGCGGGCGCCCTTGTTCGGCTCGTTCTCGATCAGGCCCTCGGCCTCGAGCAGGTGCAGCGCCTCCCGGACCGGGATCCGGCTCGACCCGGTGGCCTGGGCCACCTCCTCCTGGCGGACGCGCTCGCCCGGGGCGATCGCGCCGTCGAGGATCGCGGTACGGAGGTGGTCGGCGACGCGCGCGCTCGCGGCGCCGTGCGGGTCCGGCCCGCGGGAGGCTGCCGGGTCGGCGACGGACGAGCTCATGAGGCTCCGGGCGAGGTCGTCGACGCCTCGGCGGGTGCGGCCGTCCAGCGTGCGGCGGCCCGTGGGTCGACCGCCTTCCCGTCCGGGTACGAGACGAGCTCGAGCTGCATGCCCCAGGGCGCACGGAAGTACACCCAGCGTTGACCTTGATGGGCGCCTGTGCTGGCGGTCGGGGTGCCGAGGACGGCGACGTCGTGACTCCTCAGGTGCGCGACGGCGGCGTCCAGGTCGTCGACGTAGAGCGCGACGTGGTGACCCCCGATGTCGCTGTTGCGCGGCACGCTGCGGCGCTGGTCGGGGGCCGTGTACTGGAACACCTCGAAGATCGCCTGGCCGCCGCACCGGAAGAACCGGTTCTCGGGGATCGTCGCGCGCGGGTGCACGTCCAGATGGTCGCTCATCCAGGTGCCGGCGTCCAGGAACGGGCCCAGCGAGTAGAGGTACTCGCAGCCGAGCACGTCCACGAGGAACCGGGTCGCCTCGTCGAGGTCGGGCACGGTGAAGCCGACGTGATCCACGCCGCGCAGTCCGGGGAGACCCATGGGCACCTCACTCGCTGATGTATGGATCCAATATCAATGCAGCGACAGCATATGCCTGATCAATGGCACAGTAAATCGCTCATGCATCTAGATTTTGGATCCAATCGTGTGCCACGCTGAGACCTCACCCCGTCGATGGAGACGCCATGACCACGCACCGGAAGCTCGTCCCCGCGTCACCGTGGGTCACGCTCACGGCCACGCCAGCCGACTGGGACGCCGCCCCGGCCGGGCTCCTCACGGCGATGCTGCACGAGCTCCTGCTGATCCGCTCCTTCGAGGAGCAGGTGCTCGAGCTCGCCGCCGCGGGACTCGTCCACGGCCCGGCACACTCGAGCATCGGCCAGGAGGGCGGCGCCGTCGGGTCGGTGCTCGCCCTGACGAGCGCGGACTCCGTGAACGGCTCGCACCGCGGCCACCACCAGTTCCTCGCGAAGGCGCTGTCGCACGTGGCACCCGACGGCCTCGACCTGACCTCGGACGTCTCGGACGCGGTCCGCGCGGTGCTGCTCCGGACCCTTGCCGAGGTGTGCGGGCTGGACCGGGGGTACAGCCACGGCCGCGGCGGGTCCATGCACCTGCAGTGGACCGACGCCGGCGCGATGGGCACCAACGCGATCGTCGGCGGTGGGGTCCCGCAGGCCGCCGGGTTCGCCTGGGCGCATCGGCAGGCCGGCACGGACGCGGTCGCGGTCACGTACTTCGGGGACGGCGCGATCAACATCGGCTCGACCCTGGAGACCTTCAACCTGGCGGCGGCGTGGCGGCTGCCCGTGTGCTTCTTCGTCGAGAACAACGGCTACGCCGTGTCGACCGCGGTCGAGGAGGCGACCGGTGAGGCGCGACTCTCCGCCCGCGGGCCGGGCTTCGGCATCGCGAGCTGGAAGGTCGACGGGATGGACCCGTTGGCCGTCCACCTCGCGATGCGCGAGGCCGTCGCGCACATGCGGGCGGGGCATGGTCCGACCCTGATCGAGGCGGACACGTACCGGTTCTTCCACCAGAACGGCCCGTTCCCGGGAAGCGCGTTCGGCTACCGGAGCAAGGAGGAAGAGGCACGCTGGCGGCGCCGCGACCCGGTCGACCAGGTCGCCGGGCACGTCCTCCGTCGCGGGATCCTCACCCAGGAGCAGGTGGACGTGAGCCGCGCGCGGGCGCACCGGCTCATGGTCGAGGCGACGGACGTCCTGATCGAGCCGCTGCCGGGCGGCAAGCCGGGAGAGCGGCGCATCCGACCGTCCGAGTGGCCGGACCCCGCCTTCGTGGACGTGGGGGTGCGCGGCGACCTGAGCGAGCTCGCCGACGCCCGCGTGCTCGATCGCGACACGTTCACCGGGCAGCTTGCCGACCAACGCTTCATCGACGCGGTGGCAGCCGTGATGGCCCGACGGATGGCGACCGATCCCCGCGTCCTGGTGATGGGCGAGGACGTGCACCGCCTCAACGGTGGGACCAACGGGGCGACCCGTGGGTTCCAGGCCGAGTACCCCGACCGGGTTCTCGGCACGCCGATCTGCGAGAACGCGTTCACGGGTCTCGCCGGTGGCATCGCGCTGGACGGGCGGTTCCGACCGGTCGTGGAGTTCATGTATGCCGACTTCATGTGGGTCGCGGCCGACCAGCTCTTCAACCAGATCGGCAAGGCCCGTCACATGTACGGCGGTGCGGGCGCGGTGCCGCTCGTGCTGCGCAGCAAGGTCGCCACCGGGACGGGTTACGGCTCGCAGCACTCGATGGACCCGGCAGGGATCTTCGCCACGGCACCCGGCTGGCGGATCGTGGCGCCGACGACGCCCTTCGACTACGTCGGGCTCATGAACACGGCGCTGCGCTGCGACGACCCCGTGCTCGTGCTCGAGCACGTCGAGCTCTACACCTCGACGGGAGAGGGCCCGGTGGACGACCTCGACTACTGCCTCCCGGTCGGCCGCGCCGCGATCCGCCGCCGCGGGTCCCAGGTCACGGTGATCGCCTACCTGTCGATGGTGCGGCACGTGCTCGACGCCGTGGAGCAGCTCGGGACCGTCGACGCCGAGGTGATCGACCTGCGCTGGCTCGACCGGGCGAGCGTCGACTGGGACACGATCGGCGAGAGCATCCGCACGACCGGGACGGTCCTGATCGTCGAGCAGGGCGCGATCGGGACGTCCTACGGCTCGTGGTTGGCGGACGAGATCCAGCGGCGCTACTTCGACTGGCTCGACCAGCCGGTGCAGCGGGTCACCGGCGGAGAGGCGTCACCGAGCATCAGCAAGGTGCTGGAGCGGGCGGCGTTCGCGCAGACCGAGGACGTCGTCGCGCGCCTCTCCGAGATCGCGGAGGCCTGACGTGGCCCGGTTGCTTGTCATGCCCGCGGTTGCGGCGAACGCGCTCGAGGCGGTCCTGTCCGACTGGCCCCTGCCCGTCGGGAAGCCGTTCGCGGCAGGCGACGCGCTCGCCACCGTGGAGACCGAGAAGGCGGTCGTCGACGTGCCCGCCGAGGCGCCCGGTGTGCTCCTCCGGACGCTCGTCGGGATCGGGGACGAGGTCGCCGTCGGTGCGCCGATCGCGCTACTCGGCGACGTGGACGAGGTCGTCGCGGACCCGGACGAGGTCCTGGCACGGCTCGGCGCGGCCGGGTCGCCCGATCCCGGTGGACCTGCGCCGGGCTCGCCCGCCCGATCAGCCGACGCACCCGGGCTGCCGGGCGTGCGCCGCTTCAGCAGCCCGCTCGCGAGACGGCTCGCGAAGGAGGCGGGGCTGTCGCTCGCCGATCTCGTCGGCTCGGGGCCCGGCGGTCGGATCGTGCGGCGCGACGTCGAGCGTGCCCGTGAGGCGCGCGCCGTCGGGGCGGACGCACCCGCAGTCGTGCACGCCGACGGCGTCGCTGCGACGGTTCCGGCCGTTCCGGCGCGCGCCGTCGGGCACGACGCCGCAGAGCCGGGCTACGCGGACGTCCCCCACACGCGGATGCGGCGCGCGATCGCCGAGCGGCTCGGTCGCAGCGTGCGCGAGGCGCCCCACTTCGCCGTGCACGGGACTGCGCGCGTCGAGAGCCTCCTGGAGCTGCGCGCTCGGCTCAACGGGTACGGCGGCCCGAGGGTGTCGGTCAACGATCTCGTCGTGCTCGCGGCGGCGCGCGCCCATGCGCGGGTGCCCGCGATGAACGTCATCTGGATGACGGACGCCGTGCGTCGGTACGCGCACGTCGACGTCGCGATCGCGGTGAGCACCGACCGCGGGCTCGTCACGCCCGTGCTCCGTGGGCTCGACGGGATGAGCATCTCCGCGGTGGCCGTAGCGAGCGCCGACCTCGTCGACCGGGCCCGCTCCGGCCGTCTGCGGGAGGACGAGCTCGTCGGCGGCACGCTCACGGTCACGAATCTGGGCCCGTACGGGACCGAGGCGTTCACGGCCGTCATCAACCCACCGCAGTCCGCGATCCTCGCCGTCGGCGCCGCCCGGAAGGAGGCCGTCGTGCGCGACGGGGAGCTTGAGGTCGGCACGGTGATGCACGTGACGCTCTCGGTCGACCATCGGCCCGTCGACGGCGCCGTCGCGGCCGAGTGGATGGCCGCGTTCCTGGCGATCCTCGAGGAGCCCGTGCGCATCCTCGCGTGACTCGTGACGGGGACTGCACGCGCAGTCCTCGGGACCTGCGCGCGTCTGGCGGAGCGGGAGCCGGCGCGGTGCTGCTCAGGGACGCGGCTACTCAGGGACGCGGCTACCCAGGGACGCGGCTACCCAGGGACGACGCTGCTCAGCACCGCCCCCGACCCGTCGAGGGCCTGGACCTGGAGGTAGGCGCCCGGATGCGGCACGGGGATCGCGGTCTCGAACCCGGTGCGGAGGACGGTCGCGACCGGTCGCGCGCTCGCTGCGTCGGAGCCCGTCAGCACCCGCCACGACGCCACCTGCGTCGCTCCGTTCCAGCTCGCGTAGACCGTCGTGCCCGCGCCGCTGCGAGTGAGCGCCACGTCGGGCGGCGTGGTCGGCCGACCGGTCCACGGGGCCCGGAAGACCCGGTAGCTCGTGCCCGCGGTGAACGTCTCGTCGGCGAGGAGCCAGCCGCCGCCGGTGTACTCGGAGTAGAACGGCTCCTGCCCCCACCCGACGAACACGTTGCCGTCGGGGAGTACCTGGACGTCGCCCTGGGTGGCCGCGTCCCGTGCGGTCGGGGGCAGGTACTGCGCGGCGACGGTCGCGGTCATCGTGGCAAGGTCGAGCGACAGCCGCAGGCCGCGGGAGGACGTCGGCGCGGCCTCGTTGTCGAACATCGTGATCGTGCCGTCAGCCTGGCGACGCGCGTCGTGCTGCCACGCGAACGTCGCCCCCGGGCCGAACGTGAAGCTGCTCCGCCGGCCACCGAGCTGCCATGTCACGGCACCGGTCTGCCTCGCGATCTCGTAGATCGCGTGGGTGTGTCGCGCTGAGACGAGGACCTGGTCGGGGCCGTCGTCCTGCACGGAGTTGATGTGGAAGTAGTCGAAGGGCTTCGCCTGCGTGCCCTCGCCCGCGGTCAGCGGCTGGTAGGTGTCCGAGACCGGGACGTGGTCGAGCGAGCGCCACTCGAACAGGACCGCGCCGGTCGCGATGTCCACCTCCTGGGCGACGCCCTCGAGCACCCAGCCGTCCTTCGGGCCGCCGATGCTGCTGAGGTCCGCCCGGACCTCGGGGTACGACGTCAGCAGCATCGTGCCCTGGGGGGTGATGGCGCTCTCGTGCATGTCGGCCTGGTGGGGGCCGAGGTCGCCGCCGGTGGTGACCGTGGCGATCGGCGTGTACGTGTCGTCGAGGATGACGACGTCGCCGTGCCCGTACGAGGTCGAGCTCCCGTCCCAGTAGGTCAGCACCGGTTCGCCCTGGTAGGTCTGCTCGCGGAAGTTGAACGTGCCGACGGTCGAGCTGTTGATCCACACGGGGTCGCCCTGGCTGTCGACGATCAGCTCGCCCTGCATCGTCACGCCCGTGTCGGTGTCCTTGGGTCCGAGGAACACGTCGCGTCCCTCGGTGGGCTCCAGGGGCAGGGAGCCTCGCGCCGTGATGGTCGACGTGATCACCGGCGGGGTCAGGTCCGGGCGGGTGACGAACCGCCAGGCGCGCGCGGACGGGGGTGCGGCTGCCGTGGCCGAGGAGACCGACCCGACCGCGTGCGCGTTCGCGGCGCCGCCCACGGACAGCGTCGCGACCAGCGCCACGGCCGACCACAGGCTCGCGCGGGACGAGGCGACCGAGGGCATCTCTGCACCCTGGCAGCCGATCGTGGACGCCGGCTGTGCCGCAAGGAGGGGTGCGCTGTGCTCGACCGTCGGCCGCTCTGATCATCACCAGGACGGGAAACGTTCGACCGAGACGGGCCGCCCGGGATCGACCGCGTTCGACCGGGACCGACCGCGTTCGACCTGGATCGACCGCGCGAGGCCGTGCCGTTCCACGGCGACCTGCGGACCGGGCTCAGGCGGTCGGGCGGAATCCGCTGAGCGAGGTGCCCAGCCACGAGAGTGCGGTCGGCATCACGCCGACCCAGACCGTCATCCGATGACCGGCGTTCGGGAGGACGTCGGCCGTCACTCGCAGCGGCGCGGTTGCCGTCGCGATGAGCCGTGCGTTGCCCGGGTAGGACAACGAGTCGGACTTCGAGGTCTCGACCCAGAGCTGCACGGCGGGAGGTTCGGTCGTCGCCCGCTTGACGAGGTCGTACCTGGTCCACGCCGCGCTGCCCGGTCCGAACGGGCGGTAGTGCGGGTCGAACACGGGCGCGAGGTAGCCGCCGAGCTCGATCGCCGCTCCGTAGGTGTCCGGGTGCAGCATGGTGGCCATCGCCGCGCAGTAGCCCCCGGTGCTCAGCCCCATGGTGGCCCACGACTGCGCATCCGGAGCCACCCGGAGGTGATTGCGCACCCAGGTCGGGACGTCCTGCGTCAGCCAGTCCTCCATCTGGGGACCTCTGGTGCCACCGTTCACGCACTCGGTGTCGAGCTGGTGGGGTGTCGAGTCGGGCATCACCAGGATCGGCTCGGTCATGCGATGGTCCCTGGCCAGGCCGGCGACCATGCCGCCGAGGTTCATGCCGTGCGCGTACTCGGCCGGACCGCCCGGCACGCCGTGGAACGCCTCGACGACCGGGTAGTGCCGGTGCTCGGACCCTGGCTGGGTGTACGAGCGCGGGAACCAGAGCACGACCGAGCCCGTCACCCCGCTCGTCGGACCGGGTACCGAGACCGTGAGGTACTGCCCGTCCGGTCCAGGGTCCGAGGCGAGGCCGGCGAGCGTCGGCTCGGCGTCGCCGGTGGTCGGCGCGTCGCTCGGGAGCGACGCGTCGCTCGGGATCGGCAGCGTGCCGACAGGGGCCGTCGTCGTCTCCGGGAGGGTGCCGCCGGCGACGACCGGGACGCCGGCGGCCGGGTCGTCTCCCGAGACGAGCGCCGTGCCGAGGTCGCTCCAGCTCGCGTACCAGCCGTACTGGGCGTTCAACGTCCCTGAGACGGCCGCGACGGCGGTCGCGACCACCGCGAGCTGCATCGCGGCGCGACGCAGCCGCGCCGGCCAGGCGCCGTGCCGCCGGGTGGCCGGCAGGGCCCGCGGCCACACGATGCCCGCGCCGAAGGTC
>JAJYCD010000021.1 GCA_021778635.1 Actinomycetes bacterium
CGTCGGCGCTCGCGGCGCTGCTCGGCGCCCGGGTGGCTCTCGTCAGCGTCGGCAAGGACAACCCGTACGGACACCCGACCCGCACCGCAGTCGACCTCTATCAGGGGCAGGGCGCGGTGGTGCTGCGAACGGACTCGTGCCACGACATCGCGCTGTCCGTGGTGGCCGGGGAGCTCGTCCTGCATGCCGGCTGCACGGTCCCGGGGTGAGGGAGCCCCGCGGTTCACCGCTGTGCAAGCCTCGCGGTTCACCGCTGTGCAGGCCTCGCGGTTACCGCTGTGCAGCGTTGGCCCGGTCGCGATCGAGCCCTCGGCACCCTCGCCGGCAAGCTCCGTCGGTCGTGCATGGCAGGCTAGGGCCGTGCCTCCCGCAACCCGTCGCCCGAGCGGTCGTGGCGCGACCGCGGGCGTCGCGTCCCTCGCCTGGCGGGACGCGTCTCCTGCCCCTGTCGTGCTCGTCGCGGGCCCGGAGGAGCTGTTGGCCGAGCGCGCTGTCGACCGCGTCATCGAGCTCGCGCGACAGGACGAACCGGCGCTCGAGGTCACCCGCCTCGACGCGGGCGAGTACGCGCGGGGGACGCTCGGAGTGGTCACCAGCCCGTCGCTGTTCGACGAGGCGCGGCTCGTCGTCGTCGACGGTGTGGAGCGCGGGACGGACGACCTGATGGCGGACGCACTCGCCTATCTCGAGCAGCCGGTCCCGGAGGTGGTCCTCGTGCTGCGCCACGGTGGTGGTCAGCGTGGGAAGAAGCTGCTCGACGCGCTTCGGGGCGCGAACGTGCCGACCGTCCAGTGCGACCTCGTCAAGAAGGACGCGGACAAGACGGCGTTCGTCGGCGCGGAGCTCCGCGGCGCGGGCCGTCGGGCCGAACCCGCCGCCGTCCGAGCACTCGTGGATGCCGTCGGGAGCGACCTGCGCGAGCTCGCCGCCGCGTGCGCGCAGCTGGTCGCCGACTCGGTCGGAGTGATCAGCGCCGCTGCCGTGGAGCGCTACTACGGCGGTCGCGTCGAGGCCTCGGGTTTCCACGTCGCGGACGCGGCCCTCGACGGTGATCCCGGGCGGGCGGTGGCGCTCCTGCGTCACGCACTGGCCACGGGTGTCGACCCGGTTCCTCTCGTCGCGGCGCTCGCGGCGAAGCTCCGTGTGCTCGCGAAGGTGGCGGCGACCCGCGGCCGAGGACAGGACGCGGTGCGTGCGCTCGGTCTGGCGCCGTGGCAGGTCGAGCGGGCCACCCGGGACCTGGCACGGTGGACCCCCGAGGGGCTGGCTGACGCGATCCTGGCGGTGGCGCAGGCCGACGCCGAGGTGAAGGGTCAGAGCCGCGATCCGCGGTTCGCCGTCGAACGAGCGGTGCTGCGCGTCGCCTCGACGTCCCGCTAGCCCCGAGCTGGGCTGCCCGAGCCGGACGGGTGTGTCGCGCGGCTGGTGGCGTCGGGTCAGCAGCCTGCCTCGCTCGGCGTCGAGCCCCGCACGTGCGGGAGCGAGAACGTCGAAGGCGCCACTCCCGCCGGGGGAGTGACGCCTTCGTGTGTCCGTCGCGACGCACCAGAGATGGTGCGACCGCGACGGAACGGGACTCAGAGTCCCGCGACTGCCTTGGCGAGCGCCGACTTCTTGTTGGCGGCCTGGTTGGAGTGGATGACACCCTTGGAGACTGCCTTGTCGAGCTTGCGCGATGCGGTGACGAGGGCGGTGGAAGCCGCATCCTTGTCGGCGGCAGCGATGGCCTCGCGAACCCGACGCACGTGCGTCTTGAGCTCGGACTTCACTGCCTTGTTGCGCAGACGGGCCTTCTCGTTGGTGCCGATGCGCTTGATCTGGGACTTGATGTTGGCCACGTGTGGACTCTCTTGTGCATTCGCCGAAGCGATCTGACAGGTCGTAGAGGACTCGCCAGCACCGGGACTGGGGCGTGGGGACACCCGCGGAGAGGAACTGGACCTGCGCCCGCCGACCTAGGCGGACACGCGATTTCCTACTCTACCAGGAGCGGGAGCCCGCCTCGGAACGGTCGATCCGCGCGACGCACGAAACATGCCGGATCCCGTAGCGCCCTCGCCCGTAACCTCCCCGTAGCACGGGCCCCCTAAGGTCCGGTCATGGCGGACCTCTTCGACGACTACCCGACGGGCGCCGCGTGGGACGAGGTGTTCGATCGCACCGGAGCGGTTCGACCGGCCTACGCGCACGTGCGCGACACGCTCGTGCAGATGACGGAGTCCGAGCTCCGCGGCCGCGCCGACGCGCTCGCGCGGTCCTACCTGAACCAGGGTGTGACGTTCGACTTCGCCGGCGAGGAGAGACCGTTCCCGCTCGACGTCGCCCCGCGCGTGATCGACGGCGAGGTCTGGGACGCCGTCGCGCCGGGGGTGGCGCAGCGGGTGCGGGCACTCGAGGCCTTCCTGGCCGACGTCTACGGCGCCCAGCGCGCGGTCGCCGACGGGGTCGTGCCGCACTCGCTCATCACGTCGTCCACCCACTTCCACCGCGCGGCGCACGGGATCGAGCCCCCGAACGGTGTCCGGGTCCAGGTGTCCGGCATCGATCTGGTCCGCGACGAGGTCGGCGACTTCCGCGTGCTCGAGGACAACGTGCGGGTCCCGAGCGGCGTCAGCTACGTGCTGTCCAACCGTCGCGCGATGGCGCAGACGTTCCCCGAGCTCTTCGCGGCGCTGCGGATCCGCCCGGTGTCCGACTACCCGCGACGGCTGCTCGCCGCGCTCACGGCCGCGGCCCCTGCGGGAGTCGACGACCCCACCGTCGTCGTCCTCACGCCGGGCGTGTTCAACAGCGCCTACTTCGAGCACTCGTTGCTCGCCCGCACGATGGGCGTCGAGCTCGTCGAGGGCCGCGACCTGTTCTGCTCCGGCGGGCGGGTGTGGATGCGGACGACTCAGGGGCGGCGCAGGGTCGACGTGATCTACCGGCGCGTCGACGACGAGTACCTCGACCCGGTCGCCTTCCGGCAGGACTCGCTGCTCGGAAGCCCCGGGCTGATGACCTGCGCGCGGCTCGGCACCGTGACGATCGCGAACGCGGTCGGCAACGGCGTCGCCGATGACAAGCTCGTCTACACCTACGTCCCGGAGCTCATCCGGTACTTCCTCGGCGAGGAGCCGCTGATCGCGAACGTCGACACGTGGCGCCTGGAGGACCCGGGCGCGCTCGAGGAGGTGCTCGACCGCCTGGACGAGCTCGTCGTCAAGCCGGTCGACGGCTCGGGCGGCAAGGGACTGGTGATCGGGCCCGCGGCGTCGGCGGCCGAGCTGGACCGGCTCCGCGGCCGGCTCCGCCGTGACCCGCGCGGCTGGATCGCCCAGCCCGTCGTCCAGCTCTCGACGGTCCCGACGCTCGTCGAGGACGGCCTGCGGCCGCGGCACGTCGACCTGCGCCCGTTCGCCGTGAACGACGGGGAGAACGTCTGGGTGCTGCCCGGCGGGCTGACCCGGGTCGCGCTCCCGGAGGGAGAGCTCGTGGTCAACAGCTCGCAGGGCGGCGGGTCGAAGGACACCTGGGTCCTGGGTGGCGTGCCACCGGGCAGGTCCGGCCGGATCACGGAGCACCCGCAGTCCGTGCCGGTCGGCTCGTCGGTGCCCATCGACGCGAACCCGGACGACACGCGTGCCCAGTCGATGCAGCAGCAGCAGTCGCGGACGACGACCTCGTCGACGGACCTCGACGGCGCGGCGGTGACGCCGTGCTGAGCCGCATCGCGGAGTCCCTGTTCTGGATCGGCCGGTACATCGAGCGGGCCGACGACACCGCACGGCTGCTGGACGTGCACGTGCAGAGCCTCCTCGAGGACCCGTGGGCGGAGGAGGATCTCGCGTGCCGGTCACTGCTCTCCGTCATGGACTGCCCACCCCCGCCGTCGGCCGAGCCGGTGGGCCGCGCTCAGGTGCTCGCGATCCTGGCCTACGACCGCGAGTCGCCGGCAGCGATCGCCGGTGCCCTGCTCGCGGCGCGGGAGAACGCGCGTCGGGCCCGCGAGGTGATCTCGACGGAGCTGTGGGAGGCGGTCAACGCGACGTGGAACCAGCTCCCCGCCCACCTCGACCCGTCGCGGCCGCACGAGTACTTCCGCTGGGTGCGCGAGCGGGCGGCGGTCGTGGCGGGGATCGTCGACTCCGCCACGGCACGTGACGACACCTGGAGGTTCCTCGTGCTCGGGCGGTCGATCGAACGCGCGGACATGACGGCGCGCCTCCTGACGATGCGCGCGCTCGCCGGCGCCGGCGGCCCCACGTGGTCGACGCTGCTGCGGTCCTGCGGGGCGCACGAGGCGTTCCTGCGGCGATACCGCGGTATCGACTCGGACGACAGCGCGGCGGGGTTCCTGCTCCGGGACCAGCTCTTCCCGCGCTCGATCGTGCACGCGCTCGCCGAGGCCGAGGCCTGCCTCTCCGTCCTCGGTCCGCCCGGCGAACGCGCGACCGAGGACGCCGCACGGATGCGGCTCGGCCACGCCCGCACGAGTCTCGAGTACCGCCCGCTGCGGGACGTCCTCGACCGGCTCCCGGCCAAGATGGAGACGGTCCAGCGCGCCTGCTCGGCGGCGAGCGACGACGTGCGGGCCCGCTACTTCCCGTCGCGGGCCACGACGACCTGGGTGGGAGAGGCGCTGTGAAGGAGGACCGCGCATGACGCGCCTGTGCGTGGTGCACACGACGACGTTCCGGTACGCGGGTGCCGTGACCGCCTCGTTCAACGAGGCACGGCTGACGCCGGTGTCCGACCACGGGCAGACGGTGCTCACGGCGACGCTCGACGTGGCTCCGTGCACGTGGCGGCACGACTACCGGGACTACTGGGGCACCGCGGTGACCGCGTTCGAGGTCTCGACGCCGCACCCGACCCTCACGATCACGGCCGGCTCACGGGTCGACGTGCACCCGCCTCGCGGGACGGCGCCCGACCTCGGCTGGGACGACCTGCGCGGCACCCCGGTGACCGACCGGTTCGCCGAGCTCCTCGCCGACACGCCGACGACGGCCGCCCCGGCGGAGGTCGTCGCGCTCGCGGCGGACGCGGCGCGTGGGCTCGCGCCCTCCCGAGCGGCCGAGGCGATCTGCCTCCTGCTCCGTGACGAGCTCGAGTACGTGCCCGGGGCGACCGCGGTGCACACCCCGGCGGCCGAGGCGTGGGACGCGCGGACCGGGGTGTGCCAGGACATGGCGCACCTCGCGGTCGGCGCGCTGCGCAGTGTCGGGATCCCGGCCCGCTACGTGTCGGGGTACCTGCACCCGGCGCGGGGCGCCGAGCTCGGCCAGACGGTCATCGGCGAGTCGCACGCCTGGGTCGAGTGGTGGGCGGGGCGGTGGACGGGCTTCGACCCGACGAACCGCGGGCCGGCGGGTGAGCACCACGTCGTGCTCGCGCGAGGTCGGGAGTACCAGGACGTCGCCCCGTTGCGGGGGATCTACGCGGGGACGAGCACGGACGCGCTCGACGTCCAGGTGCGCATCACCCAGGAGGCCTGAGGACGCTCCCCGCTCCCGACGACGCGCGGCGGACGCGTGCCGGCGCTGCACGTCAGGACAACGACGACGAAGGCGAGAAGGATCGAGTCGATCGGGCGTCACATGCCCGGTCGTCGCCATCGAGGGAGAAGTGCCATGAGAGCAGCGCGCTACTGCGACCGCGGGGACATCCGCATCGACGAGGTCGCGGAACCCGTCGTCACGCCGGGAACCGTCGGCATCGACGTCGCCTGGTGCGGCATCTGCGGCAGCGACCTGCACGAGTACCTGGAAGGCCCGATCTTCATCCCGCCCGCGGGGCACCCGCACCCGATCAGCGGCGAGAGCGCGCCCGTCACGATGGGGCACGAGATGTCCGGCGTGGTCTACGCCGTCGGCGAGGGGGTCACGGACCTGTCGCCCGGCGACCACGTCGTGGTCGAGCCCTACATCCTGCACGACGACGTGGACACCGGGCCGGAGAGCCGCGACTACCACCTCTCTCGGGACATGAACTTCATCGGTCTCGGCGGTGGCGGTGGCGGGCTCGGGGAGAAGATCGTCGTCGGACGGCGCTGGGCGCACCGGGTCGCCGACTCGGTGCCCCTCGACCAGGCGGCACTCATCGAGCCGCTCTCGGTCGGCTACCACGCGGCCGAGCGCAGCGGGGTCGGGGCGGGCGACACGGTGCTGGTCACCGGGGCGGGGCCGATCGGGCTGCTCACCTCGGCGATCGTCAAGGCGCTCGGCGCGACCGTGATCGTCAGCGAGCCGAGCCCGTTGCGTCGGCAGAAGGCGCTCGACTCGGGCGTCGCGCAGCACGTCCTGGACCCGGCGGCCGGCGACGTCGTCGCGCAGGTCCGTGAGCTCACCGGCGGCGCGGGCGCCGACGTCGGGTTCGAGTGCACCTCGGTGCAGCCCGCGCTCGACACCCTTGTCGATGCGCTCAAGCCGCACGGCGTGCTGGTGGTCGTGTCCATCTGGGGCCACCCGGGCACGTTCGACATGCAGAAGATCGTGCTCAAGGAGCTCGACGTGCGCGGAACGATCGCCTACGTCAACTCCCACCCGGCGGTGATCGCGCTGGTCGAGGCGGGCAAGATCGACCTCTCGCCGTTCATCACCGGGCGGATCGGGCTCGACCACCTGGTCGACCACGGCTTCGACACCCTGATCCACCACAACGAGACGGCGGTGAAGATCCTCGTGTCTCCGTCGGGCCGCGGGCTCTGAGTCGACGAGGTGACGCCGGGACGGCCCGGCCCGTGGGATCATGGGCCAGGCCGTCCCGGCAGCCGGTGGTGCGGTCAGTCGTCACGACCCGTACCGCCGCGGTGAACCCGGCGTCACCCCGCGACGAACCCGCCGCCGACCTCGACCCTCCGGAGCATCTTCGCGTGTCCCCGATCCCCCACGCCGACCAGCTCGGCCGCATCCGCCCGTCGGCCACGGCCCCGGAGCTCCTGCGCAACTTCTGCATCATCGCGCACATCGACCACGGGAAGTCGACGCTCGCCGACCGCATGCTCCAGCTCACCGGGGTCGTCGATGCGCGGTCGATGCGCGCGCAGTACCTCGACCGGATGGACATCGAGCGCGAGCGCGGCATCACGATCAAGTCCCAGGCGGTCCGCATGCCCTGGGCGGTGGTGGACGCGTCCGGTGGGTCGACGCCGTACGCCCTCAACATGATCGACACCCCGGGTCACGTCGACTTCACCTACGAGGTCTCGCGCTCGCTCGCGGCGTGCGAGGGAGCGGTGCTGCTCGTCGACGCGGCACAGGGCATCGAGGCGCAGACGCTGGCGAACCTCTACCTCGCGATGGAGAACGACCTCACGGTCATCCCGGTGCTCAACAAGATCGACCTGCCGGCCGCCCAGCCCGAGAAGTACGCCGAGGAGATCGCCGGTCTGGTCGGCGGCGACCCGGAGGACGTGCTGCGTGTCTCCGGCAAGACCGGCGCCGGGGTCCTCGAGCTGCTCGACCGGATCGTCGAACGCGTGCCGGCTCCTGACGGCGACCCCGGCGCGCCGGCGCGGGCGATGATCTTCGACTCGGTCTACGACACGTACCGCGGCGTCGTGACGTATGTGCGCGTCGTCGACGGGCAGCTCAGCCCGCGCGAACGCATCGTCATGATGTCCACGCGAGCGACGCACGAGCTGCTCGAGATCGGCGTGATCTCGCCCGAGCCGATCCCGACCGAGGGGCTCGGGATCGGCGAGGTCGGCTACCTGATCACGGGCGTCAAGGACGTGCGTCAGTCCAAGGTCGGCGACACGGTCACCAACGCGAGCAAGCCAGCGGAGACGGCGCTCGCCGAGTACCACGACCCGCGTCCGATGGTCTTCTCGGGCCTCTACCCGATCGACGGGTCGGACTACCCGCTGCTCCGCGACGCACTCGACCGTCTCAAGCTGAACGACGCGGCGCTGCACTACGAGCCGGAGACCTCGGTCGCCCTCGGCTTCGGGTTCCGCGTCGGCTTCCTCGGCCTGCTGCACCTGGAGATCGTGCGCGAGCGGCTCGAGCGCGAGTTCAACCTCGACCTGATCTCGACGGCGCCGAACGTCGTGTACGAGGTCACTCTCGAGGACCGGTCGGTGATCACGGTCACCAACCCGAGCGAGTTCCCGAGCGGCAAGATCGTCGAGGTGCGCGAGCCGATCGTCAAGGCGACGATCCTGGCGCCGAGCGAGTTCATCGGATCGATCATGGAGCTGTGCCAGGAGCGCCGCGGCACCATGCAGGGGATGGACTACCTGTCCGCCGATCGTGTCGAGCTGCGATACGTGCTGCCGCTCGCGGAGATCGTCTTCGACTTCTTCGACCAGCTCAAGTCCAAGACCCGCGGCTACGCGTCGCTCGACTACGAGCCGTCCGGCGAGCAGGCCGCCGAGCTCGTCAAGGTCGACATCCTGCTCCAGGGCGAGCAGGTCGACGCGTTCAGCTCGATCGTGCACAAGGACAAGGCGTACGCGTACGGCGTCATGATGACCGGCAAGCTGCGGGTGCTGATCCCCCGGCAGCAGTTCGAGGTGCCGATCCAGGCGGCGATCGGCGCACGGGTGATCGCGCGCGAGACGATCCGGGCCATGCGCAAGGACGTGCTCGCGAAGTGCTACGGCGGCGACATCACACGCAAGCGCAAGCTCCTCGAGAAGCAGAAGGAGGGGAAGAAGCGCATGAAGACCATCGGTCGCGTCGACGTCCCTCAGGAGGCCTTCATCGCGGCGCTCTCCTCCGACGCCTCGGGCGGCAAGGACGCCAAGGAGAAGAAGTGAGCCCGGCGCTGCCCGACGGTGAGCCTGCGCCCGACGACGGCACTCTCCCGGCGACGGTGCGCGACGGCGCGTCGGACCGCGACTTCGGCGTCTACCTGCACGTGCCGTTCTGCACCGTGCGCTGCGGCTACTGCGACTTCAACACGTACACGGCGACGGAGCTCGGCGGTGGCGCGAGCCAGGACGCGTACGCGTCGACGGCCCTGAGCGAGATCGCGTTCGGGGGTGAGGTGATGCGCCGCGCGGGACTCCCCGACCGGCCCGTCGCGACGGTGTTCGTCGGGGGAGGAACGCCGACCGTCCTGCCGGTCGCCGACCTCGCGAGGCTGCTCGACGGCGTGCGTGACACCTGGGGGCTCGCCGACGGTGCCGAGGTGACGACGGAGGCCAACCCGGACTCGGTGGGTCCGCGCGAGCTGGCGGCACTCGCCGCAGCCGGTTTCACCCGCATCTCGTTCGGCATGCAGTCGGCAGTGCCGCACGTCCTCGCGACGCTCGAGCGCACGCACGATCCGCGTCGCGTGCCGGACGTCGTGCGCTGGGCCCGTGATGCCGGGCTGGCCGTCTCCCTCGACCTGATCTACGGGACTCCCGGCGAGTCGGTGGACGACTGGCGGAGGAGCGTCGAGGCAGCGCTCGCGACCGGCGTCGACCACGTGTCCGCCTATGCCCTGGTGGTCGAGCAGGGCACGCGGATGGCGGCCCAGGTGCGTCGGGGCGAGCTCGCCCTCCCGACCGAGGACGACCAGGCGACCAAGTACGAGATCGCGGACGACCTGCTCGCAGCCGCCGGGATGACCTGGTACGAGGTGAGCAACTGGGCCCGCACGCCGGTGGCCGCGTGCCGGCACAACCTCGCCTACTGGCGCGGTGCCGACTGGTGGGGGATCGGGCCAGGAGCCCACAGCCACATCGGCGGCGTCCGGTGGTGGAACGTCAAGCACCCGCGCGCCTATGCGGCCCGGCTCGCGGACGGCCTGAGCCCAGCGGCCGGCCGTGAGCTGCTCGACGGCACCGACGTCAGGCTCGAGCGGGTGATGCTCGGCGTCAGGTTGAGCGACGGGCTCCCGCTCGACGTCCTGGGCGCGGAAGCTCGGCGAGCGGTCGCCTCGCTCGTCGCCGACGGGCTCGTGGACGGTGCTTCGGCGTTGGGTGCGGACGGTCGCGGTCGGCGGGTGCTGCTCACGCGGAGAGGACGGCTCCTCGCCGATGCCGTGGTCCGAACGCTCACGGAGTAGCCGCGCCACAGCCTGCTCACACGCAGGTCCTTGACACAACCTCCACATTTCGATTCTCTGTCAGCGGTGCGTGCGGCTCGACCGGGGACGCGCGCGATCGGACCGAAGGGTGACCATGACCGAGAACGGACCGGACGGCACGCCGCGAAACGAGAACGAGCCTCCGCAGCCCCCTGCGGGCGCGGTCCCGCCGCCTGGCGCGTACCCGCCTCCGCCCGGGGCGTACCCGCCTCCGCCCGGCGCGTACCCGCCTCCGCCCGGCGCGTACCCGCCACCTCCCGCGGGCAGCTACCCCCCGCCGCCCGGTGGTGGTTACGGCCCTCCTGGAGCGATGCCGCCGGCACCTCAGCCCTACGGTGCGCCCGGCGGCCCGCAGGCCGTCGGTATCGGTGAGGCGTTCAACTACGGCTGGACGAAGTTCACCGCCAACGTCGGGCCGATCCTCCTGGCGGTGCTCGTCTACGGTGCGGTGATCGCCGTCATCGGTGGCGCGTTCTACTTCGCACTCATCGCGTCGGCGGTGACGGCAGCGAACAACGGCCCGTACGGCAGCTCGTCGGGGATGTTCGGTGCCGGCTTCGGCTTCGGATCGATCGTCTTCTACATCGTGATCATCCTTCTGGGGTACCTGGCCCAGGCCGGGATGGTCCGCGGCGCCCTGCACATCACGTACGGCCGGCCGCTCGAGTTCAAGACGTTCTTCCAGTTCGACAACCTTGGGGGGGTCATCGGGGCGTCGCTGCTGATCGGCCTCGGCACCGGTGTCGGAGTGGTGCTGTGCGTCCTGCCGGGCATCGTGTTCGCGTTCTTCGCCCAGTTCGCCCTGTACTTCGTCCTCGACAAGCAGCAGGGCGCAGTCGAGGCGATCAAGTCGAGCTTCTCGTTGGTCAACAAGAACCTCGGCACCGTCGTGGTGCTCTTCCTGGCCGTCTACGTCGTGCAGGCCATCGGTGCGCTGGTCTGCGGTGTCGGCCAGCTGATCGCCTTCCCGCTCACGATGATCGCCACGGCCTACATGTACCGCCGCATGCTCGGCGAGCCCGTCGCCCCCTGACGGAGGCGACCTGAGCCGCGAGCAGCACGCGCATGACGCAGGGGCCGTCGCCCCGCCCCGGGTCGGGGTACCACCACGGCGTGATCGCCGGGTGGTACCCCGACCCGTCCGGCGACTGGCAGCTCCGCTGGTGGGACGGGGTCCTGTGGACCGCGGACGTCGTCACCGGGACGTACCGCAGTCAGGAACCGATCGGGAAGGTGCCGGTGCCGGCAGTCGAGCAGGTGCTGTGGGACGGCGAGGGGCACCGGTTGACGACGCACCGCCTCTGGGTCCACGAGCCCGGCACCGGGAGGCCTCCCGAGGAGCTGCCGCTCTGGACGATCGCCTCGGTCGACGCCACCGCGTCCCGCGTCACGATGTCGGTCGCCTACCCGGGGTACGGCGGTCGCGTGACGTACGTGATCCGCTCGACGTCGGCACCGCTGCTCGGCGCGCTGGTGCACGCGTGGGCCAACCGGAACCGTCGCGCCGCGATGCGGCTCTGAGTGAAGGCCGCGCGGCGCCGGTCAGGGAGCCGTGACGAAGTCGATCAGCTCCTCGACCCGTCCGAGGAGCGACGGCTCGAGGTCCGCGTAGGACCGCACGGATCCCAGGATCCGTTGCCAGGCTCGTGCGACGTCCGCCTGGTCGTCGGCCGGCCAGCCGAGCTCGCGGAGGATGCCGTGCTTCCACTCGACGCCGCGTTCGATCGTCGGCCAGGCGGCCAGCCCGATCCGCTCCGGTCGCACAGCCTGCCAGACGTCGACGTACGGGTGCCCGAGGACGACGACCGTCCCGACCGGCGCGCTGCGCGTCACGGAGTCGGCGATGCGGCTCTCCTTGCTCCCCGGCACGAGGTGGTCGACGAGCACGCCGAGCCGACGTCCGGGTCCGGGGGCGAAGTCCCGCACCGCGTCCGGCAGGTTGTCGACGCCGTCGAGCAGCTCGACCACGACCCCCTCGAGGCGTAGGTCGTCGCCCCAGACCTTCTCCACGAGCTCGGCGTCGTGCTTCCCCTCGACCCAGATCCGGGATCCGCGCGCGACGCGGGCGCGCGCCCCGGGGACGGCCCGCGACCCCGACGCCGTCCGCGCGGGCGCCGCGGGAGCAGGCGCGCGGGTCGGGGCCGTGAGCTCGACGGGAGCGCCGTCCACCCAGAACCCGGGGCCGAGCGGGAAGGTCCGGGTGCGTCCGCGCCGGTCCTCGAGGACGACGACGTGCAGACCCCCGGACTTCTCGACGCGGACCACGGCGCCGACCCAGCCGGTCATGACCTCCTCGACCACGAGTCCCCGCTCGGCCGGCGTCGGCACCGACCGGCGCGCGGTCCGGTGACCGGTCGCGGTGGTCGAGAGCACGTCGGCACCGTACCGGTCGGGGTGGTCCGGGCTGCTCGGAGCGTGCGGTCGGGAGGTCACCCGGGAAGCCTAGGGCGCTCGTCCGCGTTCCCCGAGGAGGCGGCCGGCGGGCGTCGTCCCCGATGCGGCCGGTGCGACCGCGTAGAATTGGCACTCGCCCACCCGGAGTGCCACCGGGAGACGGCGAGCACGAGAGACAGACCACGCCCGACGGACCTGGCACCTCACCAGGTCCGGCACCGACTCGACGCAGGGAGGTCACGGTGAGCGACGACCGCAGGCTCGACGTGCTGCGCGCGATCGTGGAGGACTACGTCGTCACGCGCGAACCGGTCGGCTCGCGCGCGCTCGTGGAGCGGCACTCGCTCGGGGTCTCCTCGGCGACGATCCGCAACGACATGGCCGCCCTCGAGGAGGGGGGCTACATCGTCCAGCCGCACACCTCGGCGGGCCGGGTGCCGACCGATCGCGGGTACCGGTTGTTCGTGGACCGGCTGGCGACGGTGAAGGCGATGTCGAGCCCCGAGAAGCGCGCCATCCAGGCGTTCCTCGAGGAGGCGGTGGACCTGGACGACGTGGTCGACCGCGCCGTCCGGCTGCTCGCCCAGCTCACCCAGCAGGTCGCCGTGGTGCAATACCCGTCACTGCGGCGTTCGGCGCTCCGCCACCTCGAGCTCGTCGACCTCGGCGAGCACCGTCTGCTCGTCGTGATCATCACGGACACGGGTCGCGTCGAGCAGCGCACCCTCGACCTCGCGACGATCGCGCCGGCGCTGTCCGAGGAGACCGTCGCGCTGCTGCGCGTGCGTCTGAACGTGGTCGCGACCGGTCGTCGGCTCTCCGAGCTCGTCGTGCCGCTCGGCGAGCTGGCCGACGCGTTCCCGAGTGCGGACCAGGCGCTCGTGCGCGCCGTCGTCCAGGTGGTCGAGGAGACCCTGGCCGAGGAGAGCGAGGAACGGCTGGTGCTGGCCGGCACGGCCAACCTCGCTCGGACCGGCGCGCATGACTTCACCCACACCCTCGGGCCCGTCCTCGAGGCCCTCGAGGAGCAGGTCGTGCTGCTGCGGCTGCTCGGCGAGATGGCCGACGACGCGGCGACCGTGTCCGTCCGGATCGGGCGCGAGACCCACCACGAGGGTCTCGTCGAGACCAGCTTCGTGACGAGCGGCTACGGCGGCGAGGACGCGACCCTCGCGCGGATCGGGTCGATCGGCCCGCTGCGCATGGACTACCCGGGCACCATCGCGTCGGTGCGCGCGGTCGCACGGTACCTGTCCCGGGTGCTCGCCGGGTGAGCCGCACGCGCATGACCACAGAGCCGGCCGCCGCCGGTCCCACCACGTCCCCTGCAGGAAGTGATCAGTGAGCGACTACTACCAGATCCTCGGTGTGCCGCGCGACGCGAGCACCGACCAGATCAAGAAGGCCTACCGCAAGCTCGCGCGCGAGCTCCACCCGGACGTCGCGGGCGAGGGCATGCAGACCGAGGACAGGTTCAAGGACGTCTCACGGGCCTACGAGGTCCTCTCGAACCCGGAGAAGCGTCAGGCCTACGACCTGGGGGCCGACCCGTCCGCGCCGGGTGGCGGCATGGGCGGCGGCTTCGGCTTCCAGGACATCTTCGAGACGTTCTTCGGGGCCGCTCAGTCGGCCGGCCAGCGCGGTCCGATCCCGCGGGCGCGACGCGGCCAGGACGCCCTGCTCCGGCTCGACATCGACCTCGCCGAGGCGGCCTTCGGGGCGCACCGCGAGCTCCAGGTCGACACCGCGGTCCTGTGCCCGACCTGCTCAGGCTCGTGCTGCCGGCCCGGGAGCTCGCCGCGGACGTGCGACGTGTGCGGCGGGCGTGGATCGGTGCAGCGGGTCGCGAGGTCGTTCCTCGGCCAGGTGATGACCTCCGCACCGTGCGCCGCGTGCCACGGGTTCGGCACCGTCATCCCCGAGCCCTGCACCGAGTGTGCGGGCGAGGGCCGGGTTCGCAGCCGTCGTACCTTGACCGTCGACGTGCCGGCCGGTGTCGACACCGGGACGCGGATCAAGCTCACCGGCCAGGGTGAGGTCGGTCCGGCGGGCGGTCCGGCGGGGGACGTGTACCTCGAGGTCCGCGAACGCAACCACGAGACCTTCGTGCGGCGCGGCGACGACCTGCACTGCACGCTCGAGGTCCCGATGACCGCGGCGGCACTCGGCACCGTGCTCGAGCTGGAGACCCTCGACGGCATGCAGGAGATCGACCTACGTCCCGGTACCCAGCCCGGTCAGGTGATCACGCTCAAGGGGTTGGGCGTCGGGCACCTGCACACCGGTGGACGGGGTGACCTCGACGTGCACATCGAGGTGCAGGTCCCCGCTCCGGAGGACGAGGAGCAGGTCGAGCTGCTGCGGCGCCTCGCGGAGCTGCGCGGGGAGCAGCGACCGGAGGGGCGGCTGTCGGCGGTGCACCCCGGGGTGTTCGCGAAGCTCCGCGACAAGCTCAGCGGCCGCTGAGCCCGGCCCGACGTCATGACGAGAAGGACGTGAGCGCCCCGGTGTTCTTCGCGGAGCCGGGTTCGCTCCGTGACGTGGCCGTCGGGTCGACGTACCGGCTCGACGGTGCCGAGGGCCGGCACGCCGGCGTCGTGCAGCGGCGTGGGCCGGGTGAGCGGGTCGACGTCGTCGACGGCGCCGGGGTCCGGCTGCGCGGTGTCGTGCTCGCGGTCGACGCGGACGGTGTGCACCTGGAGATCCGGGAGCACGTCGTCGAGCCGGCGCCGGAGGTCGGGCTGGTGCTGGTCCAGGCCCTGGCGAAGGGTGATCGGGACGAGCTCGCGATCGAGGCGGCGACCGAGGTCGGCGCCGACGAGGTGCTGCCGTGGCAGGCGGAGCGGTCGATCGTGATCTGGCGCGGCGACCGTGCCGCGAAGAGCCGCGCCCGGTGGGTCGCGACCGTGCGGACCGCGACGAAGCAGTCGCGGCGCTCCCGGTTGCCACGGGTCGGTATCGCGGTCGACGGGGCGGGGCTCTCCTCGCGGGTCGCGGAGGTCGTCGCGGGTGGCGGTGCGGCTCTGGTGCTGCACGAGGACGCGCGCGAGCCCCTGGCGACCGTCGAGCTCCCCACCCCGCGCCCGGGAGCGCAGATCCTCGTGGTCGTCGGCCCGGAGGGCGGGATCAGCGAGCGTGAGGTCGGTGCGCTCGAGGGAGCAGGGGCGCAGACCGTCAGGCTCGGTCCGCACGTGCTGAGGACGTCGACCGCCGGGCCGGTCGCGCTCGCGCTGCTCGCGCAGCGACTGGGATACTGGGGTTGACGAGCTCAGGGGTTGCGGGGCCCTGGGGTTGAACCCGGGCGGCGGCTGGCCGGGGATGCCGCGTCACGGCGACCTCCGCACCCGCCTCGAGCGGTCGGCGAGGTATGACCGCCGCACTCGACTCACGAGACCGTGAACGTCACCGTCACGAGGTTGTGGCGGGCCGTTCCTGCCTCGCCGCTCGACATGTCCGGTTCCCAGACGGCGACGGTCATCGTCCCGCTCGGGACGGTCGCGGAGAACGTGAAGGGTCCCGATGTGCCGTTCGCCCCGGCGCTCGTGAATCCGCTCGCGACGGGAGTCGTGCTCCCGACAGGGACGATCTCCCAGTTCAGGGTGCCCTCGAAGGCACTGCCGCTCCCGGCGACCGTGACATGAGGACCGCTGACCGTCGATCCAGGTGCCGGCGTCGTGATGACGTTCGATCCCGCGGAGGGCTGGTCCGACGGCAACGGCGTGACGGGGGACGTCGCGGTGACAGCGGACGTCGCGGTGGCAGCGGGCGTCAGGGTGACCGTCTGCGTCGGAGCCGACGACGTGGTCGTCGAGGCGGCCGTTGTGCCATCGCCGGAACCCGCGGCGCAGCCCGACAGCGCCGCAGCGGCGAGCAGACCGACGAGCGGGACGGCCACGAGCCGGCTGCGATGTCGAGATCCGATGGTGCGCATGGGTTGCCCCCTCCTCGAGGTTGCCGTGCCGAGCCGTGGGGTCGCGTCGTGCGCGAGCCCCTCGAACGTACCGCGACCGGCCGTCCCTGGTCGCGGCGACGCGCTCCGGGCCCGGGACGCGGGATCGGTAGACTCGGTGCCGTCCCTGTCGGTCGGCGACGGGTCAGGACGAGGGAGCGCAGCGGCGCAAGCCGAGCACATGGCGGAGACCACGGAGAGCAGAGCGTCACGCGGCCGCGGCGACAGGTTCGCGGCGCGCGTCGAGAACCGGATCACCGTGGCGCCAGAGGTGTCGATGGTCGAGCTGCTGGGCCGCGGCGACGAGGTCCTGCGCGCGATCGAGTCCGGCTTCCACGACGTCGACATCCACGCGCGTGGCAACCAGATCTCGTTGGCGGGACCGGCCGGGGACGTCGCCCTCGTCGCGCGCCTCGTCGACGAGCTCGTCGAGATGGCGGCGAACGGTGCACCGCTGAGCCCCGACGTGGTCATGCGTTCGGTGCAGATGCTCGCGAGCTCGGCGACGTCGCGCCCGGCGGACGTCCTCTCGTTCAACATCCTCTCGTCGCGCGGCCGGACGATCCGGCCCAAGACTGCCGGGCAGAAGAGCTACGTCGACGCGATCGACCGGAACACGATCACCTTCGGGATCGGCCCTGCCGGCACCGGCAAGACGTACCTCGCGATGGCGAAGGCCGTCCAGGCGCTGCAGGCCCGTCAGGTGACGCGGATCGTGCTGACCCGCCCGGCCGTCGAGGCCGGGGAGCGGCTCGGGTTCCTGCCCGGGACGCTCAGCGAGAAGATCGACCCGTACCTGCGCCCGTTGTACGACGCGTTGCACGACATGGTCGACCCGGAGTCGATCCCGCGCCTCATGGACGCCGGCACGATCGAGGTCGCCCCGCTCGCCTACATGCGAGGTCGGACGCTGAACGACGCGTTCGTGATCCTCGACGAGGCGCAGAACACCTCGGCCGAGCAGATGAAGATGTTCCTGACCCGTCTCGGCTTCGGGAGCAAGGTCGTCGTGACCGGCGACGTGACGCAGGTCGACCTCCCGCACGGGGCTCCGTCCGGTCTGCGAATCGTCGAGCACGTCCTCGCCGGCGTGGACGACGTCGCGTTCTGCCGGCTCGACTCGGGCGACGTCGTCCGGCACCGCCTGGTCGGGGAGATCATCGACGCCTACTCGCGCTGGGACAGTCGGCACGCGCGCGACGACGGCCACGGCCCGCGGATCGGGCAGCTACCGACCGCCGTGCCGCCGTCCGCATCGGGGGAGGAGACCGCCAGATGAGCATCGAGGTCAACAACGAGTCCGGGGTGGCCGTCGACGAGGCCGAGTTCGCGGCTCTCGCGCGGTTCGTCCTGGACGCGATGCACCTGCACCCGCTGACCGACCTCTCGATCGTCATGGTCACGGTCGACGTCATGACGGAGCTGCACGTGCAGTGGATGGACGAGCCCGGTCCGACCGACGTGCTGTCGTTCCCGATGGATGAGCTGCGGCCCGGCCGTGACGGTGAGCCCACGCCGGCCGGGCTGCTCGGCGACGTGGTTCTGTGCCCCGAGGTCGCGGCGCGCCAGGCACGCGAGGCGGGGCACTCGACGACCGAGGAGCTCCTCCTGCTGACGACCCACGGGATCCTGCACCTCCTCGGCTACGACCACGCCGAACCGGCGGAGGAGAAGGAGATGTTCGCGCTCCAGCGCTCGCTCCTGCTCACCTTCCTCGCCGGCCGATGATCTCGGCGCCCGTCGGCCTGCTGCTCGTCCTCGCCGCGGTCGGCATCCTGCTGGCTGCCGCGCTGAGCGCAGGCGAGGTCGCGGTCCGACGCGTGACCCGGGCGGCGGTCAGCGACCTCCTGGCCGAGCGGCGCCCGAGTGCGCTGCGCGTCCACGGTCTCGCCGAGGACCCGGCACGGACCGCCTCGTCCGCCGCGTTCGTCCGGATCATCGGCGAGATGGTCGCCAGCACCTGCCTCACGCTCGTCGTCGCGACGCTCCTGCCCACGTGGTGGGTGATCCTCCTGGTGTCGGTGCTGGTGTCCGCGATCGTCGCGCTCCTGCTCGTCCGGCTGAGCCCGCGGACCCTGGGTCGGGACCACCCGGCCGCGACCCTCATCCTCCTGTCACGACTCCTCACCGCCGCGGTCGCGGTCACGGTGCCGCTCCGCCGCCTCGTGCCGATCGCCGCCCATGACGGGGAGATCGACGAGGACGAGCTGCGGGACATGGTCCAGCGGGTGAGTGAGTCCGAGGGCATCGACGGCAAGGAGCGGATGCTGTTCCGGTCGGTCGTCGAGCTCGGTGACACCCTCACGCGCGAGGTCATGGTGCCCCGCACCGACATGGTCGTCACGACGGCGGACACCCCGCTCCGCAAGGCCCTCGCCCTGCTCCTGCGCTCCGGGTACTCACGCATCCCGGTGATCGGCGACTCGGTCGACGACCTCCGCGGCGTGCTCTACCTGAAGGACGTCACCCGGCGGATCCACACGGCCCCGGAGTCCGCGACCGAGCCGGCCTCGTCGATCGCACGGCCCGCGGTGTTCGTGCCGGAGTCCAAGCCGGTCGACGACCTCCTGCGCGAGCTGCAGCAGGGGGCGTCCCACCTGGCGATCGTCGTGGACGAGTACGGCGGGGTCGCCGGCCTGGTGACGATCGAGGACGCGCTCGAGGAGATCGTCGGCGAGCTCGTCGACGAGCACGACAGGAGCGTCGTCCCGGTCGAGGACCTGGGCGACGGCCTGTATCGTGTACCGGCCCGGCTCTCCAAGGACGACCTCGGCGAGCTCTTCGGCATCGAGGTCGAGGACGACGACGTCGACAGCGCCGGCGGACTCCTCGCGAAGGCGCTCGGCAAGGTGCCGCTCCCGGGGTCGACAGGCGACATCCACGGGCTGCACCTCGTGGCCGAGCGCGCCGACGGACGCCGTCGCCAGATCTCGACGTTGCTGGTACGGCTGAGCGGCGCGCACGAACCCGACACGTCTCAGGAGCTCACCGCGCTCGAGGGACCCGACGACGAGCACCACGGAGCACATCGATGAGCACTGACCGAACGACACCGCCCGAGTCCTTCCGCGCGGGCTTCGCGTGCCTCGTCGGCCGTCCCAACGCGGGCAAGTCGACGCTGACGAACGCGCTCGTCGGGCAGAAGGTCGCGATCACGTCGGGTCGGCCCCAGACGACGCGGCACACGATCCGCGGGATCGTCCACCGGGCCGACGCCCAGCTGATCCTCGTGGACACCCCGGGGCTCCATCGGCCGCGCACGTTGCTCGGCGAGCGACTGAACGACCTGGTGCGGGACACCCTCTCCGAGGTCGACGTCGTCGGCTTCTGCCTGCCGGCGGACCAGAAGGTCGGTCCCGGCGACCGCTACATCGCCGCGCAGCTCACCGAGCTCGCGAGCGGCCGCGACGGCACCCCCGTCGTGGCGATCGCGACCAAGGCCGACCTCGTCACGCGCGGTCGGCTCACCGAGCACCTGCTCGCGATCGCCGCGCTCGGCGAGTGGGCCGACGTCGTCCCGGTCTCGGCGGTCGACGGCTACCAGGTGGACGTGCTCGCCGACGTCCTGGTCGAGCACCTGCCGGTCAACCCGCCGCTGTACCCGGACGGTGAGCTCACGGACGAGCCCGAGGCCGTGATGGTCGCCGAGCTCGTGCGGGAGGCGGCTCTCGAGGGCGTCCGAGACGAGCTGCCGCACTCGCTCGCCGTCGTCGTCGAGGAGATCGTGCCGCGCGAGGGCGGCGCCGACGACGGCAGGCCGCCGATGCTCGACGTCCGGGTGAACCTCTACGTGGAGCGGGACAGCCAGAAGGCGATCGTGATCGGCCGTGGCGGTGCCCGTCTGAAGGAGGTCGGCAGCCAGGCGCGTCGGGGGATCGAGGCGCTCCTCGGGGCGCGCGTGTTCCTCGACCTGCACGTCAAGGTCGCGAAGGACTGGCAGCGCGACCCCAAGCAGCTCGGCCGGATGGGCTTCTGACCGCGGCGTACCTCGGCACGTAGGATCGCGAGGTGGCCTACCGGATCGTCGTCCGCACCGTGATCGGGCTGCTGCTCCTGGCGGTCCTCGGTGCGGTGACCGGTCCGCAGTGGGATCCGGTGCCTCTCACGGACCCGATCCAGGTGCAGAGCACCAGCACCGCGATCGGTCACGCGCCGGCGGAGCAGCACTACGACGTGCGGACCCGGATCGTCACGGTCGAGCTCGACGGCGGGTCGGTCCAGGCGCAGATCAGCGAGCCGATCGGGGCGCCGGGCAGGCGACCGGGTGTGGTGTTCGTTCACGGCGCCGGGACGGGCAAGTTCACGGTGGCTTTCCTGGCGCAGGCGCACGCGCTCGCGGCGGCCGGGATCGTCGCGATGGTGCCCAACAAGCGGCTCGAGAACTACACGACCCGGTACCGGAACTACGTCTCGATGGCCGGCGACTACCTCAGGTCTGTCGACCTGCTTCGGGCGCAGCCGGACGTCGACCCGACCGAGGTCGGTGTGTACGGCGAGAGCGAGGGCGGCTGGATCACCCCGGTGATGGCCACCGAGGACCCCAGGCTCGCGTTCGTCGTCCTCGTCTCGGCCCCGATCGTCCCGCCGCGCCAGCAGGCCGCGTTCGCGACGGACAACTACCTGCGCCGCACCGGCGTCCCGGACGGGGTCTTCCGGGCGATCCCCCGCGCGGTCGGGATCACGCCACCGGGCGGCGGCTTCGACTACGTCGACTTCGACGTCGCACCGTACCTGCGCGCGATGCACCAGCCGGTCCTGATCGTGTACGGCACGGCGGACGCGTCGATGCCGATCGTGCAGGGGGCGCAGAAGGTCATCGAGGACACGGCGATCGCCGGGAACGAGGACTACACCGTGCGGTACTACGCCGGCGCCAACCACGGGCTGCGCGTCAACGGTGCGGTGTCGCCGGCGTTCCTGCGCGATCTCACCGACTGGGTCGGCGGGCTGCCGGCCACCGCGGCCGCGTGGCCCCGGATCGCGGGGGCCCAGCCCACCCAGACCTACGAGGCGGGTCCCGTCCCGGTCCCGCGCTGGTTGAGCGACGGCGACGTGATCGTCGGCACGGTCGTCGGCGCCGTGGCGCTGATCGCCGCCGGTGCCGCCCTCGAGCTCGTGAGCGCCACGACGCTCCGGGCCGCGAACAGGACCCGTCGCCGCCGCGGGCGCCCGCCGCTGCGGTCCCAGCGGCTCGCGCCGGGGGTCGCGGCGCCGCTCGCCGCGGTGGGCGGCGGCACCGTGGCCGCGATGGTCGCCCTCGTGTGGTACCTCGTCACCGTCGCCAAGCTCGCCGTGAGCTATGAGCAGGACGCGTGGGTCGTGACCGGCGGCTGGATCGCCGAGCGGGTGCTCGGCATCGCCGTCGTCGTGGCCGTCGTGGTGCTTCTCGACCGGATGCAGTCGGTGCGCCGGGTCCCCGGTGCCCGTCTCGCGCGGGGTACCCTCGCATCGCTGGTGCTGTGGCTGCCCCTGACGGGTGCGGCCGTTCTCCTCGGGGTGCTGGCGTACTGGGGCATCTACCAGCTCGGCATCTAGCCGCGTCCGCGCCGGCCGAGGTGGCGCCGCCGGTGCGGACGCCGGGAGTTCATCCGGATGGTGGGAGGAGCGGCGTGCGGACGACATGGGGGTCGGCCACCGATCGTGGACTGACGCGTGCCGCCAACGAGGACGCTCTGCTCGCGAACCCCCCGGTGTTCCTGGTCGCGGACGGCATGGGCGGCGTCGCGGGCGGTGCCGAGGCGAGCCGGGTCGCGGTCGAGGAGTTCGCGCGCCTCACCGGCCAGGCGACGGCCACCGCCGACGAGATCCACACGTGCTTCCGCCGGACCGCCGATCGCCTCGCCGCGGAGCTCGCCGGCACCCGCGCGGGCACGACGGTCGCCGGAGTCGCTGTCGCCTCGGTCGGCACCAGCGCCTACTGGCTCGTGTTCAACATCGGCGACTCACGCGTGTACCGCTGGTCCGGCGGCATCCTCGATCAGATCACGGTCGACCACTCGGTCGTCCAGGAGCTCGTCGAGCGGGGTGAGCTGGCCACCGACCTCGCGGAGACGCATCCCGACCGTCACGTGATCACGCGGGTGCTCGGCACGTCCGGGGTGCCCGAGCCGGACTACTGGATGATCCCTGCGGGCGAGCACGACAGGCTGCTGATCTGCACCGACGGCCTGTCCCGCGAGCTCCGCGCCGACGTCGTCGTCCGCGGGCTCCGGGAGAACTCCTCGCCGCAGGACGCGGCGAGCTGGCTCGTGAGCCGCGCGATCGCCGCAGGTGGTCGGGACAATGTGACCGTCGTGGTCGTGGACGCGGCTTCGGATGCCGATGAGATGGGCGGGACCGATACGTCGCAGCGCGCACCCATGGCGCCGCCTCCCGTCGGGACGCGGGAGGCAGGTGCCGCGACCAGTGGTCCCGGTGAGACGAACGAGGAAGAGGTCGGTCGATGATCATCCCCGAGTACACGCAGGGCGCCTGGTACGCGGTGGTCGCGGAAGGCCTCGTCGTGATGCTCGACCCGACGGCATCGGCCGCGATCGTCCGCGAGTCGTGGGCGAACCTCCGTCAGGGCGGCGGCCTCGACGGACAGGTCGCCCTCCTGGCGCACCTGCGCGCCGACGATCTCCCGGACCTGGCGATCGTCGACGTCGCCGGGGGCCGGGTCAGGGCGGTGGTCCGCGGTGCCGTGGAGGTCGAGGTGATCGCTCACGGCGTCCCCTCGCTCCTGGGTGGGCACACGTCGGGGTCGCTCACCGAGCAGGTCGTCGAGGACGCCGAGCTCGTGCTCGTTCGGGCGCTGCCGACCGCACGGGTCGAGAGGCGCCAGCGGGCGGCAGTGCATCTGCCGGTGCTCGCCGCGGTGGTGGCGGCCGACGCCGTGCGGATCCAGCTGCGAACCGCGGCGAGCAGCAGCCAGGTGGACGAGATGACGATCGAGCGCCCGCGGGTCGTCCCGCCCTCCGTGGCGGCGACGTTCAGCGACGGTGGCCGACGTGGTCCGGCCGGCGGGCAGTCCGGCGGGCGGCGCGCCGCGGATCACCCAGCGACCGCAGAGCCCCGGGCCTGGGCGGGCGACCGGACGTCCGGCGAGGGGGCGAGGTCGTCGCAATCCGGGGCGCCGGCCCGCCTGCGCCTGTCGACCGGGCTCGTGGTGTCCCTCGACCGTGCCGTGCTCCTGGGTCGCGCACCGCAGGTCTCTCGCGTCACGAACGCCGAGCTCCCGCGACTCGTGACCGTGGCGAGCCCGGAGCAGGACATCTCCCGGACGCACGCCGAGGTGCGGGTCGAGGCCGACGACGTCCTCGTCACGGACCTGCACTCGACCAACGGCGTGCTCCTCACCCCGTACGGCGAGCCCGCGCGGCGGTTGCACCCGGGGGAACCGACCGTCCTGCGTCCCGGCGGCGTCGTCGACCTCGGAGAAGGGGTGACCTTCACCGTGGAGCGCGGATGATGGATGCGTCTCGGGAGGCGCAGGTCCCCCCGGTGATCCCGGGGTACGAGTACCTCCGGGTGCTCGGCCTCGGCGGTTTCGCCGACGTCTTCCTGTACCAGCAGCTGCTGCCGCGTCGGCGCGTGGCGGTCAAGGTGCTGCTGTCCAGCTCCCTCGATGCCGAGTCGCGGCGCCGGTTCCAGGCCGAGGCCGACACGATGGCCCGGCTCTCGCACCATCCGTCGATCGTGACGATCCACCAGGCGGGCATCGCGTCGGACGGCCGTCCCTACCTGGTGATGGAGTACTGCTCCCGTCCTGGGCTGGGCGCCCGCTTCCGCTCCGAGCGGATCGCCGTCGCCGAGGCGCTGCGGATCGGCGTCCGGCTCGCGGCTGCCGTCGAGACCGCCCACCGTGCCGGGATCCTGCACCGTGACATCAAGCCCGCCAACGTCCTGACGACCGACTTCGGGTGGCCGGCCCTGACGGACTTCGGCATCGCCGAGACGATCGGGCGTGCCGACGCGTCGTCGATCGGCATGTCGGTGCCGTGGTCGCCCCCTGAGCTGCTCGCCGACGAGCCGACCGGAGACGCGCGCGCCGACGTCTACTCGCTCGCCGCGACGGTGTACTCGTTGCTGGCGCGTCGGTCCCCGTTCGAGGTCCCCGACGGTCCCAACTCGACCCCCGACCTCATCACCCGGATCGAACGGTCTCCGCTCCCGCCGACCGGCCGCGGGGACGTCCCCGACTCGCTGCAGCGCGTGCTCGCGCGCGCGATGGACAAGGATCCCGCCAGACGCTTCCCGTCAGCACTGGCGGTCGCACGCGCGTTCGTGGACATCGAGGCCGAGCTGCACGTGCCGCAGACGGCGATCGACATCGAGGAGGACGTCGCGCCGCCGGCCGCGACCGTCTCGGACGTCCTTCCTCCGCACGGCATCCGGGAGGCGGACCAGTCGACCCGCGTCCGACCGATCACGCGCATCGACGCGGCGGACGAGCAGACCCGTCCGCAACCGGTGTCGCGACGCGACGTCGACGCGAGCCCCACCCCCGGTGACGGGCTCGTCGCGATCGTCCCCGAGACCGGCGCCGTCACCGACGCCGATGACGCGAGGTCGGCCCCGTCGCGTCGCGACGGTCGACGGGACAGCACCGTGCCGCGCGCCGGCGCGTCCGATCGCGCGCCCCGACGACGCCTCCCGCACCGGATGACCGGCATCGCGGCGGGCGTGGTGGTGGCCGGCGCCCTCGTGGCCATCGCCATCGCGGTCAACGGGGTGGAGAACGCACCGACGCGGCCCGTCGTGTCCGGTGATGCTGCCACGTCGATCGTGCTGACCGCGGTCCCGAGTCCCACCCGCCTGGCCGGCACCCGTGCGGCGGACGGCTCGGTGACGTTCACCTGGGCCAACCCGTCGCCCGAGCCCGACGACCACTACCTCTGGGGGCTGCGGACCGCGACGGCCGAGCCGGTCCTCGCGCTCGTGGCCGCACCGACCGTCACGGTGCCGGTGGCGGCGCAGCAGGGTCCGACGCCCAGCACCCCCGCGACGGAGGTGTGCATCGAGGTGTCGATCGTGCGCTCCGACGGCCGCGCCTCGGCGGCGCCCGCCGTGGGATGCGTCCGATGACGGCTCGTGCGACGGCGCGTGCGCTCGCCGCGCGCGCAACGCGGGCGGCGCGGCCCGGCTGGACCGGGCGTCGCTGGACGTCTGCCGCCGCCGCGGTGGTGGCACCCGCCGTGCTGGCCGTGCTCGTCGTCGTGTACCCCGGATCGCCCGTCTCCCGTCTCGACCTGAACGACGGCGGTGTGTGGCTCACCAGCGCGACCGCCCTGAAGCTCGGCCGGCTCAACTCGCAGATCGACGAGCTCAACGGCGGCGTGGTGACCACGACTGCGACCTTCGACGTCCTCCAGGACGCCGAGAACGTCCTCCTGACCCAGAACGGGACCGTCGCGAGGGTCGACCCGGCGACCGTGACCCTGGGATCGGCGACGCCCGTGGGCGCGACCGCGGCCGTGAGCATGGCCGCGGGGACGGTCGTCGCGGTCGATCCGGTGGACGGTGCGACGCGCATCGCCGGTATGGACTCTCTCGACAGGCTCGGGACGGGACGGGCGCCGGACCTGACCCTCGGCGACGGAGGTCGGGCGGTCGCGGCCGCGGGCGGCGTCGTCCTGGCCGTCAGGGCCGCCGACGGACGCGTGCAGCGCCTCGTCCGCTCCGGGGACGCTGTCACGGGGGAGGCCGACGGCACCCTCGGCGACGGCTCAGCCGTGCGGCTCGACGCCCTCACCGCCGTGGGCGACGTGCCGGTCGGGCTGAGTGCGCAGACGCTGCTCCTGCCCGGTCGCTCGGTCGACCTGTCCGCTCTCGGCACCGGCGTGGTGCTGCAGCAGCCGGGGCCGACCTCCGACTCCGTGCTCGTCGCTGGGCGGACGGCGCTCGTGTCGGTGCGCCTCGACACCGGTCGGGTGACCCGGTACGACACCCACGGTTCGGGCACCCCGGCGGCACCGGTCCTGGTGGACGGATGCGCCCACGCGGCGTGGGCCTCGCCCGTGTCCAACTACCTCAGGGTCTGCGCGGGCCGGAGCCCTCAGGTCGTGACGCTCGAGGGCATGACCTCGGACGAGACCGTGGTGTTCCGTGTCAACAGGTCGGTCGTCGCCCTCAACGACGCCCTCCGTGGGCGCCTGTGGCTGCCGCTCCAGGACGTGAGCGCCCGCGAGCCCAACTGGCAGGACATCGTGCCGGAGAGCGCGCCGGTGCTCAGCAGCGCGCCGGCGGACGGGACCCGGAGCCAGCAGACCCTCGCGACCCAGTGCACGCCGCGGTCCGCGCCTCCCACGGCACGGGACGACGTGTTCGGCGTGCGGCCCGGACGGACCGCGATCCTCCCCGTGATCGACAACGACTCGTCCTCGGACTGCGGAATCCTCGCAATCTCGCAGTTCGACCCGATACCGGCGTCGTTCGGCACGCTCGAGCCGGTGTACGGCGGCCGTGAGCTGCAGGTCTCCGTGGCCGACGGTGCGACCGGTACGGTGCGGTTCACGTACACGATCACCGACGGACGCGGCTCGAACGCGCCGTCGACGGCGACCGTCGAGCTCACGGTGCACGGGGCCGGCATCAACGACCCCCCGGTCCAGGTCCGCACCGGTGATCTCGCGGTCGACCAGGGCGGTCAGGGGACGTACTCGGCCCTCGGCGACTTCAGCGATCCCGACGGGGACGACCTCCTGCTCCTCAGCGCGTCGGCCGGCACCGGGACCGTCCGGTTCCGTCAGGACGGCACGGTGACCTATCTCGCGACGGGTGCGACCCTCGGGCGCACGCAGGTCACCCTCGTCGTGTCGGACGGCACGTCGACGGTGACGGGCCACCTGACCGTCGACGTCCGTGCCGCAGGGTCGGTCGCGCCGGTGATCGACCCGGTGCTCGCGGTGACCTACGTCGACGCCCCCGTCACGCTTCATCCGCTGGACTCCGTGCGTTCGACCTCGAGAGACCCCGCGCACCTCGCGGGCGTCAACGACGTCCCCGGGGCCACCATCACCTCCGACCTCACCGCGGGCACGTTCACGTTCAGCGCGGCCCGTCCCGGCACCTACTACGTCTCGTTCCTCGTGACCGCGTCCCCGCAGCAGGCGACCGGCCTCGCGCGGATCGACGTCCGCGAGTGGCCCGCGAAGCCGGCCCCTCCGATCGCGGTCCGTGACCTCGCCCTGCTGCCGCCCGGCGGCGAGGTGACGGTGAACCCCCTGGTCAACGACGTCGACCCGGGCGGCGGGGTCCTCGTGCTCCAGTCGGTGACCGTCCCCGACGGGTCAGGGCTGCGCGTCGCGGTGGTCGGGCACCAGCTGTTGGAGATCTCCTCGGAGCGTGTCCTGGACGGCCCTGTCCGGGTGGGCTACGTCGTGTCCAACGGGGTCGCGACGGCGACGAGCGAGGTGGTCGTCCAGCCGGTGCCCGCGTCCGCGACGCAGCAGGCGCCGGTGGTCGAGAACATCACGGTCTCGGTGCGCACCGGCGGTGTCGTGACCGTCCCGGTGCTGGACCACGCGGAGGATCCTGACGGCGACCGGCTCACCGTCGTGCGAGAGCTCGCGGAGCCCCTCGGCCCCGACCAGGGCCTGCTCTTCGTGACCGGGGACGTGCTCCGGTACCAGGCGACCGACAAGCCGATGACCGTCCGCGCGACGTTCAGCGTGCAGGACACCGCCGGGAACGTCACCTCGGCGCAGCTCACGGTCGACGTCCACGCGTCCGATGCGAGCACCAAGTCTCCACCGCGGCCGCAGGACGTCACGGCCCGGGTGTTCCAGGGCGAGAACATCCGGATCCCGATCCCGCTCGTGGGCATCGATCCGGACGGCGACGGCGTCGTGCTCCTCGGTGAGGACAAGGCGCCGCTGAAGGGGCGGATCACCGCCGTCGGCGCGGACTGGATCGAGTACGAGGCGTTGCCGGGCGAGGTCGGCACGGACAGCTTCACCTACGCGGTCGAGGACTGGGTGGGTCAGCGGGCGATCGGCACGATCCGGGTCGGCATCAGCCCCCGACCGCGTGACCCGGAACCCGTGATCGCCCGCGACGACGCGGTGACCGTGCGTCCCGGCCAGCAGGTCGAGGTCCGCGTTCTCGCGAACGACGTCGATCCGAGCGGGGGCGACCTCACGCTCTCCCCGGTGCTGGGCCTGCCCGCCGGGGTGGACGCCCGGGTCCAGGGTCGCCGCGTCGTCGTCCGTGCCCCGAACACGGCCGGCGTCGTTCCGATCGTCTACAGCGTGTCGAACGCGCGAGGATCGAGCGCGACTGCGGTTCTCATGGTCACGGTCGACCCGAAGGCCCCGTACCTCCCGCCCGTTGCGCAGGACGTCGTGGTGCCGGCGACCGACACGCTCGGTCGTACGAGCGTCGAGGTCGACGTGCTCGCGGTGGCGCAGAACCCCAGCGGTCCGCTGAGCGACCTCGCCGTCTCGGTCCCGGCGTCGGCTGCCGCGGTGGCCCGGGTCGAGTCGGCGGGCAAGGTACTCGTCACGCTCGTCGACCATGCGCAGACCCTGCCGTACCTGTTGACCAACACGAATCCTCAGGCTGCAGGCGTGAGCACCTACGCCTTCATCACGGTGCCCGCTCTCGGCGACTTCCCGCCGGTCCGCCGGCCGAGGGCCCCCGCGCTGCGGGTCGCCTCCGGTCAGCCCCTGACGATCTCGTTGGCGGAGCAGGTGCAGGTCGCCCCCGGCAAGGTGGCACGGATCGCCGACGCGACCGCCGTGACCGCGACGAAGTCGAACGGCGGTCCGCTCACCGTGGACGCGACGACGCTGACCTTCACGTCCGCACCCGGGTACGCGGGACCCGCGTCGATCACGGTGCCGGTCACCGACGGCTCCTCGGCGACCGACCCGACGGCGCGCACCCAGGTCCTCACCCTGCCGATCAGCGTCTACGCGGTCGACGACTACCCGCCGACCTTTGATCCGTCGGTGATCGAGGTCTCGCCGGGCGAGGCGCCGGTATCGGTCGATCTCGCGGCGTTCACCTCCGGGCCGTCGGACGCGAACGGTGCGGCCGTCCCCTATGCGTTCCTGGTCACCTCGGCCGTGCCCGCCGGCTTCACCGCGGCGCTCGTCGGCTCGGTGCTTCAGGTCACCGCCGGGCAGAGCACCGCCAAGGGCACGGTCGGCAGCCTGTCGTTGTCTCTCGGCTACGGGCGGAGCGGGAGCATGGGCGTCCGGGTCGAGCTCCGGGTCATCGCGAGCTCCCGACCTCTTGCGCGCGTGCTCGACTACCAGGTGCCGGACGGCGTCGAGGGGCAGGACCGCGCGGTGGACGTGCTCGCGGGCTCGTACAACCCGTTCCCCGACACGCCGTTGACCGTGGTGTCGGCGGTCGTCGAGACCCCCGGCGCGGGCACGGCGGTCGTGAGCGGCAGCAGCGTCGTCGTCCGACCGGTCGCCGGCTTCATCGGCACCATGGTCACCCGCTACAGCGTCCGGGACGCGACGGGCGACCCTGACCGCGTCGTCGAGGGTCGTGTGATCACCGTCGTCCGGGGGCGCCCGGACGCACCGACCGCTCCTCGGCGGGTCGAGGTGCGCGACCACACGGTGGTGCTGGCGTGGGACGCCCCGGTCATCAACGGCGAGCCGATCAGCGGGTACCGGGTGACCGCGACCCCGACCGCGGGTGGTGCGACGTCCGCCACCGACTGCGCGAGCACGACCTGCACCATCGACACGCTGACGAACAACGTCGAGTACACGTTCACCGTCGCGGCGCACAATGCGGTCGGCTGGTCGGACGAGAGTCCGTCCTCCGCGCCGATGCGTCCCGACACGCGACCTGATGCACCGGCAGCGCCGACGCTCGACTTCGGCGACGGCCAGATCACCGCGACGTGGCAGCCCTCGACGAGCGCGGGCTCTCCCGTGACCTCCTACACGGTGGAGATCTCCCCGGCACCCGACGCGGGCTCGGCCGTGCTGACCGCGACGGGAACGTCCGCGACGTTCACGGGACTCACGAACGGCAAGCAGTACACCGTGCGTGTCCGGGCGGTGAACCGTGCACCCGACCCGAGCGACTGGAGCCCCGCGTCGGCGCCGATGATCCCGGCCGCGGCGCCAGAGGCCCCGGCGCCGTCGGCGACCCAGCAGGACATCGGCTCGCCGGGCACCGGCGTCATCACCGTGACCTGGGCGGCTCCCGCGGCCAACGGCGACACCGTCAGCGCGTACGAGCTCACGGTCGACGGCGGGACGGCGGTGAGTCTCGACGGGACGACGCTCTCGTACCAGGTCCCCGACGCGCAGCGCGGCCAGACGTACGCGTTCGCGGTGCGGGCCAAGAACAAGGCCGGCTGGTCGGCGTGGGGGGCCACGACGGGCGAGATCTGGAGCGCTCCCGGCGTGCCGGCCTCGGTCACCGCGACGGACGTCGCAGCGGACGGCACCGCCTGGGGCGCCGGTCAGCTCGCGCTCGCGTGGGTCGCACCGACGGAGACCGGTGGCACCGGGATCGCGATCGACCACTACGAGGTCGAGGGCTACCCGGCGCCGGTCATCGGCACCACGTTCACCGCGACCGGGCTGATCGGTGGCACCGCGACGACGGTCCGGGTGCGTGCGTGCAACACGAAGGGCGCGTGCAGCGACTGGGCAACGGCGTCCGCCACCCCGACGACCGTGCCGCAGCAGCCGACGGTCACGGTCGACTCCACCGTCGCGACTCAGCTCACGGTCCACTGGGCCGCTCAAGGCACCGGCGGTCTCGCGGTCAGTGGCTTCCAGTACCGCATCGACGGTCAGCCGGCCGCATGGAAGACCGTCCGGGCCTCAACCAGCTCCGTCACCGTGCCGATCACCGCAGGGGACCACACCGTCGAGGTGCAGGTTCTCAACAAGCTCGGCTCGAGCGCCACGACGGCCGTCGCGGTGACGACCGGGTGAGCGTGCCACCCGCGTACCCGTCGGTGGCGCGTCCGGCCGACGGCACGCCCCGGACGACCGCCCGGGCGACGACCCGGACGACTCAGGAGAGAGAGACCGTATGACGCCCGAGCAGAGTGCCTGGTTCGCCGAGACCTTCGACGCTCTCGTGGAGAACGTCGGCAAGGCGGTCCTCGGCAACGAGCACGTCGTGCGGCTCGCGCTCACGGCGATGCTCGCCGAGGGTCACCTGCTGCTCGAGGACGCACCCGGCACCGGCAAGACCTCGCTCGCGAAGGCGATCGCGGCGACGGTGCAGGGCACGCACGGGCGCATCCAGTTCACTCCGGACCTGCTGCCCTCGGACGTCACGGGCGTCACGATCTACGACCAGGGCACCGGCGCGTTCGACTTCCACCCGGGCCCGATCTTCGCCTCGGTCGTCCTCGCCGACGAGATCAACCGGGCGTCCCCGAAGACCCAGTCGGCCCTGCTCGAGGTGATGGAGGAGTCGCGCGTCTCGGTGGACGGGGTCTCGCACTCGGTCGGGCGCCCGTTCATGGTGATCGCCACGCAGAACCCGATCGAGCAGGCCGGGACGTACCGGCTGCCAGAGGCACAGCTCGACCGGTTCCTGATCAAGACCTCGCTCGGCTACCCCGACCGGGCCGCCACCGTCGAGATCCTGGCGGGCTCGGCCGCCCGCGACCGGACAGCGGGACTGCTGCCGCGGATCACGACCGTGGCCGTCGGCGAGATGGCCGAGATGGCCGCCGGGGTGCACGTCGACGCCGCGATCCTCGACTACGTGGCCGCGCTGATCGAAGGCACCCGGGCCGACCCCCAGTCGGCCGTCGGGGTGAGCGTGCGCGGAGGGATCGCCCTGGTCCGTTGCGCGAAGGTGTGGGCTGCCTCGAAGCGGCGCGGGTTCGTCGTGCCGGACGACGTGAAGGAGCTCGCCCTGCCGGTGCTCGCGCACCGCATCGTCCTGGAGACCGAGGCCGAGTTCGCGGGCACGACGACCCAGGCGGTCCTCTCCCGCGTCGTCGCGCAGACGCCGCCGCCCGTGGTCCGGGTGGGTTGAGTGCGGCGACTCCTCGCACCGGTCACGCCGACGGGTTGGGTGGTCCTGTCCGTCGGTGCGGCGGCGCTGGCAGCCGGGCGAGCGCGCGGCTGGGTCGAGGCGGGGACGGCGGGCGTGGTGCTCGTCGTCCTGTTCGTCGTGTCGCTCGCGTTCACGGTCGGGCGCTCGGCCTACGCCGTCACGCTCGAGCTGGTCGACACGCGCGTCCGGATCGGGCAGCGCGCGCTCGGACGAGTCGAGGTCGTCGCACACGGACGACTCCTCCCCGCGCGGGTCGAGCTACCGGTCGGTGAACGCTCGGCGACGTTCGCGCTGCCGTGGATGGTGCCCGGAGCGGTGCACGAGGACACCTTCTCGATCCCGACGACCCGTCGCGGGATCATCCGCGTCGGCCCGGTGAGGTCGGTTCGTGGCGACCCGTGGGGGCTGCTGCGACGCCGCGTGCGCTGGACGGACGCCGTCGACCTCGTCGTGCACCCGGACGTGGTCACGCTCACCGGGACGAGCGCCGGGGTGCTGCGTGACCTCGAGGGGCAGTCGACCCGAGAGCTGTCGAACGACGACATGTCGTTCCACGCGCTCCGCGCGTACGTCGCCGGTGACGACCGGCGCAACATCCACTGGAGGACCACCGCGCGCACGGGCCGCTTGATGGTGCGCCAGTACGAGGACACGCGACGGACCCGCACGGCCCTCGTGCTCGCGACGAACGTCGAGGAGTTCGCCGACCCCGCCGAGTTCGAGCTCGCCGTGTCGGTGACCGCGTCGCTCGGCGTGGGAACCATCCTCGACGAGCGTGGGCTCAGCGCGTGGGCCGGCGGGACCGTGCTGCGGTCGGGTAGCCCGGTGCTGCTGCTCGACGACTGCTCCGGTCTGACGTCCGGGACCGACCGGCCGCGGGCCGCCGCTCTCACCGCCCTCGTCGCGCACCGGGCACCGGACGCCTCGGTCGCCCTGCTGGTCGTCGGTTCGGCGGCGTCGGAGAACGACGTCATGGCCGCCGTGCACGTCCTGCACGGGGTACGCACCGTCGTCGTGACCTGCGCGGTGGGTGAGCCGATCGCGGTCCGGACCCGCGGGGTCGTGTCGTTCGTGCGGCTCGGCGTGCTCGCCGACCTCCCTCAGGCGCTGCTGGCGGCCGGGACATGACCGCCCTCGGGAGTGGCGGGCGGGCACGGTCCGTGCACGCGTCGGCCGGCCGGGTGGGTGCCGCGGGAGCTGTCGTCGACGTGCTCGTGCTCGTCGGTGCGACGGCTCTGGCCCTCGCGCCGCTCGTCCCGGTGTTCGGCGTGGTGCCGGCCTGGCGCGCGATCGCCGTCGGACTGGTCCTCGGCACGGGCGTCGCCGTCGCGGGCGCCCTGCGCCGCTGGAGCGGGATCGGCGTGGTCGCGGCCGTGGTCCTCGTCTACTTCGGGCTCGGCGGTGCCGTCGCGGTGCCCCGGACGATGTCGCACGTCGTGCTGCCGACGGGTGCGACGGTCGCCGGGCTCGCGTCCGGCGCGGTGACGTCCTGGAAGCAGGTCCTGACCCTCGACCCGCCTCTCGGCGATGCCGGGACGCTGCTGGTCGCGCCGTTCCTGCTGGCCCTGTGCGGCGCCACGCTGGCGTTGAGCATCGCGTGGCGAGCGCGCGCACGTGCCGCTCGCGCGGCCGCGGCGCTCGTCCCGCCGGCCGTCCTCGTCGCGGCGATCCTGCTCGGCACGACGACGGCGGTCGTGCCGCTCGCGGTCGGCCTCGGGCTCTCGGCCGGCCTCGCCACCTGGGCGGCGTGGCGATCCGGCGGGTTGCAGCCGCGTCGCGTGCTCGCGCTGGTCCTCGTCCTCGGCGTCGCTGGAGGATCGGGCGTTGCCCTCGGTCCGCTCGCGACCGGGAGCACGACGCGTCACGTCCTGCGCGACGAGATCACGCCGCCGTTCGACCCCCGTGACTTCACGAGCCCGCTGTCCGCCTTCCGACGGTTCGTGAAGGAGCAGAAGGACACCGACCTCCTCACGGTGACCGACCTGCCCAAGGGTGCGACCGTCCGGCTGGCGACGCTGGACGCGTTCGACGGCGTCGTGTGGAACGTCGCCGGCGGTGGAGGCGCCTCGGGCTCCGGGGAGTTCCGCCGGGTCGGAAGCACGATCGAGGAGTCGACGCAGGGCGCTCGGGTGAGGGTCGGCGTGCAGATTCGTGCGTTGTCCGGCGTCTGGCTGCCGACCGTCGGCGATGCGACGGCGTTCCGGTTCACCGGGACCGACGCCGGGTCCGCCACCGAACGCCTGCGCTACAACGACGCGACCGGGGCGGCCGTCCTCACCGGCGGGCTGTCGGGCGCGGTGTCGTACACGCTCGACGCGGTGCTGCCGGCCGTGCCGGACGACACGCAGATCGGCGACGCCCCTGCGGCCGACGTGGTGCTCCCGCCCACGGTCGACGTCCCGGACGTCGTCGGCGTTCGTGCGGCCGAGATCGCCCGGACGGCTGGTGCGCCCGTCCTCGTGGCACGGAGCCTGCAGAAGGCCCTGGCCGACGAGGGCTACTTCAGCAACGGCCAGACCGACGTCGGTGAGTACCCGTCGCTCGCCGGGCACGGCGCGAACCGCATCGCGACGCTGCTCGGCGGTGGCCTGATGGTCGGCGACGGCGAGCAGTACGCCTCGGCGATGGCACTGATGGCGCGGCAGATGGGGTTGCCTGCGCGCGTCGTCCTCGGGTTCGTGCCGTCGGGGCCGCAGGTGGGTGCGTCGTCGATCACGTTCACCGGCGCGCAGATCCAGGCCTGGGTCGAGATCGCGTTCGCCGGGCACGGCTGGGTGCCGTTCTTCCCGACCCCGCCCGAGAGCCGGACCCCGCAGAAGAACAACCAGCCGCAGCAGCCCCAGGCCGATCCGCAGGTCCTCCAGCCCCCACCGCCGCCGCCGGCGCCGGTGAGCGCACCCCACGAGGACACCGAGCAGCCGCAGACCGACGAGCCTCGCCGTTCCGGCCAGGGGGCATCGGTGTGGCGTACCGTCCTGGTGGCGTCGGCGGTCACCGCCATCCCGATCGGTCTGCTCGTGCTGCCGATCGCCCTCGTCCTCGGGCTGAAGCGTCGGCGGCGCCGTCGTCGGCTGACGGCGCCGGACCCGGTGATGCGGGTGGTCGGTGGCTGGTCGGAGGTGCTCGACGCCGCGCGTGACCACGGGAGGCCGCCGCCGAGGCTGGCGACCCGGCGCGAGATCGCGCAGGCGCTCGGCGGGGACGGCGCCGTGCCGTCGTCCTCGGCTGGGTCGGGGATGCCGGCGGCTGCGGGGACCGGGGTCTGGATCGCGCTCGCGGACCGGACGGACGAGGCCGTCTTCGGTGTCCACCCTCCCGACGACGACGCGGTCGAGCGGTACTGGGCGGACGTCCGGACGACCGTCGACCTGCTCGGTCACGGACTGTCCCGCTGGCGGCGTCTGCGGGCACGGATGTCGGTCGCCTCCCTGCGGCGGCCCCGATGACGGCGCCCGACGCGACCGGACGCGCGTCGTCCCGCGCGCGCGGTCCCGGGTCTCCCGGGATGGTCCCGCCGGCGCCGCGCGCCGAGGCCGCACCTGACGTCGCGGGCCCGGGGTCCGCGCCTGGAACCGGCGGACCCGTCCCGGAGATCATCACGCACGTCCCGAGCTTCCCGCCGGGTCCTGAGCCGATCTCGGCTGGAGGTGGCCCGCCGGGAGCGGCGGTTGTCCCGACGGTGCACACGCGCGCGGGGGCACGCGCGGCAGCGTGCGTGCACCTCGACCTGTCCGACGGACGACGTCTGGCGGTCTGGGGTCAGGCCCTGATCGGTCGAGCCCCGGTGGCGGCGCCCGGCGAGGAGATCGCGCAGCTGGTCGCCATCGACGACCCGGCACGGTCGGTGTCCACGACCCACCTCGCACTCGGGGTCGACGACGGCGGTGCGTGGATCGTCGACCGTGGGTCGACGAACGGCACCGTCGTGACGCTCCCGGACGGTCAGCAGATCCTCTGCGTGCCGTGGCAGCGGGTCAAGGTGGCGGCCGGCGCACGGGTCCGGTTCGGTGACGCGTCGTTCCTGGTCGCGACGGACACGGACGGCACCGGAGCCGGCTGAACCCGGCGCGAGACTGTGAGCTCCGGCGCCGGCGCGTCGCTTCCGATCCGTGGACGTGCTCGACATCGGCCGTGGGCCTGCGCGTACAGTGTCGACCGTGTGCTACGCGCAGCATCTGCTGCTCCTTCGTCGCCGCGGCGAGTCCTTCTAGCCGGACTCTCGCCGCGGTGGTCGGTGTGCCGGCTGATGGAGACCGACAGGACCCCGCGAGCGAAGGAACGACGCGATGACCACGAGCGAACGCAACCCCCAGCAGCCCTCCGGCATGCCGGTGCACAAGTACCGTCCCTACCACGCGCAGTTCCGGGTGGACCTGCCCGATCGGACCTGGCCGTCGAGGCACGCCGAGAAGGCGCCGCGCTGGTGCGCGGTCGACCTCCGGGACGGCAACCAGGCGCTGATCGAGCCGATGAACCCGCAGCGCAAGCTCGAGATGTTCGAGCTCCTCGTGCGGATCGGCTTCAAGGAGATCGAGGTCGGCTTCCCGTCCGCCTCGCAGACCGACTTCGACTTCGTGCGGATGCTGATCGAGGAGGACCGCATCCCCGACGACGTCGTCATCCAGGTCCTGACGCAGTCCCGTGAGCACCTGATCGAGCGCACCTACGAGGCGATCGCCGGTGCGAAGCAGGCCATCGTGCACCTGTACAACTCGACCTCGACGCTGCAGCGCGAGGTCGTCTTCCGGTCCGACGAGGACGGCGTCGTCGACATCGCCGTCTCGGGCGCCCACCTGTGCAAGAAGTACGAGGAGACGATCCCGGGGACGGACGTCTTCTACGAGTACTCGCCGGAGTCGTTCACCGGGACCGAGCTCGAGTTCGCTGTCCGGGTCTGCAACGCCGTGCTCGACGTCTTCGAGCCGACACCGGAGCACCCCGTGATCATCAACCTGCCGGCGACGGTCGAGATGGCCACGCCCAACGTCTACGCCGACTCGATCGAGTGGATGAGCCGGCACCTGCACCACCGCGAGGACGTCGTGCTCTCGCTCCACCCGCACAACGACCGCGGCACCGGGGTCGCCGCGGCGGAGCTCGGGTACCTGGCCGGCGCCGACCGCATCGAGGGGTGCCTGTTCGGGAACGGGGAGCGGACCGGCAACGTCTGCCTCGTGACGCTGGGGATGAACCTGTTCAGCCAGGGCGTCGACCCGGAGCTCGACTTCTCGGACATCGACGGCATCCGCCGGACGGTCGAGCACTGCAACCAGCTGCCGGTCGGGGAGCGTCACCCGTACGGTGGCGACCTGGTGTTCACGGCGTTCTCGGGGTCGCACCAGGACGCGATCAAGAAGGGCCTCGACGCGATGGGCGTCGCCGCCGCAGCGGCGGGCAGCTCGGTCGACGACCTCGTGTGGGCGGTCCCGTACCTGCCGATCGACCCGAAGGACGTCGGCCGCAGCTACGAGGCGATCATCCGGGTCAACTCGCAGTCGGGCAAGGGCGGCATCTCCTACCTGATGAAGTCCGAGCGCGACCTCGACCTCCCGCGCCGGCTGCAGATCGAGTTCTCGCACGTGGTGCAGAAGCACACCGACACGTTCGGCTCCGAGGTGACTGCGGACGACCTCTGGTCGATCTTCTCCGACGAGTACCTGCCGGCGGTGCCGGGCGGGCGCCTCGAGCCGTGGGGGCGGTTCGCGCTGCGGGGGACGCGGGTCGAGAGCACCACGGACGGCGCGGACTCCCTGGCGGTGGACCTGGTCGACGGCGGCATGTCGCGGACCCTGCACGGGACCGGCAACGGGCCGATCGCGGCGTTCGTCGACGCTCTCGGGTCGATCGGGGTCACCGTCTCGGTCCTGGACTACGCCGAGCACGCGCTCGCCTCGGGCGGGGACGCGACGGCGGCCGCCTACGTCGAGTGCGCCGTGGGCGACGCGACGCTGTGGGGCGTGGGCATCGACCCGTCGATCACGACGGCCTCGCTCAAGGCGATCGTCTCGGCCGTGAACCGTGCGCATCGCTGAGCGCGACGCCCTGCGGGGCCGCCGATGAGACCTGGGGCGGTGGTCACCGCATGACCGCGCCGCGCGAGCTCGTCGTCGTCGGCGAGTTCGGCCCGTTCGACGCGCTCGCGGACGACGCCCACGCGGCGTACGTCGGCGGGCGCGCCGAGCAGGCGGTGCACCTGTGCCGGGTGCTGGTCGCGTTGTGCCGGGCGTCGGGAGATCGTCTGACCGAGCGCTACGCGTGGTTCATCGCCGGGCTGGCGTTGTGCGAGCTCGGTCGCTACGACGAGGCTCTCGGCGCCGCGGAGAGCCTCATCGCCCTCGCCCCCGGTCGGTACCTGCCGTTCTGGAAGGCGAAGGCGCTCGCACTCCGGGCGAACGCGAGCGCCGGCCGGGGGGATGCCGCGCGAGCGATCGACGACCTCGCGCACGCACAGGTGCTGCTCGGCGAGCTCGACGGTCGATCGTACAACCAGGTCTCGGGCGCGACGATCACCGGCATCGGCCTGCGCAGCATGATGCTCTACGAGGCGAGCGACGACCTGCTCAGCCGGGCCGCGGTCATGGTCGACGGTCGCGGACGGGCGAACGTCCTGAGCGAGTCGCTCCTCACCCACGCCGAGTGGGGTTCGCTCCTGGTGCTCGTCGGTGACGACGACGGCGCCGCGCCGCACTTCGTGGCCTGCCTGCACCGGGCGACGCAGATGCGCCGCGCGCTCCGGGGCGCGGCGGACGACCCGAGCCTCTCGGCGGTCGCCGAGTGGGGCCGACTCTTCGCGCTCGAGATGCTCGGCGCCCACGGTGCGGTCGCGACGGCGTTCCGGCTGATCGTCGACGACATCCCGCTCGGCCCGCACCGGTCCGAGCGGATCCTGCGTTCCCTGGCCTGCGGCCGGGCGCACGTCGCCCTGGGCGACCATCGGCGCGCCCGCGAGTTCCTGATGACCGCGCACGAGGCCGCCGTGCAGACCAACCGGGTGATCTGGTCCTCGTTGGCGGACGTCGCCCTCCAGGAGCTCGACGTGGTCGAGCACGGTCCGCACCCGGCTCTCGATCGCGCGTCCCTGCGATTCCAGCAGCTGCTGCGGCAGCGGTGGACGGAGCGGTCCGCGTGGTTCGACGGACTCGACGCGCGGGTTCGTGCCCTGCGGCTCGCCACCGAGGCCGAGCGTGCGACGCTGCTCAGTCGACAGGACCCGCTGACCGGTCTGTACAACCGTCGCGCGCTCGCCGACCGGCTCGCGGCCTCGCACGGCGAGCAGTCCGCCGTGATGGTGGACATCGATCACTTCAAGCGCGTCAACGACACCCACTCGCACATCGTCGGCGACCGGGTGATCGTCGCGGTGGCGGAGATCCTGCTGCGCACGGTGCGTGTCGAGGACCTGCCCGTGCGCTACGGCGGCGACGAGTTCCTCGTGCTGCTCCGGCCGGAGGTCGGGGTCGACCCGGCTCGTGCCGCCGAGGCGCTCGCCCAGCGCATCCAGCAGGAGGCCCGCGCGTTCGACTGGTCGACGATCGCGCCGGGGCTGCGGTTGTCTCTCTCCGTCGGGGTGGCATCGACACGGTCGCCGCTCGAGGTGATCTCGGAGGTGGACACGTCCCTCCGGCTCGCGAAGCAGGCGGGACGTGACCAGATCGTCATGCGGGTCCACGGGGTCGGCGACGACGCGTTCACGGTGTCGCGCGTCCGCGGCTGACCGGTCTCCGGGCCGGGCCGGTGCGCCAGCGTCCGGCTGCCCGGCGCGCGGGCCGCGGGCGTGGGACCGGCGAGCCGGCGGGATCGGGGTGGATGATGGATCAGTGAGCCTCTACCGCGACGAGGCGATCGTGCTGCGGACCCAGAAGCTCGGGGAGGCGGACCGGATCGTCACGCTCCTGACCCGCACCCACGGG
>JAJYCD010000022.1 GCA_021778635.1 Actinomycetes bacterium
AAGCAGGCCATCATCACCGAGTACGCCACCCATGAGGGCGACACCGGTTCCCCCGAGGTTCAGATCGCGATGCTGACGCAACGCATCAAGGACCTCACCGAGCACGGCAAGATCCACAAGCACGACCACCACAGCCGTCGTGGCCTGCTGCTTCTCGTCGGCCAGCGTCGCCGCCTCCTCGGATACCTCCAGAAGGTCGACATCAACCGCTACCGCAGCCTGATCGAGCGGCTCGGCCTGCGCCGATAGCTGCCTGAGACCAGCCCGGACCCGCTCGGGTCCGGGCTGGTCCCACGCCGGGCCCGGCGACGTCGCGGACCCGGCCGTACGACCGTGACACCACTCGCGCCATCCCGCCCGTCTGGTCCTCGGTAGTGGCGTCCGGAACCTCGTTCCGGGCACCTCGATCGAAGACCGTCGAGGTGAAGGGCGCCATCACCCAGAGGAGGGCACCCATGGAGGGTCCCGAGATCGAGTTCGCCGAAGCCATCATCGACAACGGGCGCTTCGGCACCCGCACCGTCCGGTTCGAGACCGGCCGGATCGCGCGCCAGGCCGCGGGTTCCGCCGTCGCCTACCTCGACGGCGAGACCACGTTGCTCGCCGCGACCACGGCCGGCAAGCACCCGAAGGACCAGTTCGACTTCTTCCCGCTGACGATCGACGTCGAGGAGCGGAGCTACGCGGCCGGCAAGATCCCCGGCTCGTTCTTCCGCCGCGAAGGCCGCCCGTCCACCGAGGCGATCCTCGCGTGCCGGCTGGTCGACCGCCCGTTGCGCCCGCTGTTCGTCAAGGGGCTGCGCAACGAGGTGCAGGTCGTCATCACCGTCCTGACGATCCACCCGGACGACGCGTACGACGTCCTCGCGATCAACGCCGCGTCGATCTCGACGCAGCTCTCCGGGCTGCCGTTCTCCGGCCCGGTCGGCGGCGTGCGCATCGCGCTCATCGACGGGCAGTGGGTCGCGTTCCCGCGCTACTCCGAGCGTGCCCGTGCGACGTTCGACATGGTCGTCGCCGGTCGTGTCGTCGGTGACGACGTCGCGATCGCGATGATCGAGGCCGAGGCCCCCGAGGGTGCCTGGAACCTGATCAAGCACGAGGGTGCCCAGGCGCCCACCGAGGAGATCGTCGCGGAGGGCCTCGAGGCCGCCAAGCCGTTCATCCGGGTGCTGTGCGAGGCGCAGGCCGACCTGGCCGCCCGTGCCGCCAAGCCGACCGCCGAGTTCCCGGTGTTCCCGGACTACCAGCCGGACGCCTACCAGGCGGTCGACGCCGCCGCGACCGGTCCGCTCGGCGAGGCGCTGACGATCGCGGACAAGCACGACCGCGAGAGCCGCCTCGACGAGATCAAGGCCGACGTCATCGGCGCCCTGGCCGCGCAGTTCGAGGGCCGCGAGAAGGAGCTGTCGGCCGCGATCCGCGCGGTCACCAAGAAGCTGATCCGTCAGCGCATCCTCACCGACGGCTTCCGCATCGACGGGCGCGGGCTGCGGGACATCCGCACCCTGTCCGCCGAGGTCGAGGTCCTGCCGCGGGTGCACGGGTCGGCGCTGTTCGAGCGCGGTGAGACCCAGATCCTCGGTGTCACGACGCTGAACATGCTCCGCATGGAGCAGCAGCTCGACACGCTCTCCCCGGAGACGCGCAAGCGCTACATGCACAACTACAACTTCCCGCCGTACTCGACCGGCGAGACGGGCCGCGTGGGCTCGCCCAAGCGTCGCGAGATCGGGCACGGCGCCCTCGCCGAGCGCGCCCTGCTCCCGGTGCTCCCGACCCGTGAGGAGTTCCCCTACGCGATCCGCCAGGTCTCCGAGGCGCTCGGCTCCAACGGCTCGACGTCGATGGGTTCGGTCTGCGCCTCGACGCTGTCGCTGCTCAACGCCGGGGTCCCGCTGCGGGCACCGGTCGCGGGCATCGCGATGGGTCTCGTCTCCGACACCGTGAACGGTGAGACCCGCTACGCGGCGCTCACCGACATCCTCGGTGCGGAGGACGCCTTCGGCGACATGGACTTCAAGGTCGCCGGCACGCGCGAGTTCGTCACCGCGATCCAGCTCGACACCAAGCTCGACGGGATCCCGGCGTCGGTGCTCGGCAGCGCGCTGACCCAGGCCAAGGAAGCCCGCCTGGCGATCCTCGACGTGATCAACGAGGCGATCGACGTCCCGGACGAGATGTCCCCGTACGCGCCGCGGGTGATCTCGGTGCAGGTCCCGGTCGACAAGATCGGTGAGGTCATCGGCCCGAAGGGCAAGATGATCAACCAGATCCAGGCCGAGACCGGCGCCGACATCTCGATCGAGGACGACGGCACGGTCTACATCGGCGCCACCGACGGACCGTCGGCGGAGGCCGCGCGGGCGGCGATCAACGCGATCGCGAACCCGCACATGCCGGAGATCGGTGAGCGGTTCGTCGGCACCGTGGTGAAGACCACGACGTTCGGCGCGTTCGTCTCGCTCTCGCCGGGCAAGGACGGGCTGCTGCACATCTCGCAGATCCGCAAGCTCGTCGGCGGCAAGCGCGTCGACAACGTCGAGGACGTCCTCGCCGTCGGCCAGAAGGTCCAGGTCGAGATCGGCGAGATCGACCCGCGCGGCAAGCTGTCGCTGCACGCGGTCGTCGAGGGTGACGACGCCGCTGCACCGGCCGAGACCTCCGAGGTCGACGCCTGACGTGAGTCTGGAGCTCCCGCTCGTCACGCCCGGTGAACCGGGCAGCGAGCTGACCGCCGGGCAGGACGGCGGCGCCTTCGTGCGTCGTTCCGTCCTGCCCGGCGGCGTCCGCGTCCTGAGCGAGCACATGCCCGGTCTCCGGTCGGCCACGGTCGGCGCCTGGGTGGGTGTCGGCTCCCGCGACGAGAGCGACGGCCACCACGGCTCGACGCACTTCCTCGAGCACCTGCTGTTCAAGGGCACCGTGCGCCGCACCGCGATGGACATCGCCGAGGCCTTCGACGAGGTCGGCGGTGAGGCCAACGCGGTCACGGGCAAGGAGCACACCTGCTACTACGCCCGGGTGCTCGACACCGACCTGCCGATGGCGGTCGACGTCATCGCGGACATGGTGACCTCGGCGACCCTCGACCCGGCCGAGCTCGAGACCGAGCGCGGCGTCATCCTCGAAGAGCTCGCGATGAACGACGACGACCCGTCGGACGTCGTCCACGAGCAGTTTGCGGCGGCGGTCCTGGGCGCCCACCCGCTCGGACGGCCGATCGGCGGCACCCCCGACACGATCCGTGCCGTTCCGCGCGACGCCGTGTGGGAGCACTACCGCGAGCACTACGACGCGCCGACGCTCGTCGTGACGGCTGCCGGTGGCGTGGATCACGACGAGCTGTGCGACCAGGTCCTCACGGCGCTCGGCACGGGTGGCTGGGACACGACCTCCGTGCGGACGCCGTCGGCGCGCCGTGGCGGGAGCACGACGGCCGGGATCCCGACGGAGGGCGTCGAGCTGACGATCCGCCGGACCACCGAGCAGGCCAACGTCATCATCGGGACCACCGGGCTGACGTCGACCGACCCGCGGCGCTTCACCCTGACCGTCCTCAACGCGGTGCTCGGCGGTGGGATGTCGTCCCGGCTCTTCCAGGAGATCCGTGAGAAGCGCGGGCTGGCCTACTCGACGTACTCGTTCGCCCAGGGTCATGCCGAGACCGGTGTCTTCGGGCTGTACGCCGGGTGTGCGCCCGGCAAGGTCGACCAGGTCGTCGCCCTGCTGACCTCGGAGTGGGAGCGACTCGCAGACGGCGGCATCACGCAGTCCGAGCTGACCCGGAGCGTGGGACAGCTGTCCGGCGGGCTCGTCCTGGGCCTCGAGGACACCGGCTCACGCATGAGCCGGCTCGGGAAGGCCGAGCTGGTGCACGGCGAGCTGCTGTCGGTCGAGGAGTCGCTCGAGCGTGTGTCCGCCGTGACCCTCGAGGACGTGCGGGAGCTCGCGGTCGAGCTCGCGGACCGGCCACGGTCACTGGTGCGAGTCGGGCCGTTCGGAGACTGAGGGCCGCAGGCAGCGGCAGTCGCCGCGCGGCGAACGTCACAGTCTCACAGCGTCAGGCGATCGAGAGCTGCCGCGAGAGGCCGGTGGGCCGTTGCGACGGCTGCGGTCGCGATGCCCAGGAGGGCAGCCCCCGTCTCGTACGGGGACTCCGCCGCGAGGTCCCCGCCGAGGACGGCGGCCGTCGCGGCCACCACGAGGATCGCCGTACCGCGCGCAGCTCCGGAGACCACCCACGCGACGGCTGCAGCCGCAGCAGTGAGCACGAACTGCCGACCGGTGAGCGACGCGAGGTCGGCCCACTCCCACGCGCCGGAGGACCGCTGGACGAGGTCGAGAGTCGCGACGCCGACGATCCCGACGAGCGACGCAGCCCCGGCCAACCCTGAGGCCGCTCGAGAGGACATGCGGGACGGCGGCCGCGGATGGGCGGCCTCGTCCTCGAGGATCCCGGCGCCGAACCGCGAGCCCACTCGGACAGCAGCGACGATCACGACCAGAACGAGGAGCGGCCCGAGGTATGCCGAGGGAGCCGCTGACCGCACCAGCTCGCCCTGGTCTCCGAAGATGGCTGGCTCGACCGGCCCCGGCCACCACGCGGGCACGGGCACGAGGACGAGGAGCCAGGCGGCGAGCGTCCAGGCGACCAGCGTGCCGCCGATGAGCACGGAGGACCGCCGGGCCTTCGCGCCGGGGCGACTGGCGAGCAGCCACGCGAGCAGGGCGAGACCGGCGACCAGCGCCCCGAACGTGACGGCGTGGTTCGGGTCGGCCTCGGGCGCCTCGTTGATGCCGGTCATCTGGGCGATGTGACGGACCAGGTCGAGCTGTCCCCACCACAGCAGCGCCCATCCCGACGCGGCCCCCGCCGCCCCGGCCGCGGAGGCGACCAGCAACCCGTGTCAGATCCGCCTGCCCGGGTCTGCCCGCCATCGCTGATTCGGCGTGTGCTTGGTCGCCGCCCCCGTCTCCCCTGGAGGCATGAGCCTGTCGTCGACACCGGTCGTGGCCGAGTTGAGCCGAGGCGGTCGGCCGGGACGAACGAGCAGGGCAGCCCGGCTGGTCAGCAGGCGCGACGATGGACGACCTCAGCGCGAGCGACGTCCGGCTCCGCGGTACGACGGACGTCGGGACGGTTCGGATCCCGTGTGCTCACGGTCTGCCGCCCCGAGGCCGCCGGCGGTGGCGCGCGTGCCGATGAGCGCATCGAGGGCGACGGCGAGCGGGTGCCAGGCCGTGGCCACTGCGGTCGACGCGACGGCTGCTATCGCTAGACCGAGGTACGCGTAGCTCTCGCCGGAGAGCCAGAGCTGCACGGCTCCCCACTCCTGTACGAGGACCACGACCACGAGCAGGGCGGAGTCGGTGCGACGGCGCCCGGAGATGAGGAACCCGGCGACGACGCCCCCGAGGACACCCCACGACCCGAGGTCGGTGATCACGGCGTACCGGGGGACGGCGTCGGGGTTCGCGGTGGCGAGCGCCAGGGCGACCACTCCTGCGAGACCGAGACCGGCGAAGACGCCGGTCAGGATGGCGGCGGAACGGGTGGCGAGGGGCGAGGTCGCGGTGCGACCCGGCGTCCTGGACGCGGTGCGCCGTGCGCCGTACAGCCCGACGGCGAGGGCGACCAGGATCAGGACCGGCCCTACGGCCGCGTCGACGTCGACGTGGCGCACCGACGGCGGCCACTGCTCGGGTGGAAGCGCCCAGTCGACGGGCGGGTTCGTGTAGTAGAAGGGGGCGTGCGGCCCGGGCCAGGGGATCGACACGCACGAGCTGACGTCCTGGCAGAGCGACGCCTCGTGCGCGTAGGCCGCCGCGACCCAGATGCCGAGCAGACCCGTACCGATCATGAGGGTCTTCGCGGGGGTCAGGCGCCAGCGGGCTCCTTCGGATGTGCGACGGAAGACCGCCTCGGCTGCGAGCCAGGTCACGACGGTGACGACGACGAGCACCCGCACCAGGTCCTCGGCGGTGCTGATGCTGAACGTGTCCCACCAGTCCTGCGGCGCGAACTGCTCGGTTGCGTCCCGGGTCGCCCCTGTCAGGGGAACTGCGACGCCCATGGTCAGCGCCGCGACCACGAGCGCTCCGCCGAGAATGTGCGCGTACCTGCCTAGCCCTGAGGTCGCCGCGCCAGGAGGGTGGACAACAGAGCTCACCCTCCGCAGATCGGCCGTCACCCCGTCCGCCTTGAGTGCGGTCGCTCGAGGTGGTCGGCCCGCCAGCCGTGCAGTATCGGACGATAGGGTGCGATACGTGAGCCAAGAGCGTCCGGACGTCGCCGACCAGACCATCTCCGATCCGATCCGTGTCGCTGTCCTCGGTGCGGCCGGCCGCATGGGCGCGACCGTCTGCGCCGCCGTGGAAGCGGCCCCCGGGCTCGCGCTCGTCGCGCGGCTCGACGCCGGCGACGACCTCGTGCAGGTGACGGCGTCCGGCGCGGATGTCGCCGTCGACTTCACCGTGCCGAGCGTCACCGAGGCGAACGTGCACGCGCTGATCGACGCCGGGGTGCACGCGGTCGTGGGAACGACGGGGTGGGACGACGAGTCCCTGGCCCGGGTGTCGGCGCACCTGGACGAGGCGCACGCGGCGGGCCGTCCCGTCGGGGTCCTCATCGCGCCGAACTTCGCCCTCGGGGCCGTCCTGGCGATGACCTTCGCGGCGCGAGCCGCCCGGTACTTCGAGTCGGCGGAGGTCATCGAGCTGCACCACCCGCAGAAGGTCGACGCTCCCTCGGGCACCGCACGCCACACGGCAGAGGTGATCGCAGCGGCACGCGCGGACGCCGGCCTCGGTCCCGTGCCGGACGCGACACAGACGTCTCTCCCGGGGGCACGCGGCGCCCAGGTCGCGGGGATCGCCGTGCACAGCGTCCGGCTCCGCGGTCTCGTCGCGCACGAGGAGATCCTGTTCGGCAACGCCGGTGAGCAGCTGACGATCCGGCACGACTCGTTCGACCGGGTGAGCTTCATGCCGGGCGTGCTGCTCGGCGTCCGGAAGGTGGCGTCGCGCCCCGGGCTGACCGTCGGGCTCGAGCACCTGCTCGACCTGGGCTGACCGCCGTGCGTCGCCGACACCTGTGCTCAGGAGGCGACGCTCAGATCTCGGCGACCCACCGACGCTCGACGACCTCGCGGATACCGGTCGCCAGGGTGCGCGTCGCACCGTCGGGTCCCAGCCCGGCCGAGGTCAGGAACTGCTCGCGCGCCGGGTTGCCGTCGAGCACCCAGGTCGCAACGTGGACGAGACCGTCCTCACGGAGGAGGTCGACGGCCGCGGCGAGCAGGCGCGAGCCGTGGCCGCCCCGCTGGACGGACGGGTGGACCTCGAGGGCGACGATCTCGCCGGCGGTCGCGAGTGCGTCCGGTGCGGAGTCGGGCGTGGCTGCGAGCAATGGTCTGATCGCGACGAAGCCCACGACGTGAGGCCCGTCGCATGCAACCAGGACTCGGTGACCCCGGCCGGGCGGCGCGGTGATCGCGGCCGTCCAGCCTGCCACGAAGGCGTCACGATCGAGTGCCGAGAGCACCGGCTCACCCAGGACATCGACATGGGCCGTCCGCCACGCCTCGAGCTGGACGTCGGCGATCGGCCGCTCGTCCCCGGCGACCGCGGGCCGGACCGAGACGTCTGCCTGTTCACGGAAGAGGGCCATCCGAGCATCATCTCCCGTGCCGGCACGATGACCACAACCCGGCACCGCGACGTCGTCGTCGCGGCGCCGAGCGAGGTCGACGTCGGTACGGCGCCGCGGGTCAGCCGCCCAGGCTCCGGATCAGCGCAGCGGTGACGGCGGCGGCGAGCACCACGACGATGAACGGTGCCCGCAGCACGAGGGCGACCGCGGCGACCGCCAGCGCGGGGATGCGCGCGTCGAGCACGAGGTGTGGTCCGGACGTCACGGTCTGCACACCGACGAGTGCCGCCAGCAAGGACACCGTCACCAGCGAGGCGATCCGGGCGACGCGCGGGTCGGTCAACCAGTGCGCGGGGACGAGGTGGCCGGCGAGCTTGATGGCGAAGCATGCGGCGCTGGCCGCGAGGACGGCGAGCCAGGTGACGGCGTAGGCGCTCATGTCGCGTCGCTGGGGGCCGTGGGTGTGGCTGGTGCCGTCGACGCGCCCGGCACTGCGGTCCCGATCAGCACGGCGACGCCGGCGGCGGCGAGCACCGGGACGCCGGGCGGGGTGAACGGCGTGAGTGCGAGAGCGACGAGGACGGCCGCTCCGGCGACGACCTGCGCGAGTCGTCCGGCCAGTCTCGGCCACACGAGGGCAAGGAACGCGGCGGCAGCCGCGGCGTCCAGACCGTACCGGCGAGGGTCGCCCAGCGCGTTCCCGACGAGCGCACCGACCATCGTGAACAGGTTCCACAGCACGAACACGCCGATCCCGGTCCACCAGAAGCCGGCCCGGACGGCAGCCGGCTCCCGGTGGGCGGTCGCGACCGCGGTCGACTCGTCGATCGTGAGCTGCGCGGCCAGCGGGCGGAGCAACCAGCTCGTCGAGATGAGGGGCGCCACCTGCACGCCGTAGAGACCGTTCCGGACGCCGAGGAGCGCCGCCGTCGTCACGGCGGCGACGGGTGAGCCCCCGGAGCCCACCACCCCGATGAACGCGAACTGGGAGCCCCCGGAGAACAGCAGCAGGCTCAGGGCGGCCGTCTGCGCCAGGTCCAGACCGGCGACGGTCGCGAGCGCACCGAAGGAGATCCCGTACAGACCGGTCGCGATCGAGACCGAGAGGGCCTGCTTGACTGCCGAGTCGACGTGCGGGTCGCGGGGGCCCGCCACGTCAGATCGCGACGTAGATGCTGTCGAGGTACTCCGCGATCCCCGCCTCGCCGCCCTCGCGACCGAGCCCGGAGGACTTCACTCCGCCGAACGGAGCGGTCGCGTCCGAGACCATGCCGCGGTTGACCCCGAGCATGCCGGCCTCGATCGACTCGGCGAGCCGGAACGTCCGCCCGACGTCGCGCGTGTACGCGTACGCGACCAGTCCGAAGTCGGTGCTGTTCGCCATGGTGACGGCCTCGGTCTCGGTGCCGAACGTGACGATCGGTGCGACCGGTCCGAAGATCTCCTCCCGCACGGCGCGGGAGTCGGGGGAGACCCCGGTCAGGACGGTGGGCGCGTAGAAGTATCCGGCGTGGTCGAGTGCGTCGCCACCGGTGGTCACCCGGGCGCCGCCGTCGACGGCGTCGGCGACGAGCTCGCTGACCTTCGCGACGGCCTTCGCCTCGATCAGTGGCCCGACGGTGGTCCCGGGGTCGCTTCCGTGCCCGACGACGAGCGCGTCGAACGCGGCGGTGAGCCCGGCGGCGAACTCGTCCGCGACCGACTCGTGCACCAGGAAACGGTTCGCGGCGACACAGGTCTGCCCGGCGTTGCGCATCTTCGCCGCGAGCGCGCCCTGGACGGCGGCCGGGATGTCCGCGTCCTCGAACACCAGGAACGGCGCGTTGCCGCCGAGCTCCATCGACGTGCGGAGCACCCCGTCGGCTGCCGCCCGCAGCAGGTGCTGACCGACCTCCGTGGATCCCGTGAACGAGAGCTTGCGCAGTCGGCGGTCGGCGAGGAGCGGACCGCTGATGCCGGACGCGTGGGTCGTGGGGACCACGTTGAGGATCCCGGTCGGCAGCCCACGGGCCTCGAGCTGCTCGCGGACGATCTCGGCGAACAGTGCCGTCGTGAGCGGCGTGAGCGCGGCAGGCTTGACGACCGCCGTGCACCCGGCGGCGAGAGCCGGTGCGACCTTGCGGGTGATCATCGCGAGCGGGAAGTTCCACGGCGTGATGAGAAGCGCTGGTCCGACCGGCCGGTTGAGGACCACCTGGTGGTTCGCCCCCGACGGCGCGCGGCGCGCGAGCCCGTCGATGCGAACGGCCTGCTCGGAGTACCACCGCAGGTACTCGGCGCCGTAGACGACCTCCGCGCGCGACTCGGCGAGAGGCTTGCCGCCCTCGGCGGTGATCACGGCAGCGAGGTCGTCGGTCCGGGCGATCATCTCGTCGAAGACGGCGCGAAGCAGGTCGGCGCGTTGACGGGGCGCGACCTCGCGCCAGGCGGGCCAGGAGTCGTGCGCCGAGGTGAGTGCGGCGAGGGCGTCCTCGGACGTCGCGTCGGCGACGTCGAAGAGCGTCTCCTCGGTCGCGGGGTCCTGGACGGAGAACGTCGCGCCGGAGGACGCGGGACGCCACTGGCCGTCGATGAGCAGACCGGTCGGGAGGTGGGCAGCGACCGTGGGGGGGATCCGTGAGGACGACATGCCTCAGTATCACGCCCGGGGGCTCCCGTGGCGACGATTACGATGACGGCATGGCGTCGGTTCCCACCCCGTACGAAGACCTGCTCAGGCACGTGCTCGAGCACGGCACCGTCAAGGCGGACCGGACGGGGACGGGGACACGCAGCGTGTTCGGCCACCAGCTGCGGTACGACCTCTCACAGGGCTTCCCACTCGTCACGACCAAGCGCGTCCACCTGAAGTCCATCGTGTACGAGCTGCTGTGGTTCCTCCGCGGGGAGTCGAACGTCCGGTGGCTGCAGGAGCACGGCGTGTCGATCTGGGACGAGTGGGCTGCGCCGGACGGCGAGCTCGGGCCGGTGTACGGCGTGCAGTGGCGGTCGTGGCCCACGCCGGACGGCGGTCACGTCGACCAGATCGCCCAGGTGGTCGACCAGCTGCGGACCGACCCGGACTCGCGCCGGATCATCGTCTCGGCGTGGAACGTCGGGGAGATCCCTCAGATGGCGCTGCCACCGTGCCACGCCTTCTTCCAGTTCTACGTCGCGGACGGGCGGCTCAGCTGCCAGCTCTACCAGCGGTCGGCGGACCTGTTCCTGGGCGTGCCGTTCAACATCGCCTCGTACGCCCTGCTCACGCACATGGTCGCCCAGCAGGCCGGACTCGAGGTCGGCGACTTCGTCTGGACCGGCGGTGACTGCCACATCTACGACAACCACGAGGAGCAGGTGCGCACGCAGCTCGCGCGCGAGCCGTTCCCCTACCCGACCCTGCGGCTGCGCAAGGCGCCGTCGATGTTCGAGTACGCCTTCGAGGACGTCGAGATCATCGGCTACCAGCATCACCCGGCGATCCCGGCACCGGTGGCCGTGTGAGCGAGTCGGCACCGGCCAGCCCGGCAGGTCCCCCTCCGCCCGAGATCGGGCTCATCTGGGCGCAGTCTCGCGCCGGGGTGATCGGTGTGGCCGGCGGGCTGCCCTGGCGCCTGCCCGAGGACCTGGCGCACTTCCGCGAGACGACCGCCGGGTGTCCGGTGATCATGGGTCGCGCGACGTGGGAGTCGCTGCCCACGCGGTTCCGTCCGTTGCCGGGGCGCGCCAACATCGTCCTGTCGAGGCGCCCGGACCTCGTCGCGGACGGCGCGACGGTGCTGCCGGACCTGGCCTCCGCCCTCGGCGCGGCCGCCGGCCGCGAGGCCTGGGTGATCGGTGGTGCATCGGTCTACGCCGAGGCGATCACGCGCGCGACCCGGCTCGAGGTCACCGAGGTGGACCTCGACGTGACCGGGGACACCTACGCCCCGAGGGTCGACGGCACCTGGGTCGAGATCGCGCGGTCGCCGGAGGACGGGTGGTTCACGTCGACGGCCGGCCACCGCTACCGGTTCGTGAGCTACCGTCGTCGGCCCGACGCCGCGACGACCTGACCCGGCTCCTCCGGGGAGGCGCCGGGTCAGGTCGTGTCAGACGAGCTTCGGCTTGACGTCGCGTGCGTAGATGTCCTGCAGCTGTGCCTTGACCGCGGTGAGCACCGTCTGGGGGTCGTCGTTCTGCGTGACGACGCGCCCGAACCCGTCCGCGATCGCCTTGTCGCCGCCGGGGAGGAACACGCGCGCGCGGTCCTGGGTCCGCACCACGGCGATCTGGTCGATCGCGGTGGAGATCTGCGGAGCCTTCGCCGTGAGGGCGCTCGTGTCCGCGGAGGTGCGCGTCGGGATGTACCCCGTCGCCGCGGAGAACGCCACCGTGTTCTCGGGGAGGGTCAGGAACTTGAGGAACGTCGCCGCGGCGAGCTGCTCCTCCGGGGTGATCGCCTTCGGGATCCCGATCCCTGCGCCGCCTGACGGGCACACCGGCTCCGTGGCCGCCGGTCCGCCCGGCAGGAACCCGACGCCGACGTCGAACGTCGCGCTCTTGAGGATCCCGACGAGACTGCCGGTCGAGCTGACGGTCGCGCTCACCGCACCCGACGCGATGTCGGCGGCCTGGTCGTTCGCGGTGACTCCCGCCCACTTGTCCTCCTGGACGCCCTTGCGGATCCAGTCGAGCGCCGAGACGACAGGCTGCGCGTCGATCGTCAGGTCCCAGTCGTGGCTGTAGGCGCCGCCCCAGCCCCAGGCGTTGTTCTGGAAGGTCCAGCCCGCGTACCCGGCGACGGCCGGGTACTGGAACGCCTTCTGGGTGCCGAGGCCTGCGCCCATGAGCTTCGGAGCCCACTCGGCGAACTCGTTCCACGTCTTCGGCGCGCGGTCCGGGAGCCCTGCCGTCGCCCAGTGCTTCTTGTTGTAGTAGAACAACGGCGTCGAGCGCGCGTACGGCACGGCCCACTGCTCGCCCGCGTACCGGTAGTCCGAGTAGAAGCTCGGCCGGAAGTCCGCGGTGTCGACCTTCACGGCCTTGAGCAGCGAGGTCAGCGGGATGATCGACTGGTTGAGGTAGTACCGGAACCACCACACGTCGGAGAACATCACCAGGCCGGGCAGCCCACCACCGGTCAGTGCCGTCTGGAAGCGCTGGGCGACCTCCTCGTAGCTCGCTCCGGCGGTCACGAGGGTGACGGTGATCGCGGACTGCGAGGCGTTGAACTTCTCCACGAGCGCCTTCTCGACCGCCTGCGAGCCGCCCGGGTGGTTCGACCAGAAGCTGACCTGCTTGGCGGGCTTCACGCCGGCCCAGTCGGTGGTGCTCGTCGCGGACGGCGTCGACCCCCCGACGGCGGTCGACGGGCCGGCACAGGCAGCGAGCGTGAGGGCGCCGGCACCTGCGCCGGCCAGGGCCAGGAACGTCCGCCGGTCGAAGGCGCGGTCAGGGACCTGCAGGCCTCCGGGGATGTCGCCGGAGCGGCTGGGGAGGAAGCGGGAGAGTCCGGGGTTCATCAGGGATTCCTTCCGAGGGCGATCGACCAGGGTCTGGTCATGGACGAGCGAGGGAGATCAGCGGCTGCAGGTGCGGTGGGTGAGGAGGGACACGTGAGAGGCGCGCCGGGGCGTCAACCCGTGACCGCGCCCTGGGTGAGGCCGGCCACGATCCAGCGCTGCAGGACGGCGAAGATCGCGAGCACCGGGAGGATCACGACGACCGTGCCGGCCATGAGCACCCCCCAGGCGGCGGACCCGGACTCGCTGTTCTGCAGCAGGGTCAGGCCGACCGGCAACGTCATGGCGTTCGGGTCGTCGACGATGATCAGCGGCCACAGGTACTCGTTCCACTCGAAGACGATGCTGATCAGCGCCACGGTGGCGATCGCCGGCGCGGAGACCGGCGCCACGATCGCCACGAGCCGGCGCAGGTGGCTCGCGCCGTCGAGCTCGGCGGCCTCGACGATCGAACGGGGGAGCGACAGGAACTGCTGCCGGAGCAGGAACGTCCCGAACGCCGTGCCGAGTCCCGGCAGGACGATGCCCCACAGCGTGTTGCGCCCGCCGAGCTGGGCGATCAGCGTGTAGTTCGGGACGAGCGCGATGTGCGGCGGCACCATCAGCGCGACCAGGATCAGGACGAACACCAGCCGCTTGGCGGGAAACCGGATGAAGACGAGGGCATAGGCGGTGATGACGGCGAGGACGACCTTGACCCCGGCCCCGAACGCCGTGACGAGCGCGCTGTTGAGGAAGAGCCGCCCGAAGGACACCGTGCGGGCGGCCTCGAGGTAGTTGCCCGCGTACGGCTTGCTCGGCAGCCACTGGATCGGTAGCCGCACGAGCTCGTGCGGCTGCTTGATCGAGGCGATCACCATCCACGCCAACGGCAGGACGACCACCGTGGTGGCCAGGATCACGGGAAGGTACCCGCCGAGAGCGGTGCTCACGGTGCCGCGCACGGTCTCGCGCCGGCGGCGGGTCGTCCGCGGCACGGCGGCCGGGCGGGTCGCGACGGTGCTCACGCGTAGTGCACCTTTCTCTCGAGGAAGCGCATCTGGAGGAGGGTCGCGAGAAGCAGCACCACGAACAGGATCGTGGCGACCGCGGCGGAGTAGCCGGCCCGACCGTTGACGAACGCCTCGACGTAGACCTGGTACATGAGGGTCGTCGTCCCGTCGAGCGGTCCGCCCTTCGTCATCACCTGGATGAGGTCGAAGGACTGCAGCGAGCTGAGCATCGTCGTGACCATCAGGAAGAAGGTCGTGGGCGACAGGAGCGGGACGGTGATCCGGGTGAACCGACGCAGCGCCCCGGCACCGTCGAGCGCGGCGGCGTCGAGCACGTCCTGCGGGACGCTCTGCAGCGCGGCCAGGTAGACGACCGCCGCATAGCCGAGGTTCTTCCAGACGTACACGACGATCACCATCACGAGGGCCCAGCTCCGGTCGAGGTACCAGTCGGGGCCCGTCGTCCCCCACAGGCGCAGGAGGGCGGAGAGCGCGCCGTAGGTGGGGTCGAAGATGAACAGCCAGACGAGACCGACGCCGACCCCCGAGAGCACGTACGGCGCGAAGACGACGGCGCGGGCAGCGGTACGGCCGCGGATCCGCCGGTTGAGCGCCGTCGCGAGGAGCAGACCGAGCAGGAGGGTCGCGCCGACGGTCGCGACGGTGAACACGGCGGTCACCCGCAGCACGTCGAGGCTGGTCGGGTCACGGAACCAGCGCAGGTAGTTGCCGAACCCGACCGGCGTCGCGGTGCGCGACCCGAGGTTCCAGTCGAGCGTCGAGTAGTACACGTTGGTCAGCAGCGGACGGTAGGTGAAGAGCGCGATCAGGACGAGGTTCGGTCCGGCGAACGCCAGGAACACCAGGTACTCGCGGGTCCGACGGCTGCGCCGTGGGCGCGGACCTGCGATCGGTGCAGCCGGCTCTGCCGTGCCCGACGGTGTCGCGCGAGTGTCGCGCGTGCCCACCACGGTCACGCGGGCGCCCCGTCCACCATCGCGCGCAGGGCACCGATCCGGTCCGTCATCACGGCGTCGACGCCCAGGTCGAGGACGAGTCGCAGGTCCGCGTCGTCGTTCGGGGTCCAGCAGCACACGCCGATGCCGAACGAGTGGAACGCCTCGACGGTCGCGGGGGCCAGGAGCCGCCAGTACGGGTTGTAGAGCTGAGGGCGCAACATCGACAGGAGCCGGACGTCCGGGAGATGGAGGTTCGTGTCGTTCAGGTAGATCGCGGCGTCGCGGTCGGTGGCGCGGATCTCGAGCAGGCCCTCGGTGGAACCGCAGAAGGCCGTGCCCTCCGCGCGATGGCGGCGGACGACGTCGGCAGCGGGGAGCGCCGCGATCGGGTGCTTCTGGTCGATCACGAGCGGGACGCCGGTCTGGGCCGAGAGGTCGAGGAGGTCCTCGAGCCGAGGAACGCGCACGTCGGCCGAACCCAGGCGTGCGATCTCGGGCCAGGTCAGTGCGGAGACCGGCCGCGGGTCGCCCCAGTGGCGCGTGAGCGTGTCGTCGTGCAGGACGACCACCGTGCCGTCGGCGGCGAGCTGGACGTCCACCTCCACGGCATCGGCACCCTGCTCCATCGCGGACCTCACGGCCTCGACGGTGTTCTCGCGGTACCGGACGGGGTCGCCGCGGTGGGCGATCGCGAGCACGCGGGTGGCACGGGGCACGGCGGGACCTCCGGGTGTGGTGGTGGTGCGGGCGGCGGCGCCCGGCCGCACCAGGAGGGCGGCCCAGCAGGAGTACACACCTCCGGGAGGCGTCCGCGAGGGCTTGCGCGGAACACGTCATCGAGGGTTCATGAGGTGTTCGTCGGCGTCACGTCGACGTCATGTCCGCGTCCCCGCGGCGACACGTGCGGGCGGTCCGACGTCGGTCCGGGCGGTCACCCGCTGAGGGAGATGCGTCGCGCGCGTGACGGCCCGCCGGCCCGCGATCGCCGTCCTCGCGCCTCCGGGACGGTAGTTTGAGGCCATGCCGCACGCCACCTCGCCCGCGCGCCCGTTCGGAGCGGTGCTGACCGCGATGGTCACACCCATGGACGCCGCGGGAGCCGTCGACCTCGACGCCGCCGCCCGCCTCGCCCGTCACCTCGCCGACCACGGTCACGACGGGATCGTCGTGAACGGGACGACGGGTGAGTCGCCGACGACGCACGCCCCGGAGAAGGCGGACCTCGTCCGCACCGTCGTGGACGCGGTCGGCGACCGGGTCGCGGTCGTCGCCGGTGCCGGGTCGAACGACACGTCGCACGCGATCCGGATGGCGCAGCAGGCGCAGGAGGCCGGGGCGCACGGTCTCCTCGTGGTGAGCCCGTACTACTCACGTCCGTCGCAGGACGGCATCGTCAGGCACACGCTCGCGATCGCCGAGGAGACCTCGCTCCCCGTGATGCTGTACGACGTGCCAGGTCGCACCGGGGTGCGGATCTCGCCGTCCGCTCTCGACCGGCTCGCGGCCCACGAGCGGATCGTGGCGATGAAGGACGCGACGGGCGACGTCGCCGGCGCCGCGCACATGATCCAGCGCACGGGTCTGGCCTGGTACAGCGGGGACGACGCCCTGTTCCTGCCGCTGCTCGCCCAGGGTGCGGTGGGGGTGGTCAGCGTCGTCGGGCACGTCGCCGGCCTGCAGCTCGCCGAGATCGCCAGGGCCTTCGCCGCCGGCGACAACGTGCGTGCTCTCGAGGTGTTCCGCGCGATCGGGCCGGCGATCCGTGCGCTGAACGGTGCTGGCTTCCAGGCCGTCATGGCCAAGGCGGCGATCGAGATCCTCGGGATCACCCCGTGTCGCGAGCTGCGCCTGCCGAACGTCGCCGCGACCGACGGCGAGGCGCTCGCGGTCCGCGCGGCGCTGGTCGCGGCGGGCCTGATCGACGCGGGTGGCTCGCCGGACCGCTGATGCCGCACCCGCCCCCCGGGCTGGCAGCACCTCGTCGGCGCTGACGGTCCCTGACGGCGCACGTCTCCGCACGGGCCCCTGGCGGGTGCGCTGCTGTCCTGCGACGCGAGCCCGCGTGCGTGTCCGGTCATGCCGGTGGGCGGGAGGCCTGAGCGGGTCGGGTCAGGTCGTCGCGACCTCGGGTGCGGGCGACTCGTGCGTCGACCGTGGTTGCGAGTCGGCGGACCGGTGCGAGCCGGCAGCGGAGCCGCCGACGATGAGCACCATCGCGAGCACCACGGTCGCGGTGATCGGCTCCGCCAGGACCGCGGCACCGAGACCGACGGCGACGACGGGGTTGATGTAGGCGACGAGGGTCGAGCGCGCCGCGCCGACCTCGGAGATCAAGGCGAAGAACAGCACGAACGCCAGTGCGGTGCAGATCACGCCGAGGGTGACGAGCGCCGCGACGGCCTGGGGTCCCGGGGTCGGGTGCGGACCCGTCAGCGCGACGATCGGCGCGTAGACGAGAGCAGCGAGAGTGAGGCACGCGGCGGTGAGCGTCACCGCAGGGACGCCGCGAAGTGCACGGTCCGCCACGATCGGCGCGGTCGCGTAGCCGAGCGCCGCCAGGAGGACCTGAGCGAGCGGCCAGGTGTGCCCCTGCACCGCGCCAGGGCCGAGCAGCAGGACCACTCCTCCCAGACCGACGAGCAACCCGACCCAGCGCACCACGGTGACCGGGCGGCGGTCGCCCAGGAATCGCCCGAGCACGACGGCGAGGATCGGGACGGTCGCCACGAGCAGCCCGGTCGTCGAGCTCGCGAGCACGGTCTCGGCGTTCGACAGCAGGAACCAGGGCCCGACGATCTCGAGCGCGGCGAACGCCCCGACCGCCGCCCAGCGGCCGCGCAACGGGCGCAGCCCACCGGCGCGCACGGCGAACGGGACGAGGACCACGGCGCCGACGGCGGTGCGTGCGAAGACGACCGTCGGTGGCGAGACGTCGGCGACGGCGATCTTGATGAGCAGGTACGGCATGCCCCAGATGGCGCCGACGGCGCCGAGGAGCAGCCAGCCGCGTCGCGTCACGCGTGGACCTCCCTGTTCTCCTGCGTCGCCACCGCGGATCCGCGGTCGATCCCGCCGCCGACGTGTGCGTCGGCGCGCCTGACGACCCGTACGGGAGCCTAGGGCCGACGTCCGACATCCGGCGCGGACCCCGACCGACACGCACGCAGGGGTGGTCCCTGTCCACGTCGCGCCTCACCGCTACCGTGAGGACTGTGGCAACCCGTGCGACGTCGTCGACCTCTCGTGCGGGAGGGTCGGCCGCGGCCTCCTCCCCTCGTAGCGCCGGGGGACAGGCACGCGGCGGGTCCTCCCGCGGGTCAGGTGCGGGCCGCGCCGGTGGCTCCGGCTCCCGCGGTCGGTCCACGCCGCCGCGGCAGTCGGCCCTCCCGGTCCGGATCGTGCGTGGGCTGTGGATGGGCGCGGCGCACGTGGTCGGGGGCACCGCACGTCACGTCGGCCGAGGGGCCCGCGACCTCGACCCCGCGCACCGTCGCGACGGCGCCGCGTTCACCCTGCTCGGCCTCGCGCTGATCGTCGCCGCGCGGGAGTGGTGGGGGCTCGCGGGGACGGCAGGCGACGCCGTCGACGCGGTGGTCGCCGGCACCGTCGGGGCGGTCGGGGTCGTCGTCCCGGTGCTTCTCGTCGTGGGGGCGGTCCGACTGATGCGCCATCCCGACCGGGCTCAGGCGAACTCGCGCATGGGCATCGGCGTCGCGGCGCTCCTGATCGCGACGTGCGGGCTCGTCCAGGTCGGCTCCGGTCGTCCGGCTCCGTCGGGTGGTTGGGCGCCGCTGCGTCGTGCGGGCGGGATCGTCGGCTACGCGATCGGCAACCCGCTCGCCGCCGGGCTCACGGTGTGGGTCGCCGTGCCGCTCCTCGTTCTCCTCGCCGTGTTCGGGCTCCTCGTGCTGACCGCGACCCCGGTGAACCAGGTGGTTCCTCGGGTGCGCGCGCTCTACGCCAGGGTCACCCATCAGCCTGTCGAGGAGGACGACGCCCCCCTCGACATCCGTGCCCTCCACTCGGCGGACGATCCGGAGCCCTCGGAGCCGCAGCGCAGGCGTCTTCTGGGGCGGCGCCGTCGCGGACCGGACGAGACGGAGCTCCTTCCCGGTGGTTACGTCGGTGACGAGGCGTTCGAGCGGGCGGCCTTCACGGACCTGGAGCACGGTCCCAGCGATCACGACGCGGGAGCCGCGCCCTTCGAGGAACCCGACGCGACGCCGACGACGGTGCTCGGCGTCGCTCCGACGACCGAGCTCACGGCGCCGGCGACGACCGGCGTGCCGCGCGGCGAGCAGCCGATGCTCGGTGGCGACGTGCTGTACGTCCTGCCGCCCGACGAGGTCCTCGCCAAGGGCGCGCCGCACAAGGTCCGATCCGCTGCGAACGACCGTGTCGTCGAGGCGTTGACCACCGTCCTCGACCAGTTCGAGATCGACGCGCAGGTGACCGGCTTCACGCGGGGGCCGACGGTGACCCGGTACGAGGTCGAGCTCGGCCCGGCGATCAAGGTCGAGCGGGTGACCGCGCTCTCCAAGAACATCGCGTACGCGGTCGCGAGCGCGGACGTGCGGATCCTCTCACCCATCCCCGGCAAGTCGGCGATCGGCATCGAGATCCCGAACACGGACCGCGAGATCGTGTCGCTCGGCGACGTGCTGCGGTCCTCCGCGGCACGACGGATCGAGCACCCGATGGTGATCGGCGTCGGCAAGGACGTCGAGGGCGGCTACGTCGTCGCGAACCTGGCCAAGATGCCGCACCTGCTGGTCGCGGGTGCGACTGGCGCCGGCAAGTCGGGATTCGTGAACTCGATGATCGTGTCGATCCTCATGCGGTCGACGCCGGACCAGGTGCGGATGATCCTGGTGGATCCCAAGCGCGTCGAGCTCACCGTGTACGAGGGGATCCCGCACCTCATCACGCCGATCATCACGAACCCCAAGAAGGCCGCCGAGGCGCTCGAGTGGGTGGTCCGGGAGATGGAGGCGCGGTACGACGACCTCGCGTTCTTCGGCTTCAAGCACATCGACGACTTCAATGCCGCGGTCCGCGCAGGGAAGGTGAAGCCGCTCCCCGGCTCGGAGCGGAAGATCGCCGCGTACCCGTACCTCCTGGTCATCGTCGACGAGCTCGCCGATCTCATGATGGTCGCTCCGCGCGACGTCGAGGCCGCCATCCAGCGGATCACGCAGCTCGCTCGCGCCGCGGGCATCCACCTCGTCCTGGCGACCCAGCGGCCGAGCGTCGACGTCGTGACCGGGCTCATCAAGGCGAACGTGCCGTCTCGCATCGCGTTCGCGACGTCGTCCCTGACCGACTCGCGCGTGGTGCTCGACCAGCCGGGGGCTGAGAAGCTGATCGGTCAGGGTGACGCGCTGTTCCTCCCGATGGGCGCTGCCAAGCCGATGCGCACCCAGGGGGCCTGGGTGACCGAGACCGAGATCCACGCGGTCGTCGCTCACGTCAAGACGCAGCTCAAGCCGAACTACCGGACCGACGTCGCGGTCACGGCCGCGAAGAAGCAGGTCGACGAGGACATCGGCGGTGACCTCGATCTCCTCCTGCAGGCGGCCGAGCTGGTGGTGACGACGCAGTTCGGCTCGACCTCGATGCTGCAGCGCAAGCTTCGTGTCGGCTTCGCCAAGGCGGGTCGCCTGATGGACCTCCTCGAGTCGCGCGAGGTGGTCGGTCCGTCGGAGGGATCGAAGGCGCGCGACGTTCTGGTCCAGCCGGACGACCTAGCCGATACGCTCGCCATGCTCCGGGGGGAGCCGGCAGTCGATGGTGCCGACCTCGGGCGGTCGGATGGTCCTCCCGTGGCGACGGACTACTTCGACCAAGAAGACGGTGACCAGTGGACGGGTTCCTCGCGCTGATCGAGCGTGCCACCCTGGTCGACCTGATCGTCGCGGCTGCAGCGCTGGTCGCCGCTTCGGCAGCCGCCGCGATGGCTGTGCGGTTGCGTGGTGCCGTGCGGCGAGCTGCTGCGGATCGCCTCGAGGCCGAGCGGCTGCACCGCTGGTACGACGCGGTCAAGGCCTCGAGCCGCGACGGCTTCGTGGTCCAGTCCGTCGGCGGCGCGGTGCTGGACCTGAACCCCGCTGCGTGCGAGATGCTCGGTGTCGACGCCCGCGGCGCGATCGGGCGGCACATCAACGACCTCGAGCTGGTCGTCGTCGACGCGCACGGTCTCCCGATGGTCCCGGCCGGGGTCTTCGGGGTGCGGCACCCGAACGGGAGCCCGGGACGGTCCCACGACCCCGTGGTCGTGGGTCTCGGACGGGTCGGCCAGGAGCAGCTGCCGATCCGTGCGGTCCAGGTCTCGTCGTCCCTCGTGCCGAACGGTGACGGCGGGGCGGTGGCGGTCCTGTCCCTCCTGACGGACGTCACGACCAGGCAGCAGGCCAAGGCGGCGCTCGAACGCAGCGAGACGCAGTTCCGCGTCGCGATGGAGAACGCTCCGATCGGCATGGCGCTCGTCGACCTCGCGTGGCGCCTCGTCGAGGTGAACGCCTCGTTCGCCGAGCTCCTGGGTACGACGGTCGACGCCTTGCGCGGGTACGAGCTGCTCGCACTCTCCCACCCGGACGAGCGGGCGGCCGAGATCGCCGAGGTCCAGCAGCTGCTCGGCGGGGAGAAGCTCCGGTTCTCCCTGGAGAAGCGGTACCTGCGTGCCGACGGTCACGAGGTCTGGGCCGTCCTCGACGTCGCGCTCGCGCGGACCGCCGACGGTGCACCCGACCACTTCGTCGTGCAGGTCAGGGACAGCACCGAGTCGAGGCTCCAGGCCGAGATGCTGACGCACCGGGCGATGCACGACCCGCTGACCGGACTCGCGAACCGGACGCTCCTCCAGGAGGTCCTGCAGTCGGTGATCGAGCAGCCGGGGGTGTCCGGCCGGCTCGCGGTGATGGCGTGCGACCTCGATCGGTTCAAGGCGATCAACGACCGGCTCGGCCATGCCGCGGGCGACGAGGTGCTCGTCCACGTCGCGGGCGTGCTGCGGGCGGCGGCCGGTGGCCGCGGGACGGTGGCCCGGCTCGGCGGCGACGAGTTCGTCGTCGTGCTGCACGACATCGACAGCGCGCGCACCGTCGTCGAGGTCGCCGCGGCGGTCCACGGTGGGCTCCGGGAGCCGTTGCGGCTGCAGCGCAAGCGCGTCGCCGTCCGCGCGAGCATCGGGATCGCCTTCGCCGACGCGGACACGCTCGCGAACGGTGCTCCGGGTCTTCTCGCGGCGGCCGACGCGGCGCTCTACCGGGCGAAGGCCGCCGGTCGTGGTCGCACCGAGGTCTACGACCCGTCGATGGCGGCGAGCGGAGTCTCGACGAGTCTCCACGCCGAGCTCACCGACGCGCTCACGAACGGCCAGCTCGCGCTTCACTACCAACCGATCGTGGCGTTGTCCGACGAGCGCGTGATGGGCCACGAGGCCCTCATCCGATGGCAGCACCCGCAGCGGGGCATGCTGCTGCCCGACCAGTTCCTCGGCATCGCCGAAGAGGCGGGCATCGGCGTCTCGCTCGGCGCGTGGGTCGTGACCGAAGCGGTCGCCTACCTCGCGCGGTGCAAGGACCAGACGCGCTGGGTGTCGATCAACGCCTCCGGCGACCAGCTCGGCGACGGGGAGTTCGTCGCCCGCGTGCTCTGGGAGATCTCGCGCATGCGCGTGGCGCCGGGCCGGCTCGTCGTCGAGCTCACCGAGTCCTCGCTGATCGACTCGGGCACGCGCGTGCGGCACGAGCTGACGCAGCTGCGTGCCGCCGGCGTGCCGATCCTGCTCGACGACTTCGGGACCGGGATCTCGCCGTTGTCGTATCTGCGGGACCTTCCGGTGAACGGCGTCAAGCTCGACCGGTCCTTCACGTCGGGCATCCCCGACGACCCCGCGGCGGCCAAGGTCGCGCGGGCTCTCGGATCCCTCGCGCGTGATCTCACGATGATCACGATCGCCGAAGGGATCGAGAACGTCGAGCAGGGCGACTTCTTGTACGCGAGCGGATGGCGGTACGGGCAGGGTTGGCTGTTCGGCGGCGGGCGGCCGGAGTCCGAGCTGTGACGGGCGCCGCGCCTCGCCGATCGATGCACGGCGCGTGCACCTCCGCGCCCTCTACGCTGCAGGGATGACTGGCCCTACCCCCTCCCGCTGGAACGCGCCGAATGCCGTGACCGTGGTGCGGATCGCGCTCGTGCCGGTGTTCGCGGCGGCGATGCTCGCGAGCGGAGGAACGAGCGCGGGCTGGCGGGTCGCGGCGACGGCGGTGTTCGTGCTCGCCGCCGCGACCGATCGCCTGGACGGCTACCTGGCCCGCCGCTTCGATCGCATCACGGACCTCGGCAAGCTCCTGGACCCGATCGCGGACAAGCTGCTGATGGGCACGGCCCTGGTCATCCTCAGCTCCCTCGGTGAGCTGCCGTGGTGGGTCACCGTCGTCATCCTGGTCCGCGAGCTCGGCATCACCGTCATGCGTCTTCTCGTGCTCCGGTACGTCGTGCTGCCGGCCTCTCGAGGAGGGAAGATCAAGACGGTGCTCCAGTCGGTCGCGATCGGCCTGTACCTGCTCCCTCTCGGCACCCTGCCAACGGCCGTCACGCTCGTCGCCGCCGTCACGATGGGCCTCGCGGTGACGACGACGGTCGTCACGGGGGTCGAGTACGTCTTGCGCGTCGTGCAGATCCGGCGGGCGGCTCGGGCATGACCGTCCCGGCAGCCGGGTCGGGTTCGACGTCGGCCGGGATTCCGCGCGATGCGTGACGCCGAGGACGGAGCGAGGGCGGACGAGCTCGCGCGCACGCTCGTCGAGACGCTGGTGGCGCGCGGGCTCACGATCGCCGTCGCGGAGTCGCTCACCGGCGGGGCGGTGACCGCTGCCCTCGTCGGCGTCCCCGGGGCGTCACGGGCGCTCCGAGGCGGAGTCGTCGCCTACGCGACGGATCTCAAGGCGACCCTGCTCGGCGTGGAGCCGGCACTGCTCGCGGCGCGTGGCGCCGTCGACCCGGAGGTCGCGCGCGCCATGGCGCACGGCGTCCGGTCGAGGCTCGCCGCTGACGTCGGCGTCGCGACGACGGGGGTGGCGGGACCCGACGGCCAGGACGGCCAGCCTCCCGGTGTGGTCCACGTGGCGGCGATCGGACCGGGTGGTCAGCGGGTGTCGTCGGTCCGGCTCGTGGGCGAACGGGACGCCGTCCGGCGGTCGGCCTGCGAGCTTGCCCTGGAGCTGGCGCTGAGCGTCGTCGTCCCCGGCGGCGCCTCCTCCCCGGACGGTCCCCACTGACGGTTCGCCCGGGTTCGAGCCGACTGTCCGGGTGATTCTCGGGTCGGATCCCTTGTCCCGGGGGGAACACGTGTCGATGGTCAGACGTTGAGACGTTCGTGACGTCAGTTGAGAGAGGTGCCCGTGCGGCCCGTCGTGGGACGGAGCTGGCGCGGTACGGTAGAAGCCTTCCCACGAGGGAAGGACTGGGTGTCGTGGCGCAGCGGATCGGAGTGACCGGTCCGCGGTACGCGGTGCGGCAGGAGCCGGAACGGGATGCGAGAGGGGGACGCCAGATGATTGTTCTACGACGTGAGATCGGCGACGTGCTGCGCGACGCACGCCAACGTCAGGGGCGCACCCTCCGTGAGGTGTCGTCCGCGGCGCGGGTCTCGCTCGGGTACCTCAGCGAGGTCGAGCGTGGCCAGAAGGAGGCGTCGTCCGAGCTCCTGGCGAGCATCTGCGAGGCGCTGGACGTGCCGCTGTCGATCGTCCTGCGCGAGGTCAGCGACCGCGTGGCCGTCGCCGAAGGCCTGCTGATCCCGGACACGGTCCCGGTGGAGCTTGTCGGATCGGTGGGAGATCTCGGTCGGGACTGGGCGCGAGCGCGCGGAGAGCTTGCCCGTGTCGGCTGAGCGGTGACCGCATCAGGCGGCGCCGTGCGCAGGTGCGGGTGAGCGGCACGGTCGCCGAGTTGTGCCGGGAGCACGTGCGCCCTGCAGCGCTGTAGGTGCTCGCGCAGCTGACCCGTCGAGCGTCCGCAAGTCTCCCGGCGCGCCTCGCGCCTGCCCTCTCACGCCTGCCCGCGCAGTCGCAGGCCACGAGGCGTCGGCGCGAAGCCCGCGGCGGTCAGCGCGGACATCAGCGGGGTCGCTCGTCGCGACGGTGCCAGGACCTCGTCGCCGTCGGCACGGGTGAGCACGACCCGCCCGAGCGGCCCGCCGCGGATCGTCCTGGCGAGCTCCGCGCACGCGCGTCCCAGCGCCGCGTGGTCGTCGGTGAACGACAGGAGGCTGCGGCTGCCGCGCTCGACGAAGAGGACGAGCGCACCGCCGTCGAGCACCACCGCGGCTCCCGCTCGGCGGCTCGGTCGAGGACCGCCGCCGTCGCTCACCTCCTGCAGCGCCCGCGATGGCGGCCACGCGAGCGCAGCGCCGTACGGGTTCGCCGGGTCGGTCGCCGCGAGGAGGACCGTGACCACCGAGGGCTCGGGCGGCTCGCGGTCCATGTCGCGCGCGTCGGCGCGGAGCTGGTCGACCGCCGCGGGCACGGCGAACTGGGATCCGCCGAGGTGCTCGACGAAGTACCCCCGTCGGACCCGCCCGGCGGTCTCGGCAGCGGCGAGGACCCGGTACAGGTCGCCGAAGCTCGCCGCGAGCCGCTCGGACGGCACGATCGCCCGGGTGATGACGCCGTGGCGTGCGAGGAGTCGGGACGCGAGCGCATGCATCCGGACGGTGGGGTCGGGCTCGCGCGTCGGGAGCAACGACCATCGCCCGGCGTGCTCGGCGGGTAGCACGGAACCCGGACGGGGCGCGAACGACGCCGGCGCGCGAGCGAGCGATCGGGTGCCTCCCGCAGGGCCAGGCACGCGGCCCCGCAGCCGCAGGCGCGCACGCAGCGGCCCCAGGCTGTCGTTGGTCACCCGGCCGGCCCAGACGAGGTCCCAGACCGCCGCCGCGACGGACCGGCCGTCCACGTGCGCGGACGTCGGCGATCCGTCGCCGAGGAGCTCGTCGACGCGAGCGACGAGGCCGGCCATGAAATAGGCGCCGCCGCCGGTCAAGGCGCTGAGCACCGCGGCGTGGACGAGGGCGTCAGGAGCGGTTCCCGAGTCGACGTCGAGCGGCCCGGGCAGGCTCAGGGCGGCGTCGAGGGCCGGGTGCAGGCTGATCAAGGCATCGCCGCCGGGAAGTGTGCCGTGCCCGCACCAGAGAACTGCGCCGGCGGTTGTCAGCTCGTCGAGGAGGCGAGGCGTGTAGTCCCGTACTCGAGCGGGCAGGATGAGCGTCTCGAGGGCGGATGCGGGGACGACCGCGCCGGCGAGCTGGTCGATCGCCCGAGCGAGGCCGTCCGCGCCGCCGAGCTGCCCGACCAGGTGCCATCGCGGGAGGAACACGCCGAGCGTCACCTGGGGCACGGGTTCGACCTCGGACCGCAGCGCCGCCAGGGACCGGCGCCGGAGCGTCCGGAGCACGTCGACGTCGCAGTACTCTGCCCCGGTCCCGCCGATCGCCTCCGGCCGGAGCCGGCCGGCGACGAGCGCGCCGCGCGCGACGAGCCGATCGAGCGCGTCGGTGACGACCGCGATGCCGAGACCGAAGCGCGCGGCCGTCGACGTCGCCGTGAACGGCCCACGCGTGCGGGCGTGGCGTCGGAGCAGGTCGCCGAGCGGGTCCCGCGGCTCCTCGGTGAACGCCGACGGGATCCCGGCCGGGAGCGCGACCCCCACCGCGTCTCTCAGCCGCCCGGCGTCCTCGATCGCAGCCCAGTGCTCCGTCGGTCGCATCGCACCGGTCTCCGCGCGCCTGCCCACCGCGATCCGGACCCGGATGACGCGTCCCGCCGACTCGAGGTCCTCGAGCCAGTCGACCGCTCGGTCCCGCACGCCTTCGCGCGTGCGCTCCGCGACCTCGCCGCTCGTCAGCGGGCCGTGGCGACGAACGAGATCCGCGACGCCCTCGAGGTCACGTGCCTGCCGCTCGGAGCTCAGCGCTCCGAGCTCACGCTCGGTGCGCTCGACGACCTCCGGGTCGAGGAGGTCGGCCAGCTGGGAGCCGGCGCCGTGGCCGAGCAGCTCCGACAGGAGCGTCGGGTCCAGGGTGAGCGCTGCGGCACGACGCTCCGCGAGCGGTGCGTCACCGTCGTAGAGGAACTGGGCCGTGTAGCCGAACAGGAGCGACTGGGCGAACGGTGACGGGGACGGGGTCGTCACCCGGACCATCCGGACGACCCCGTGCGCCAGATCGCGCATGAGGTCGGTGAGCGCATCGACGTCGAAGTCGTCCTGCAGGCACTCGCGCGTCGCCTCGAGGAGGATCGGGAAGTCCGCGTAGTCCGCCGCGACGCCGAGCAGCTGCGCCGAGCGATGACGCTGCTGCCAGAGCGGTTGACGGCGGTCGGGGCGTCGTCGTGGCAGGAGGAGAGCGCGGGACGCGGCCTCCCGGAACCGCGCGCCGAACAGCGCCGACCCCGCCAGCTCGGCGCGCACCGCGTCGGCGACGTCGTCCGCGTCGATCAGGAGGTCGTCGAGGGAGAGCGAGGGACGGTGGGCCGTACGATCGTCGCTCAGATCGGCGCCGGAGGCGCCCGGCTCGCCCGGGAACGTGTCCGGGAGGCGCAGGACGATGCCGTCATCCGCGGGCATGGCCGCGACGTCGACGCCCGTCGCCCGCAGCCGGCCCGCGATCACGAGCGCCCAGGGCACGTGGACGCGCGCGCCGTGCGGCGAGTGGATGACGACCCGCCAGTCCCCGATCTCGTCCGGGAAGGTCTCCACGACGACGGTGCGGTCGTCCGGGACGAGCCCGGTCGCCTCGCGCTGCTCACGCAGGTACCCGAGCAGGTTCTCGCTCGCCCAGCGGTCGAGCCCGATGTCGGCGAGCACCTCCGGAGCGGTCGGGACACCGGGAGACGGGTGCTCGAGCTCGCGCACCCAGGCGCCGATGGCCCGGCCGAGCTCCGCGGGCCGGCCGGGGGAGTCGCCCTTCCAGAACGGCAGCCGGCCCGGCGCACCGGGTGCCGGGGAGACGAGCACCTGGTCCGCGGTGATGTCGTCGATGCGCCAGGTGCTCGAGCCGAGGGTGAACGTGTCGCCGACGCGGGACTCGTAGACCATCTCCTCGTCGAGCTCGCCGACCCGTCGGCCGCCGCGCAGGCGCGTCCCCGGGCCGTCTCCTCCGGATGAACCTGCGGCTGCGTCCGGCCCGGCGGTCGCGCCCGACGAGAGGAAGACGCCGAACAGCCCGCGGTCGGGGATCGTCCCGCCGCTCGTCACCGCGAGACGTTGCGCTCCCGGCCGTGCAGTGAGGAGGTCGGTCGTCCGGTCCCAGACGATCCGTGCCCGGAGCTCGCCGAAGTCCTCGCTCGGGTAACGGCCCGCGAGCATGTCGAGCACGGCGCGCAGCGTGGCATCTCCGAGCGTCGCGAAGGGCGAGGCGCGGCGGACCACCGCGGCCAGGTCCGCGACGGTCCAGTCGTCGACGGCGACCATCGCCACCACCTGCTGCGCCAGGACGTCCACGGGGTTGGCGAGCACGTGAAGCTCTTCGATCTCTCCGCGACGCATCCGCTCGCCGACGACGGCTGCGGGGACGAGCTCGCCTCGGAACGTCGGGAAGAGAACCCCGTGCGAGACCGCTCCCACCTGGTGACCCGCTCGTCCGACGCGCTGCAGACCGCTCGCGACCGACGGTGGTGCCCCGACCTGGACCACGAGGTCGATCGATCCCATGTCGATCCCGAGCTCGAGAGACGACGTCGCGACCACGGCGGGGAGAGTGCCCGACTTCAGCTCGTGCTCGGTCCGGGTCCGTTCCGACCTGCTCATCGACCCGTGGTGGGCACGAGCGAGAACCGGCAGCGCGGGGTCGAGGCCGACAGACGTCCCGGACTCCGCAGGTGCCTGCGCGGGTCGGAGCGACCCCGGTTCCGGGAGCACGGCGCCGTGCCGCTCCGCCCACACCTCGTTCATCCGCGCCGTGAGCCGTTCGGACCCACGTCGCGAGTTCGTGAACACGAGGGTCGTGCGGTGCTCGGCGACGAGGTCCACGACGCGCTCCTCGACGTGCGGCCAGATCGACGGTGGTGGTAGCTCGGTCGCGCCCCGTCCGATCAGGTCCGTCGCGTCGGCCGCGGCCGCGCCTGCGGCCACCGTGCCGGCCCTCTCGCGTCGTGCCGCCGGTGCGCTCGTCAGGTCGGCGAGGTCGGGGACCGGGACGACGACGTCGACGACCACGCGCTTCGTGGACGGTGGCTGGACGATCGTGACGGGACGGGCGCCGTCGTCGTCGTTGCGGCAGCCGACGAGGAACCGGGCCACGGCCTCGGCCGGTCGTACGGTGGCCGACAGGCCGATCCGCTGGGCCGGTCGCGCGAGCCGTGCGTCGAGCCGTTCCAGGGAGAGCGCGAGGTGCGCGCCCCGCTTGGTCCCGGCGACCGCGTGGATCTCGTCGACGATCACGGTGTGCACCCCGGCGAGCCCCTGGCGTCCGGCCGACGTGAGGATCAGGTACAGGGACTCGGGGGTCGTGATCAGGATGTCCGGCGGAGACGTGGCGAGACTGCGACGCTCGTGCGGCGGGGTGTCGCCGGTGCGGACCCCGATCCGGACCTCGGGCAGGACGACGCCCCCGCGCAGCGCGGCCTGACGGATGCCGACGAGGGGCGACCGCAGGTTCCGCTCGACGTCCGCGGCGAGCGCCTTGAGGGGTGAGACGTACAGCACGCGGCACCGCTCCGGTGCCGGGGGCGCCTCGTCCGTGGGCGCGAGCAGGCCGTCCAGCGCCCACAGGAAGGCCGCGAGCGTCTTGCCGGAACCGGTCGGTGCGACGACCAGCGCGTGGTCGCCACCCTGGACGGCGGTCCAGGTGCCGATCTGCGCGGCGGTCGGCGCCGAGAAGGCGTCGGCGAACCAGCGCCGCGCCGGCTCCGAGAAGCCCGCCATCGGGTCGGTCCGACCCGCTCGGGTGCCCGCGGCATCGTCATCGGCTCGCACAGGCATGGGACCAGTGTGGTGGTTCGCGCCGACACGCGCGCTGGTCGGCGCCCGTCACGCACGGTCGGTGGTGGTCACCCCGACGGCCGCTCCGCTGCTCACCGCCGGTCGCCGGTCGTCCCCCCGGTCACCCCTGGTCGCCCCTGGGAGCCGATGGCATGGCAGGCTGGTGTGGTGCGCAACCGCGAGTTCTGGCAGCTGGTCGACGAGGTGTTCGGGCCCGCCTACGGCCGCAGCCTGGCGCGGGATCTCGTCATCGACGCCCTGGACGGTCGGACCGCGTTCCAGGCCATCGAGACGGGTGAGGAGCCGCGCTCCGTCTGGCATGCGCTGTGCGACGCGATGGAGCTGCCGGACGCTCGCCGCTGGGGTGCGGACGTGCGGCGTCAGGCACCGCCTCGACGATGAGCGCGCACGTGCCGGACCTCGGCACCGGGCTCGAGAGCGACGCGGCCGCACCGCCCCGGTGGCCGTCCTGGCTCCCGACGCTCCGTGACGTCGGTGATGCGCTGCTCCAGCTCGTCACCACGACTCTCGGTCTGGGCGTGGCGGTGCTCGCTCTCGACGGCGTCACGGCGGCACGGATCGACTCGGTGCTCGTCGCCGCCGCGGTGGTCGGGGTCGGAGACCTGCTCCTCAGGCCTGCGCTGCGGGTGATGGCCCTGATCTCGGGTGCGATGGGTGCGCTCGTCGCCGGGCTCGCGGCTCAGGTCGTCATCGTCTGGTTCGCCCTCTGGGCCGTCCCGGGTCTGCACGTCTCCGGCGCCGGGGACGTCATCGGGGTGCTCGTCATCACGGCCGTCGTGATGGCCGTCGGTCGGTGGCTCATCGGCGCGAACGACAGCACCTACGTCGTCGGCGACGTGCTCCGACGCGCGCGACGCAAGGCGCGACGCCACGGCGCACCGCCGACCGGGGCCGGTCCCGGGATGCTCGTCGTCCAGCTCGACGGGGTGTCCACGTCGGTGCTGCGACAGGCGGCCGAGGCCGGCCTGACACCGACCATGGACCGGTGGATCAGGTCGGGCAGCCATCGGCTGACGAGCTGGTGGGCGCGGGTGCCGGCGACCACCCCTGCGAGCCAGGCCGGGCTGCTGCACGGCGACAGCTCCCGGATCCCGTCGTTCCGGTGGTGGGACAAGGAGCTCGGTCGGCTCGTGGTCACGAACCATCCCGCCGACGCCGCGCTCGTCGAGAGCCGTATGACGAACGGCGCCGGGCTGCTCGCGCCGGACGGCGCCGCGGTCAGCACGATGTTCTCCGGAGACGCGGCGACGTGCCTGCTCGTCATGAGCCGGGCGCTCGGGCACGGTGGGTTCGGCCCGGGTCCCGCGTACGTGAGGTTCTTCTCGAGCCCGTTCGTGCTCGCCCGCGCGCTCGTGCTGACGGTGGGCGAGATGGTGAAGGAGCTCTACCAGGGGAGGCGTCAACGCGTCCGTCGGGTCCGACCGCGCGTGCGTCGGCTCGGCGCCTACGTGCTCGCTCGGGGCGTGAGCAACGTGCTGCTGCGCGACCTGAACGTCTCCCTCGTGGCCGAGCAGCTCCTGCGGGGGACCCCGATCGTCTTCGTGGACCTGGTCGACTACGACGAGATCGCGCACCACGCGGGTCCGACCCGGCCCGAGTCGCTGCGCGCGCTGGAGGGGCTGGACCGCGAGCTGTGGCTCCTCGAGACGGTGCTGTCGGTGTCCCCTCGCCCGTACCAGATCGTGGTCCTGTCGGACCACGGGCAGAGCCTCGGCGACACGTTCCAGCAGGTCGAGGGCCGGTCGCTGCTCGACGTCGTCCGCTCGCTCATGGAGGTCGCGGACGACGCCGGGTTGCGCGTGGGCGAGGGCGAGGACTGGGGCCCGCTCAACGCCCTGCTGACCTCGGCGTTCGGTCGAGCGGCCCCGGCCGGCGGCACGACGGTGGGTTCCGGGGACGACCGAGCCGGGCGGTCGGTGGTCGCCGGGGCAGGTGACCTGCCGGAGGTCGCGGTGATCGCGTCGGGGAACCTCGGGATGGTCTGGTTCCCGCGAATGCCGGGGCGCATCCCTCTCGAGGAGATCCGCGAGAGGTGGCCCGGTCTCGTTCCCGGTCTCGCGAGCCTCGCCTCCGTCGCCGTGGTCGTGGTTCAGACGCGTGGTCGCGGGCCGGTCGCCGTCGGCGCCGACGGGCTGTGCGTGCTGTCCGACGGGACGGTCGAGGGGATCGACCCGCTCGCCGGGCTCGGTTCGAGGGCTCGGCCGGATCTTGCGCGCGTCGCCGCCATGGCCGACACCGGTGACCTCGTGCTGGTCTCGACGGTCGAAGACGGTGGGCGGGTGCACGCGTTCGAAGGTCTCGTCGGTTCCCACGGCGGCGTGGGCGGTGCGCAGAACGACGCGTTCCTGCTCCATCCGGCCGGGTGGGCCGTCGGGGAGGATCTTCTCGAGGACGTGGAGGGTCGACGCATGCCGGTCGGCGCCGAGCAGATCCATGTCCAGCTGGTCCGGTGGGCACGAGAGCAGGGACTACGGGGATGACGACGACGTTGAGATGGCTCGGTCACGCATCGACCGTGCTCGACCTCGACGGCACGCGGGTGGTGACCGACCCGTTGCTCGGGCGGCACGCCGGGCTGCTGAGGAGGCGGGGCGGTCAACCGCGGGACGTCGACTGGTCGGGCCCGGACCTCGTGCTCCTGTCCCACCTGCACCACGACCACGCCGAGCTCGCCTCGTTGCGGCGTCTCGGAGACGCGCCGGTGATCACCGCGCCGGCGAACGCCGCGTGGCTGCGTGCGAAGGGCCTGCACGCCGCGGTCGGTCTGCACGAGGACGCGTGGTTCCGCGCGGCCGGCGTGTCGGTACGGCTCGTGCCCGCGGTGCACGGTCATCGTCCGATGCCGCACCGACCCAACGCGACGAACGGTCATCTCGTGCGCAGCGGCGCTGTCACGATCTGGGTCGCGGGTGACACCGAGCCGTTCGCCGCGATGGCTGACCTGGCCGAGCTCGCCGGGACGGCGATCGACGTCGCGGTGGTGCCAGTCGGCGGCTGGGGGCCGCGGCTCTCGGGAGGCCACATGGACCCGGTGCAGGCGGCGGAGGCCTGCCGGGTCGTCGGCGCACGCCTCGCGGTGCCGGTGCACTGGGGGACGCTGCACGCCCCGGCATCCCGGCGGTTGCCGCCCGGCTGGATGGACCGCGCCGGCCCGGCGTTCGCCGCGGCTCTCGCCCACCACGCCCCGCGGTGCCGGTCGGTCGTGCTGCAGCCGGGGGAGCAGGTCGACCTCGGGGCCGGGCTCGCGCACCTCGCGCCTTGACCGGACCCGTCCCGCGCCACGGGCCACGGTCGTGCGCGGCGTGTCGGGCGCTTTCGAACAGGTGTTCGTCTACTCTTGTCCACAAGGCGACCGTCGGGTGCTCGGACTCCACAGGTGGGGGCCGGGCGCCAGGCGGGTGTCGGTGGTCGGACATAGCGTCGCCGTGCGAACAGGCCAGCCCCAGCAGGCGCAGCCCCAGGCTGCTCGAGAAGACGAGGTATGACATGGCAGCTCCCCAGGACCGCGCGAAGGCTCTCGAGGCCGCGCTCGGACAGATCGACCGTCAGTTCGGCAAGGGGTCGATCATGCGCCTCGGCGACGAAGGGCGTGCGCCGGTCGAGGTCATCCCCACGGGGTCGATCGCCCTGGACGTGGCGCTCGGGATCGGCGGTCTCCCACGGGGGCGCGTGGTCGAGATCTACGGGCCGGAGTCGTCCGGGAAGACGACGGTGGCCCTGCACGCCGTGGCCAACGCCCAGCGCGCCGGCGGCATCGCCGCCTTCATCGATGCCGAGCACGCGCTGGACCCGGAGTACGCCAAGAAGCTCGGCGTCGACACCGATGCCCTGCTCGTGTCGCAGCCGGACACCGGCGAGCAGGCGCTGGAGATCATGGACATGCTGATCCGGTCCGGCGCGATCGACATCGTGGTCATCGACTCGGTCGCCGCTCTCGTGCCGAAGGCCGAGATCGAAGGGGAGATGGGCGACAGCCATGTCGGGCTGCAGGCACGGTTGATGTCGCAGGCGCTGCGCAAGATCACCGGCGCGCTGAACTCGTCGGGCACGACGGCGATCTTCATCAACCAGCTGCGCGAGAAGATCGGGGTGTTCTTCGGAAGCCCGGAGACGACGACCGGGGGCAAGGCGCTGAAGTTCTATGCGTCGATCCGGCTCGACATCCGACGCATCGAGACCCTCAAGGAGGGCACCGATGCCGTCGGCAACCGGACGCGCGTCAAGGTCGTGAAGAACAAGATGGCGCCGCCGTTCAAGCAGGCGGAGTTCGACATCCTCTACGGGGTGGGGATCTCTCGAGAGGGAGGCCTCATCGACATGGGCGTGGAGCACGGGTTCATCCGCAAGTCGGGTGCCTGGTACACCTACGAGGGCGACCAGCTCGGGCAGGGCAAGGAGAACGCTCGCGGTTTCCTGCGGGACAACCCTGATCTGTCCAACGAGATCGAGAAGAAGATCAAGGAGAAGCTCGGTGTCGGTGCCAAGGTCGATGCGCCCGCAGAGCCTGGTCCCGGGGTTGACTTCTGAGCCGACCGGTCGCGCGCGCCGGGACGGCAGGGGCGCGAGGCCGGTTGGTCGTGGGCCCGGTCGCGAGGTGTCAGGGTGAGTGATCGCGCAACGGAACCACCGGTGACGGGGCCGCCCGCACACGATCGCGAGCCCGATCCGGAGGCCGTCGCGCGTGCGATCGCCCTCCGGCTCCTGGCGAGCGCACCGCGAAGCAGGGCGCAGCTGGCCGAGGCGATGGCCCGACGCGACGTCCCCGAGGATGTCGCCTCGGCCGTTCTGGACCGGTTCACCGAGGTGGGACTTGTCGACGACGCGGAGTATGCGCGCATGCTCGTCAGGTCGCGCCACGACGACCGCGGTCTGGCACGGCGGGCGCTCGGCGACGAGCTCCGCCGGAAGGGGATCTCGGCCGAGCTGGCCGCGGCGGCGCTCGCCGAGCTGGACCCGGAATCCGAACGCGCCACGGCGCGGCGACTGGTCGCCCGCAAGCTCGCGAGCACGCAGGGTCTCGACACGCAGGTCCGCGTGCGACGAACCCTCGCGGCGCTCGGTCGCAAGGGCTACCCGCCGGGGGTCGTCATGGAGCTCGTGCGCGAGCACCTGGCGCGCGAGCAGGGCGCCGACGCGGTCTCGGGCCTCCCGACCACGATCGACGACGGCGACGACCCGCACGCGATCAGCGAGGCCTGACCGGAGACGCGGTGCCGCTCGTCCCGCTGGTTCGCCTGCTCCCGAGCTGGCGGCAGGCATTCACACTTTCCGGGACAATGGCATCTGGCCCGTTTCCCGACGTCGGAGGTCGCCGTGGTCCCGAGTGAGTACGGCGTGATCGTGGCGTTGCTCCTGGTCTGTCTCGTCGCGCTCATCCTGGTGAGCATCGCGCGGCGAGAGGCGGCGGAGCAGCGCTCGCGCGCCGAGATCGACGTGGCCGAGATCAAGGACGAGGCGCGTTCCTTGCTCGCCGACGCGCGTCGGCGCGTGGACGAGGTCACGGCTCGCGAGCACGCCGTGCGGGCGGCGGAGCGCGAGGCGGCCGAACGGTCGCGCACGGCCGAGGCCCGTCTCGCGGCCGTGCACGACGCGGAGGTGAGTCTTGCCCGCCGGACGACCGAGGCGGAGAGATCGACGGTCGAGGTGTTGGAGCAGGTGGCCGGAATGAGCGCGGAGGAGGCACGCGCGACTCTCCTGAGCAGGCTCCAGGACCAGGTGGCGAATGACGGTGCCTCGCTCGTCAGGCGCGCCGAGGTGAAGGCACGTCGGACGGCGGACGTTCGGGCGCGTCGCATCCTCAGCACCGCGATCCAGCGCATCGCTGCACCGACGAGTGCGCAGTCGGTCGTGTCGGTGCTCACCCTGCCGTCCGAGGAGATGAAGGGACGCATCATCGGCAAGGAGGGCCGCAACATCCGGGCGTTCGAGGCGTTGACCGGCGTGAACGTCCTGGTCGACGAGTCTCTTGACTCCGTGACGTTGTCCTGTTTCGACGCCGAGCGTCGTGAGGTTGCACAGATCGCGCTCGAGGCGCTGATCGCCGACGGACGGATCAACCCCCAACGCATCGAGGCAGCCTACGAAGATGCTCTCGCCGGCGCCGACGACCGCACCATCGCCGCGGGTCATGAGGCGGCGGAGCGCGCGGGCGTCCGCGACCTGCACCCTGACCTGGTCGCGACCCTCGGGCGGCTGCGGCTCCGTACCTCCTACGGGCAGAACGTGCTCCTCCATCTCGTGGAGTGCGCCCAGATCGCCGCCACCGTCGCTGCCGAGGTGGGCGCGGACGTCGATCTCGCCCGGCGGGCGGCGTTCCTGCACGACATCGGCAAGGCGAGACCGGCAGAGATCGAGGGCACCCACGCGTTGATCGGTGCCGAGCTCGCGCGCCGTGCCGGCGAGGCCGAGCCCGTGGTCAATGCGATAGCTGCCCATCACGACGAGGTGCCCGCGGCGACGGTCGAGGCGGTCCTCGTCCAGGCGGCCGACGCCGCGTCGGCGGCGCGACCCGGGGCCCGCCGCGAGGAGCTCGACCAGTACGTCGAGCGGATGGACCGGCTCGAGCAGCTGGTCGTGGCCCACCCAGGAGTCCGGCGTGCACTCGCGATGTCCGCGGGCCGTGAGGTGCGGGTCGTCGTCGAGCCCAGCGAGGTCGGCGACGTCGCACTTCCGGGGCTGGCCGTGGCGATCGCTCGCCACATCGAGGCCGACCTCACCTACCCGGGGGAGATCAAGGTGACGGTCGTCCGGGAGATCCGCGCCTCGGCAACGGCGGGCTGACCGTGCGCAGCCCGGGCGGTGATCCGGCGCGGTGGCGGTCGCGCCGGTAGGTCGCCGGTCGTGGCGTGCTGACGCCATCGTCCGTCGCCGTACCCTAGACGAGATGTCGACGACCACGATCCCCGGCGTGCCGATCCCGAGCGGCACCCCCTCGTCCCCCGCCGCGGCGACGCTCGGGGATGCGCGAACCTACCTGGTCCGCACCCTCGGATGCCAGATGAACGTCCACGACTCCGAGCACATGGCCGGTCTCCTGGAGGAGGCCGGTTACGTCCCTGCGTCGGCCGAGGACGCGGCCGACGGTGCGGCCGACGTCATCGTGATCAACACCTGCGCGGTGCGGGAGAACGCCGCCGACAAGCTCTACGGAAACCTGGGGCAGCTCGCGAGCGTCAAGCGAGCACGTCCGGGCATGCAGATCGCCGTCGGGGGATGCCTGGCCCAGAAGGATCGGACCGGCATCGTCGACCGGGCGCCCTGGGTCGACGTCGTGTTCGGCACGCACAACATCGACGTGCTTCCGGTCCTTCTGGAGCGCGCGCGTCACAACGCGCGTGCGGAGGTCGAGATCGCCGAGTCGCTCAGCGTCTTCCCGTCGACGCTGCCGACGCGTCGCGAGTCGGTCTACGCGGGTTGGGTGTCGATCAGCGTCGGGTGCAACAACACCTGCACCTTCTGCATCGTCCCGCACCTCAGGGGCAAGGAGCGCGACCGCCGTCCGGGTGCGATCCTCGCGGAGGTCGCGGCGCTCGCCGGGCAGGGTGCCATCGAGGTCACTCTCCTCGGGCAGAACGTCAACTCGTACGGGGTCGAGTTCGGGGATCGCGCGGCGTTCGCCAAGCTCCTGCGCGCGACCGGTGCGGTCGACGGGATCGAACGGGTACGGTTCACGTCTCCGCACCCCGCCGCCTTCACGGACGACACGATCGCGGCGATGGCCGAGACCCCGACCGTCATGCCGCAGCTTCACATGCCGCTCCAGTCCGGATCGGACCGGGTGCTCCGCGCGATGCGGCGCTCGTACCGGTCAGACCGGTTCTTGGGCATCCTGGACCGTGTCCGCGCCGCGATGCCCGACGCTGCCATCACGTCCGACATCATCGTCGGATTCCCCGGGGAGACCGAGGAGGACTTCGCCGAGACGTTGCGGGTCGTGGAGCAGGCGCGATTCGCGTCGGCCTTCACCTTCCAGTACTCCCCGCGGCCCGGCACCCCGGCGGCCGATCTTCCGGACCAGCTGCCGAAGTCCGTCGTCCAGGAGCGGTACGAACGTCTGGTCGCCCTCCAGGACCGGATCGCTCTCGACGAGAACACCGCTCAGGTCGGTCGGACGGTCGAGGTGCTGATCGCGGAGGGCGAGGGGCGCAAGGACGGTTCGTCGCATCGCGTCTCCGGTCGCGCAGCCGACAACCGGCTCGTCCACGTCGGTCTACCGGGTGACGCCCGTGCCGCCGAGCCGCCTCGCGGCCTCCCGGAGGACGGTCTTGCAGGCCGACGCGGGTCCGGGCTGCCGCGCCCGGGGGATCTTGTGACGGTCGACGTGACGCACGGCGCGCCGCACTACCTGGTCGCGGACTCGGGCGTTCAGGGCGGGACGTTCGCGGTCCGCCGGACACGCGCAGGGGACGCGTGGGAGGCCCGGGAGCGGGCGCGTCTGTCCGGCGACGACCATGAGCACCCGCGCAGCGGGGGTGGCGCTGTGGCTCTCGGGATGCCGGGTCGGCGGAGCTGAACGCCTCCCGGTCGCGTCGCTCGGCCGGTCTGGTCACTCGGACGGTCGGGTCACTCGGAGGGCGCGTCGAGCGACCCGGGTGGAAGAAGGCCGAGCAGCGCGTCGAACATCTTGACGCCCGTGCCGAGACCGCAGGTGATCGCTTGACCGATCTGCGCGTCGGTGGCGCCGCGCTCCAGGTCCACCGACACCTCGCTGTAGAGCGAGAGAGCGCCCTCTTCCTCGCGCACGTACACCTTGGGCCAGATCCGTTCGCGGTTCCAGTCGTTCAGTGCGAGCGCGAGCCCGCGGCGCTGCTCCACCGGAAGCTGGCGATGCCAACGACCGCGCACCTGGAGTATCTCGTCGTCGTCGCCGAGCAGCAGGAACCAGAACCGGTTGTCGTCCCAGGTGCCGGTGAGGTCGCCTTCGGCGTCGACGACGAACCGGTAGCCACGACGGCGCAGGTACGACGCCACCCGGTCGCGGGTGATCGGTGTCGGTCGTTCGACGCGTTCGATCAACGGCGAGGTCGCGGGACGCGTCTCGCCGAACAACCGGGCGAGCCAGCCGGTCCGCTGGTTGGCGCTCATGGCGCGAGCCCGACCGGGTCGGGGTAGAGCTCGTCGAGCGAGTCGAAGAACATCGAGCCGGTGCTCAGCCCGCAGAACAAGAGCTGGCTGAGCTGGTCCTCCGTGACACCGGGTTCGAGATCCGTGGCGACCTCGGTCACGACGTGGACCATGCCGTTGTCGCGCACCCGCGCGTAGGCCTTGGGCCAGATCCGTTCGGCGTTCCACTCGTTGCAGTGGTCGAGGATCTCCTCGAGTCGCTCGATCGACACCTCGCGGTTCCACTGGCCTCGGGTCTGCAGGATCTCCGAGGCGTCGCCGAAGAGGAAGAAGTAGAACAACCTGCCCCGCCAGATCCCGCCGAGGTCGCCGTCGTTGTCGACGAAGTAGCTGAAGTCGTTGGTCTCGAACCAGCGGACGATCCGGTTGCTCGCCAGCGGATAGGGGACGTCGTGCGCGACGGGCGTGCGCTCCACCTGCGGCAGCCGTGCGACGGCAGCCGCGCGAGCGTCCGGTGCCTCGGGCGCGTCCTCGGACCGTGCCGATCCCCGCCGTCGGCCGAGTGGACCGTCCCGGAAGATGCCCATGAGGTAGCCTACCGCGGGCCCCTGACACCGACAGCGGCCGGTCGGATGGCAGTCAGAGCGGGTGCTACTGGGTACCGTCGGTGCATGCTGATCGCCGCGGCCCTCGTCCCGGGCACCGTCCTGCTCGTCCCCGGCGCGGGCGGGCGCGAGGACGGAGTGACGGACGTGATCCGAGACGCGTCGACGACGGCGGTCGCGGCGATGTTCCACCGGGGGGTCGACCGCGTCGTCGTGATCGCCCCGGCGCGGTTGGACCGTCATCTCGTCACGGGGTGGAAGGCCGGCCTGGGCGACGTCGGCGTCGGCGACGGCGAGGTCCGGTGGCCGCTGCCCGAGCGACGCGCGGTGGCCCACGCGCCGGGCGGCAGCGCCCACCTCGGCGACGAGGTGCGGGCTGCCGTCGGCGCGCGTCGCGCCGGCTCCGACACGCCGAGCGCCGGGCCGGCACCGCTGATCGTCTCCGCGGTGGGGTC
>JAJYCD010000110.1 GCA_021778635.1 Actinomycetes bacterium
CAGGACAGCCAGGTGTTCGGGCGACACCTGCCCGCGGGAATCCTCAGCCAGGTCGCCTACGCCACCGTCTTCTCCATCGCGGATGGCGGGCTCTCGGACGGGACCCTCGACGCCCGCGCGGCAACGATCACGAGCCTTCTCATCCTGGGAGTCCCCGAGGCGCGGGCCAACGCTCTCGTCGGTGACCAGGGCTGAGGCGCGGCCTCGCGCCGGGCGCCATGGCACCCTGCGCGAGTCACTCTTCTGCCTGCCCCATCGTCCTCAAGGCACCTCTTCGCACTGTCGATCCGGCAGGTATGCCTCCGAGCGAGCTCGACGCCGACGTCACGACCACCTCGAGCTCGGCCGTCGTCCGCTTCGCTGCGCGGCTCGGGACGACCACCCGCCGGACCAGGGCTGGGGTCCTGGCCGGAGGCCTCGCCATCGTGGTCGTCGCGTCGGCGTGCACCGCCCCCCGCGAGGCGACGACCTCTGCGGCGACTCTCGCCGGATCGACGGCTTCGTCCACCGCGCAGCCCGCTGAGTCTCCGACGGAACCGTCTCTCCAGCAGCAAGCCGATCAGCTGGCGGCTCCCGAGCTGGCCGCAACGGTCGACGTGACGTCCGTCGGCGCGACCGCAGCCCCGCAGACCGCTCTCGCCACGGCCATGCTGCTCGCAGTGAAAGGGCGCGCACCGAAGACCGGCTACTCGCGCGACCAGTTCGGCAGCGGATGGGTCGACGTCGACCACAACGGGTGCGACACCCGCAACGACATCCTCGCCCGCGACCTCGAGCCGCAGACCTTCGAGGCAGGGACTCACGACTGCGTCGTGCTGACCGGGACGCTTGCGGACCCGTACAGCGCCAAGACGATCGACTTCGTCCGCGGCAACGAGACGAGCAACGCGGTCCAGATCGACCACGTCGTGGCTCTGTCCGACGCCTGGCAGAAGGGCGCACAGTCCTGGGACGCGACCCGCCGCACTGCGTTCGCCAACGACCCGATGAACCTGCTGGCCGTCGACGGTCCGCTCAACACGCAGAAGGGCGACGGCGATGCCGCCACCTGGCTGCCCCCGAACAAGGCCTACCGGTGCCGGTACGTCGCCCGGCAGGTCGGCGTGAAGTACACCTACGGCCTGTGGGTGACCGACGCCGAGCGCAACGCGATGGTCAGCGTACTGTCGACGTGCCCGGGTGAAGCCCTGCCGTCGGGATCGAACGTGCCGCCCGCCCCGGCCGCTGCAGCCGAGTCCGCACCCCAACCGGCCGTCGTCGACCCCGTGCCCGCTCCGGACACGTCGGTCTACTACGCGAACTGCACCGCCGCACGAGCCGCGGGCGCGGCCCCGATCCACATCGGCGACCCGGGGTACTCCACGAAGCTCGATCGCGACGGCGACGGCATCGCCTGCGAGTAGCGCGCGGGCATCGGGGGCGCACACCGACAGAGGGCTCGACGAGCTGCCGATGCACGTCCATCCCGTCCGACGCCGCCCACGTCCTCACCGGCAGTGATGACAGAACCGTTGTGGAAGTGCCGCACTCTCGACACGCCCCGGGGAGGTCTCCCGCGGCGTCTACCGAGACCCGCACCTACCGGGTGTGAATACGGGCCACACCACGCGGTGCCGACTCCGCACAGGCGACCCCGACGCCGTGCTCGGCCACGAGCGCGACGCGGTCGACCCGCACGCTCGCAGCCCGAGCTGAAGAGTGTCAGGCAGTCGTGACGCTCGCGGCCGCTGATTGCTTTGCCTCGCGTTCGAGGTTGCCTGCGAACTGACCGATTCTCATCCTGCTCATCGTCCGATTCCCGGGGTGCGGACTGCATGATCCGGCGACGGCACGTGGACCGGACGGAGCAGACCGGTCCACGCCCATCGCGCAACCGTGTCGCGTCGGTACCTCCACCACGTGGCATCGGCGCCGCGCGCTGCGCACACTGGCCGGGTGGAGACGGAGATGGGGCAGGTGGCCGTGATCGGTGCGACCGGGCGCGTCGGCCGAAGCACGGTCGAGGCCCTGCGCGCGGCGGGGCGTGAGGTCACCGAGGTCGCGCGGTCGACCGGGGTGGACGTGGTCACCGGTGCCGGGTTGGACGAGGCGCTGCACGGCGTGAGCGTCGTCATCGACGTGACGAATACGCCGGCGACCGATCCCGCCACGGCGGTGGAGTTCTTCGCCACCGCGACCGGCAACCTCCTGGAAGCCGAGGTTCGTGCGGGGGTCCGTCACCACGTCCTGCTGTCGATCGTCGGGCTGGACCGTGCGAAGGGCACCGGTCACTACGACGGCAAGCGGCGGCAGGAGCAGCTGGTCGAGGCCGGGCAGGTGCCGTGGACCATCCAGCGCACGACCCAGTTCTTCGACTTCGCCGAGATGGTCGTCGGCTGGACCACCCGCGACGGCGTCGCGACCGTCGCACCGCTGCTGCTGCAACCGGTCGCGATCGCCGACGTCGCCGCCGCACTGGTCGACGCCGCTGCCGGGCCACCGCAAGGCAGAGCCGTCGACCTCGCCGGACCGGAGACCCTGGACCTCGTCGACATGGCTCGCCGCACCCTGACCGCCCGACGGGACCCGACCCGGCTCCGGGCGAGCTGGCGCGACGGACCGTTCAGCCTCGAGATGGCGGGAGAGGGACTTCTGCCTGGACCCGGCGCGCAGCTTGGTGTCACCACGTTCGACGACTGGCTCGCGCAGCAGACGCCGGAGTGACGCACGTACCGGCGCCAGCGGACGCGGACCCCGGTTCGCCGAGGAGATCACCGACCAGAAGCCGTCGACGCACCGCCGCAGGCGTACCTCGTGATCGGGCGAAGCCGGTCGGTTCCGAAGGTCGGGCACATATCGCGGCGACGACCGTGTGTGGGGCGACCCGGGTCGCCAACCCGACAAGCTGCAAATACACCCCCACACTCGCCGAGCGGACGACCACCGCTCGCGATCTGATCATGGGCGCCTGCCGTTCCGGCAGGCCGACAGCCGATCGGTGGGCAAGTGGTGTCCCATCAGGTCGAGGTCTGGGCGGATGACGAACGCCCTTTCGTGGCGTGCTGTGCCGGTGTAAGTTGCATTGTCGGTCCCCGTGTTCGCCTCGCGGTCGATTTCACCGGAGGCTTCGTCCGCGACGTGATGGAGGCTTGATGCTGCGTCGGGCAGAAAACGTGACTGTTTCATACAAGTCTGGAATCTTCGGAGGCAAAGGCTGGTTGACGCTGAAGGTCGGGCGGAAAGAATACCGCCTTAGCAAGCTCAGCGAGGCTGAATTTTCGGCCAGATCTCAGCAGCAGATCCAGCAGCCCGTTCCCGTCGCGAGAGTCGAGAGTCGAGCCTACTGGCAGTTCCAAAACGCCTTCTACTGGGACAATGACGGGCTACGCGCCGATCAGATCTACGCCCTGCTCGTCACGCGTCAGCAGCGAGAAGCGGCGCGGGTCGAACGAGCGCAGGCAGCCGTCGCAATGGGAGGCGCGCCCCGGCCGCCGTCACCGCGCGGGAGCATCCCCGATGATGTCAAGCAGTTCGTCTGGAATCGCGACGGCGGACGCTGCCGACACTGCGGTGCCGTGCACGAACTGCAGTTCGACCACGTGATCCCGGTTGCGATGGGGGGCAGTAGCGCTCCGGAGAACCTTCAAGTGCTCTGCGGGCCGTGTAACCGGAGCAAGGCCGCGGGTCTGACCGTTCGGCGGGGCTAGCGCATCACTGGCCCGCGCCTCACGCGAATGGCTCGGTGCCGGTGCCAACCCAAGACGGCAACCCGACAAGTCGCCAAGCCACCCGCAGGACCGGCACCGGCCACCACTCTGGCGAGTTCCCGGTCAAGTCCCCGCTGGCGGCGACTCCTCCACGCTGATCGGGTTGACGGCCGTTGCGGATGCGCCATGCTCCTGCCATGAGCATTCGAGCCTGGCGGGAGTCCCTGACGGATCGGGACGAGGGGACTCTCCGGGCATGTCTTCGTGCTGCGGTGGAGGGGCCGTTCTTCCCGGACTGGGAGTTTCACACGCTGTTCGGACTCGACCGAGACGAGGTTCGCGGTGTCCTGACGTCCTGGCCGAGGAGTGAGATTCCGCAGGATCAGTTCATTGCTGTCGACAACGCCATGAGCAACCTCCTGGGCTACCCACACCGTCGAGGTGACCTCTGGTCCGATTTCATCCCCGCTTCGCGGACCGAGGTTGAGGACCTCCTGTGGAGGATCCGGAAGACAAGCGGCGCATACGACGACACCCGCGCACTCCTCGCGAATCAACTCGAGGGACTTGCCGCGCTGGATGCCGAGGAACTGGCACGGGAGTCATCACTCCTCCTGGACGTGGTCACATCAGCTCGACGATACGGAGTGCCCATCCCTGACCGGCTGGCATAGGCATGGGGACAGGGGGACTCGACGGTCGCCGGGGTGAACTCGGCCGCCAATGCGACAAGTCGCTAATACATCCATGCGTGACGGACGACGTCGCACTGGCACTCTGTTCGCATGTTCGAACGCTGGCGCATGACCCCGAGCAGAGAACGGGCTCCAGATGAGCCGTGCCCCGAGTGTGGACACGGTTCTCGTCTCCATCCCTGGCCGGGGCGAACGGACCTGACAGCATGCGTCGCGTGCATCTACGAAGAGGACTGCGGCCGTCGACCTGAGGAAGCCATCTGCCGAAGGACGTTCGGGTAGTCCTGGACGGCACGAAGCAACTCAGCGGTTCGTCGCGAGTCGCCAACCCGACAAGTTGTGAAACCGCCCACTCGACCGCATCCCGGGACCGGTGTCGTCTACCCGAGAAGTTCGAGATTTCCCCCGGATCGCTGAGATAGTCAGACCATGAGCGATGCAGCCTCCGAGCTCCCGACCAATGCTCCCGTCTTGATCCGGCAGACTTTCGACACCTGGCTGGAATACAGCGAGCAGACCGAGATTCTCGTGCATGTTACACACGAAGGATTCATGCGAGTCCAGCGCATCCCTGAGATACTGAAAATCCTTCACGGTGCTCTCGAAGACTCGGACGTCGAAAGTATCGCACACGCAGAGAGGACCTCCGCGCTCTCCAAGAAGGAGTCCGAAGCCGGGTTTCCCACTCTGCATGCGCATTCGCTCCTCGGTCTGTGGGGCGCACTCGAGTGTTTCGTAGAGGACCTCTTTGTGGCAATGCTGGAAGTTGATCCCTCGCACCTCTCTGGTGCAGCATTCAGCAAAGTGAAGCTCCCAGTGGCTCTCCTAGGGGCCTCTGAACATGACCGCTGTCGGGCGATCCTGAATGAGGCGACGCGCGCGACGGACGCGGATCTCGCCGTCGGAGTATCAAAGTTCGAAAGACTACTCCGGATGGTTGGCCTCAGTGGAGAAGTACCCGACGCGATCAAGTCAGCCGTGTTTCAGTCTCAGCAGATTCGAAACGTTTGGGCTCACCGTGGAGGCGTTGCAGACGAGCGGTTTGTTGGTCGATGCCCGAGTCTCGGGTACAACGTGGGCGAGAAAGTCAACATGGGGGCCGCGAGATTCCTGCCACTCATGCACGGGCTGCACATGTACGGCATCGTCATCTTTAACCGATATCAGGCGACGCGTGGCCGAGATCCCTTGCTTGTCGAGTGCGTTGGGTATGAGGGAGTCCTCACCCGGCCGAGCGAGGGCGCGGCGGAGCGGCGCTCTTGACTTGAAGAAGCAACGTTACTGGGGAGCCCTCGAAGCCACCCCGAGAGCCGGTACGGGCCGGGCGTGCCCCGCTGCGGGGACGGGGGTGCGGGGCGCGCGCACGGCGCGCCAGCGCCGAGCACGCACCGCACCGCCGCCCCGCTCGGGACAGTCGACCCCACCGCGCCCGCGGGCGCGTGCGGGCCGGGCTCGCACTGAGGCGTCCATCCGATAGCGGAGCACCAGCCCGGAACACAGACGGGCCATGCGGGCACCTTCACGCCCGACGTGAGCACCTTGGTGCGGAGCACCGACCCCGACCACGCGTGAACCGCCCGCAGGGCCCGTCGGAGTGCAGGGCCACGCTCAGCGATCGGATGGCTGCCGGAGGCGAGACGACAGACCACGGCAACCACACGGGGCATGCGACCCGGCCACGTCGCGAACCCCCAAGGTCAGGACCTCACGGCGTGGGGGCACATTGGCGAGTAGTCGCTAGCCCGACACTGCTCGCACCCCTCGCGCACCGGTCCTGCACCCTGGGGGTTCAGCGCCTTTCGCCAGCTTCGGCGCCGTCGTCTCGCACCCGACCCGCGAGCCTCACCCGCACCCACCGGTACCCGACTCCCACAGCCAGCACCCCGCACCCGACCCCGATCGCCGACGGCGGCAACGTCGCCACGAGCGTCACGCAGCCCACCGCCCCGAGCACCGGCAGCCAGCGCGGGAACCGTCGCGCATCGCGACCCTGCGTGAACGCGGCGAGGTTGGCGATCAGGTAGTACGTGAGCACCCCGAACGACGAGAAGCCGATCGCACCGCGCAGGTCAACGGTCACCACCAGCACGCTGACGACCACCGCGAGCGCAGCCTCGGCCCGGTGCGGCACCCGGTAGCGCGGGTGCACCGCGTCGAGCCAGCCCGGCAGGTCGCGCTCCCGGGCCATCGCGAGCGACGTCCGCCCGACACCCGCGATCAACGCCAGCAACGCCCCGAGGGACGCCGCGGCTCCACCGATCCGCACGACGACCGTGGCCCACGCCCAGCCTCCGGCGTCGACCGCGGCGGCGAGCGGCGCCGTGGTGCGCGCGATCCCGTCCGGACCGAGCACGGCCAGCAGCGCGACCGCGATCACCGCGTACACGACGACCGTCAGGCCGAGCGCGAGCTGGATCGCCCGCGGGATCGTGCGCGACGGGTCGCGTACCTCCTCGCCCAGGGTCGCGATCCGCGCATACCCCGCGAACGCGAAGAACAGCAGCCCGGCGGACTGCAGGATCCCGTACCAACCGTGGCCGCCCAGGCCGAGCGCCGTCACCCGGCCGAGGTCCGCGTGCCCTCCGCCGAGGCTCGCGGCCACCACCACAGCCAGCGCGACCAGCACGATCGCGACGATCACGCGGGCGAGCCGCGCCGTCCGGGTGATCCCTCGGTAGTTGACGGCCGCGAGCGCGAGCACCGCGACGACGGCCACCGGCCGCTCGGCACCCGGCGCGGCGTACGCGGCGAAGGTCAGCGCCATCGCCGCACAGCTCGCCGTCTTGCCGATGACGAACGCCCACCCGGCCACGAACCCCCACCACGCGCCGAGCTGCTCGCGCCCGTAGACGTAGGTGCCGCCCGACGTCGGGTACTGGGCCGCGAGCTGCGCCGACGACGTCGCGTTGCCGTAGGCGACGACGGCCGCGAGCGCGAGCCCGATCAGCAGCCCACCGCCCGCTGCGGCGGCGGCCGGTGCGAACGCCGCGAATACGCCCGCGCCGATCATCGAGCCGAGCCCGATCACGACCGCGTCGGCGGTGCCCAGTCGACGCGCGAGGGCGGGCCGGTCCGCGCGCGGTGCGGCTCCGGGCATCGGCACTCCTTCGGGCGAGCACGTCAGTGCGGTCGACCCAGTGTCCGGCAGAACGGCCGGCAGCGGGCAAGCACCGTCCGGCGCGGCACCAGACCGCGTCTCCCTGGCGCCTCGCTGGCGCCCCGCGGCACCGTCCGCGACTGGCACAACCGGCACGGTGACGCCCTCCGCCGTCATGCGGGTCGAGTCGACCGACCGGCAGGCTCCGCCCGGAGGCCCTCTCCGGGTTCCAACACCGCACCGAGCCCCGCGGGCCCCGGAGCACCCAGGAGCTCGCGCAGCTCCGCGATCACCGGTCCGAGGCCGTCCACGCATCGCAGCCGCGCGGCGTCGGCATGCGGCCGGGGGATCGTCTGGGACGGGTCGACCGCGTAGGTCCAGGCACCGCTCCCGAGCGCGGACGCGACGCCGGTCGGGGAGTCCTCGACGGCGACGCAGCGCCACGGGTCGACGCCGAGCAGCCCGGCAGCGGTGCGGTACGCCTCGGGGTGCGGCTTCCCCCACCTCACGTCGTCGCCGGTGACGAGCACCTGGATGGTGCGTGGCGGCGCGGCCCGCACGACGAGGTCGGCGAGGCGTCGGTAGGTCATGGTCACGAGGGCGACGGGAACCTCAGCATCCCGCAGCAGCGTGAGCAGCTCGAACGCGCCCTCACGCCACGGCAGCGAGCCGAGCATCGCGGCGCCGACGTGCCCGTGGAGCTGGTCCACGATCCACGTCTCGTCCTGCCCGACGCCGCGACCGCGCAGGTAGGACGCGACGGCGGGGATGGACCACCCGACGATCTCGCGGTCATCGGAGGTGCTCCACGGGCGCCCCTGGGCCTCGGCGAGACGGCGCGCGGCAGCGGACCACAGCGGCTCGGAGTCCAGGAGCGTCCCGTCCATGTCCAGCAGGACGGCCGCCGGACGGCTCAGTCGATCAACCACGTCGGAGACCGTCGGAACTTCTCGGCCACGGCGAGGGTGCCGTCCCTCTGAGCGGTCCACAGGGCGGGTGGCAGGGCGTCCTCGCGGTGCGTCGTGGTCCAACCGAGCATCTGCAGGCGGCGGATCATCGACAGCGCGCACGCGAGCTGCTCGTCCGTGCGGGAGAGCGGGCGGACCTCGGAGTACCCCTCGACCCACTCCTTCGCCATGGTCGGGGCGTCGTCGACGTGCTCCATGAACGTGAGCGCCGACGCGAAGTCGTACAGGTACCAGGAGTAGCCGCAGTCGTCGAAGTCGATGACGGTCAGCACGTCGTCGTCGATCATGAGGTTCGACGGGCGCAGGTCGGCGTGGATCAGACCCCAGTCGGTCGGGGTGCGCGGCACGTCGGCGATGGTCGCGAGGGCCGCCCGCTCGGCGGACGCCAGGAGGCAGCGCTCCGCCACCGTGAAGCTCACGTCCTGCCACCTGCCCCACCGGCAGGTGGGACCGACCATGTCGGCCGTCGTCCAGGAGTGCCGGCGGAACCCGCGGGGCGGGGTCCACGACCCGGCGTGGTCGTGGAGGTGGGCGGTCGTGCGACCGATCTCGCGGTAGTACGGGACCGGCTCGGCGACGTCCTCGAGGATGCTCCCCTCGACGTAGGAGTAGCTCACGCAGGACCACGACGCACCGTGGTCGTCCACGACCGTCGCGACGAACCTGCCCTCCACCGTCGGGATGCCGCGCGGCACGCGCACCAGGTCGGACGCCCCGAGCGCGGCCACCCACGCGACCTCCGACTCGAACTCCGCCGAGCTCGCCATGTACCCGGGGCGCGCGACGCGCGTGACCGCGACGGGGATGCCGCCCGTGGCCACGAGGAAGGTCGCGTTCTCCGAGACGGTGATCAGGTCGACCGAGGTCAGCGCCGGGTCGAGACCCCACGAGCGGGCGATCCCGCGGACGAGCCAGCC
>JAJYCD010000111.1 GCA_021778635.1 Actinomycetes bacterium
GTCAACCACTGGTTCCACGCCGACACCATCTACCGCGCCTTCCTGACGCTCACGACGCTCTGCGGCACCCAGGGTGTCAACGGCGGCGGCTGGGCGCACTACGTCGGCCAGGAGAAGGTCCGTCCGCTCACCGGGTTCACCCAGTACGCGAATGCGCTCGACTGGTCGCGCCCGCCGCGCCACATGATCCAGACCGCGTACTGGTACCTGCACACCGACCAGTTCCGCTACGACACGTTCAGCGCCGACGCGTTGTCCTCGAACCACCGGACCGGCGAGAAGCCCGGCGCGTTCGGCGGGATGTCCACCGTCGACGTTCTCGCCAAGTCCGCACGGCTCGGCTGGATGCCCTCGTACCCGACGTTCGACCGCAGCTCGTTGGCCCTGGCCGACGACGCGGCAGCCGCCGGCCTCCCGGTGGACCAGTACGTGCCGTCGGCGCTCAAGGACGGCAGCCTGAGGTTCGCCGGCGAGGACCCGGACGCCCCGGAGAACTTCCCGAGGCTGCTGACGATCTGGCGCTCGAACCTGCTGGGCAGCTCCGGGAAGGGCAACGAGTACTTCCTCAAGCACCTGCTCGGGACCGACCACGCCGTGCGCGCGACCGAGGCGGAGGCCGTCGACCGCCCGCGGGACGTGACCTGGCGCGAGGACGCCCCGGTGGGCAAGCTCGACCTGCTGCTCACCCTCGACTTCCGGATGACGAGCACGACGCTGTTCTCGGACATCGTGCTCCCGGCGGCGACCTGGTACGAGAAGTACGACCTGTCGAGCACCGACATGCACCCGTTCGTGCACTCGTTCAACCCGGCGATCGCCCCGCCGTGGCAGACCCGCACCGACTTCGACACGTTCCACACGATCGCCCGGGCGTTCTCGACGATGGCGGCGGAGCACCTCGGCGTCCGGAAGGACGTCGTCGCGATGCCGCTCCTGCACGACACCCCGGACGCGATGGCGACACCGTCGGGCCGGGTGCTGGACTGGAAGCTCGGCGAGTGCGAGCCGATCCCCGGCAAGACGATGCCGAAGCTGGTCGTCGTCGAGCGTGACTACGCCGCGGTCGCGGACAAGCTCGGCGCGCTCGGGCCGCTGGCCGACACCCTCGGCGCGACGACCAAGGGGATCACCTACGACCTGACCAAGCCGATCGAGTACCTCGGGCACAAGAACGGTCGGGTCCGCGGCGGTGTCGCCGACGGCCGGCCGTCGCTCCAGCGGGACATCCACGTGTGCGAGGCGATCCTCGCGCAGTCCGGGACCACCAACGGCCACCTCGCGACGGCCGGGTTCCACACGCTCGAGACGCGCACGGGTCGCCGGTTGGCCGACCTCGCCGCGGAGAACGAGGGCAAGCAGGTCACCTTCGCGGACACCCAGGCCGCGCCCACCCCGGTGCTGACGTCGCCCGAGTGGTCCGGCTCGGAGACCGGCGGCCGGCGCTACTCCCCGTTCACGATCAACGTCGAGCGGCTCAAGCCGTGGCACACCCTGACGGGTCGGATGCACTTCTTCCTCGACCACGACTGGATGACCGAGCTCGGCGAGCAGCTCCCGATCTTCCGGCCACCCCTCAACATGACGGCGCTGTTCAACGAGCCCGAGCTCGGCGACACCGGTGAGCTCGGCATCACCGTGCGCTACCTGACCCCGCACAGCAAGTGGTCCATCCACTCCGAGTACCAGGACAACCTGCTGATGCTGAGCCTCTCGCGCGGCGGTCCCGGCATCTGGATGAGCGAGAAGGACGCCGCGAAGATCGGCGTCAAGGACAACGACTGGATCGAGGCGGTCAACCGCAACGGCGTCGTCGTGGCCCGCGCGATCGTCTCGCACCGGATGCCCGAGGGCACCGTGTACATGTACCACGCGCAGGACCGCCTGATCGACGTCCCCAAGACCGAGACCTCCGGCAAGCGCGGCGGGATCCACAACTCCCTGACCAGGATCCTCATGAAACCGAGCCACCTGATCGGCGGCTACGCGCAGCTGTCCTTCGCGTTCAACTACCTCGGACCGACCGGCAACCAGCGCGACGAGGTGACGGTCATCCGCCGTCGCGCCCAGGAGGTGGCGTACTGATGCGCATCATGGCCCAGATGTCGATGGTGATGAACCTCGACAAGTGCATCGGGTGCCACACCTGCTCGGTCACGTGCAAGCAGGCGTGGACCAACCGCACCGGCACCGAGTACGTGTGGTTCAACAACGTCGAGACCCGCCCCGGACAGGGCTACCCCCGCACCTACGAGAACCAGGAGACGTGGGAGGGCGGCTGGACGCTGACCAAGCGCGGGCGGCTCCAGCTCAAGGCCGGCGGTCGCCTGAAGAACCTCGCGACGATCTTCTCCAGCCCCAAGATGCCGTCGATCCAGGACTACTACGAACCCTGGACGTACGACTACGAGACCCTGACGAACGCGCCGCTGCAGGAGCACAGCCCCGTCGCCCGCCCGATGTCGCTCATCAGCGGCAAGGACATGAACATCGCGTGGAGCGCGAACTGGGACGACGACCTCGGCGGCTCCGAGCTGCTGGCCGCGGACCCCGTGCTCGCCAAGGTCTCCGACAAGGTCAAGATCGCCTACGAGCAGACGTTCATGTTCTACCTGCCCCGGATCTGCGAGCACTGCCTCAACCCGTCGTGCGCCGCGTCGTGCCCGTCCGGCGCGATCTACAAGCGTGCCGAGGACGGCATCGTCCTCGTGGACCAGGACAAGTGCCGCGGCTGGCGCAAGTGCGTGACCGGGTGCCCGTACAAGAAGGTCTACTTCAACCACAAGACCGGCAAGGCCGAGAAGTGCACGTTCTGCTTCCCGCGGATCGAGGTCGGCCTGCCGACCGTGTGCGCGGAGACGTGCGTCGGCCGGCTGCGGTACATCGGCCTGGTGCTCTACGACGCCGACAAGGTGCTCGAGGCGGCCACCGTCACCGACCCGCACGACCTGCTCGAGTCGCAGCGCAGCGTGTTCCTCGACCCGTTCGACCCGGTCGTCGTCCGTGAGGCGGAGGCGGCGGGCATCCCGCGGGACTGGGTCCTCGCGGCGCAACGGTCGCCGATCTGGGCCCTGATCAGCACGTACAAGGTCGCCCTTCCCCTGCACCCCGAGTACCGCACGATGCCGATGGTCTGGTACATCCCGCCGCTGTCGCCCGTCGTGGACGTGGTGGCGGAGACCGGCGAGGACGCCGAGGCGGCCGGGAACCTGTTCGCCGCGATCGACACGCTGCGGATCCCGGTGGAGTACCTCGCCGAGCTGTTCACCGCCGGGGACACCGCACCCGTCACCGGCGTCCTGAAGAAGCTCGCCGCGATGCGCTCGTACATGCGCGACATCACCATGGGTCGCGACGGCGATCCGTCGATCCCCGAGGCGGTCGGCATGACGACCACGGAGATGGAGGCGATGTTCCGGCTGCTCGCGATCGCGAAGTACGACGAGCGGTACGTGATCCCGCCCGCGCACGCGGAGCAGGCGCACAACCTCGAGGAGCTCGCGACCGAGTGCGGCCTGAACTACGACGGCGGCCCGGGCATGGGCGGCTCGGGACCGTTCGGTGAGGGTTCCGGCGCGGGGACGCCCCTCGCGGTCGAGAACTTCCGGGCGCTCAAGGACCGCCAGACCGCGGACACCAGCGCCGACCCGGCGAGCCCGCACGCCCGCGTCAACCTGCTGAACTGGGACGGGCGTGGCACCCCCGGGGGGCTCTTCCCACGGCGCGGCGAACCGCACGACGCACCACCCGATCCGCCGAGCACCGGCGCCGGCACCGACCCGGGTGCCGGCACCGGCCGACGATCCGAAGCCGACGGAGGGACCGCGTCATGAGCCCGTTGACCAGACCACGGCTCCGTGGCGGGGCGGACCGCGGGGTCGCGCGTGGCGCGGCGAGCCGCGGGCTCGACGACCGCCAGCGCGCCCTCGTGCACCGGATCGCGGGCCTCGTGCTCGACTACCCGGACGAGGCGCTGATCGCCCGGCTACCGGTCCTGCGCACGGCCGTCGCCGGCCTGCCCGACCCGGCCCGGTCGGCGCTGGGCGGTGTGCTCGACCACCTCGACAGCGCGCCACTCGGTCAGCTGGCCGTGACGTACGTCGAGTCCTTCGACATGCGGCGTCGCGCGTGCCTGTACCTGACGTACTACGGCCACGGAGACACCCGGCAGCGCGGGGTCGCCCTGCTCACCTTCAAGCAGGCCTACCGCACGGCCGGGCTCGAGCTGACCGATGACGAGCTGCCCGACCACCTGTGCGTGCTGCTCGAGTTCTCCGCGACGCACGACGTCGACGCCGGCACGCGGCTGCTCCTCGAGCACCGCGCCGGTGTCGAGGTGCTGCGCCTCGCGCTCCTCGACGCCGGCTCGCCCTACGCGGGTGCGCTGGTCGCCGTCTGCTCGACGCTGCCAGCGCTCGCGGGCGACGAGCGCGACGCCGTCGCCCGCCTCGCCGCCGAGGGCCCACCCGACGAGACTGTCGGCCTCGAGCCGTACGGGATGCCCGGCCTCGCGGAGGCCCGGTCATGACGTCGACCCGGGACATCGTGCTGTGGGTCGTCCTGCCCTACGTGTGCCTCGCCGTGTTCGTCGGCGGCCACGCGTGGCGGTATCGCTACGACAAGTTCGGCTGGACGACGCGGTCGTCGCAGCTCTACGAGAGCCGGCTGCTGCGCTGGGGAAGCCCGCTCTTCCACTTCGGGATCCTCGCGGTGTTCGCCGGTCACGTCATGGGGCTCGGCGTCCCGGAGACCTGGACCGCGGCGGTCGGCATCTCCGAGGGGATGTACCACTTCATGGCCATCAGCATCGGCGCGGTCGCCGGGCTCGCGACCGTCGTCGGGATGGCGCTGCTGATCTACCGTCGGCGGACGAACGGACCGGTCTTCGGCGCGACGACGCGCATGGACAAGCTGATGTACCTGATGCTCGGCCTCGTCGTCGCGCTCGGGATGTGGAACACGATCGCCGGCTCGATGCTGCACACGTACGGGGACTACGACTATCGCCTCGGGGTCTCGGTGTGGCTCCGCGGCATCTTCACGTTCCAGCTCCACCCCGAGCTGATGGCGGCCGCACCGTTCAGCTTCCAGGCGCACGGCGCCGTCGCGATGCTGCTGTTCGCGCTGTGGCCGTTCACCCGGCTCGTGCACGTGTTCAGCGTGCCGTTCTTCTACCTGTGGCGTCCCTACGTCGTGTACCGGAGCAAGCCCGAGCGGCTTGGTGCACGCGCGCCGCGGCGCGGGTGGGAGCGGAGCGAGCGCACACTCCGGTGAGTCGGCGTCCGGTCGGTGGGCCGACCCGTCCACCGACCGGACGTGCTCAGCTGACCGGGAGCGCGGTGGCCAGGAGCACGACCACGAACGACCCGACGAGCGAGGCCACGGCGAGTGCCCGCGCGAGCGTGGCACGGCCGGCGGCGTTGGCCCAGCCGTGCAGACCCGCGGCCAGCATGACCAGCACGAACGCGACGAGCTTGCCGGCGAGCGTGCGTCCGTAGCCCGGCTGCGCGAGGGACGCCAGGGTGACGCCCTTGTGCCAGGCGAGCGCGAGGCCCGTGGCCACCTGCAGCGGGATCAGCGCGGCCACGGTCGCGATGCCGAACCGCATCCCCAGGGTCCGCATCAGGTCGGCACGATCCTGGTCTGCCAGGCGACGTCGCGCCGCCGGGAGGACCAGCGCCGACAGCGTGAGCTGTCCACCGAGCCAGACCACCGCACCGACCACGTGCACGAACCGCACGAGGGACCAGATCCCGAGCACCTAGTACGCCTCGAAGACGCCGTGCGCACCGCGTTCGCCGTCGACCATCGCGTGGTCGGTGAACGCGTAGTGACCGGCGGCCGGCAGCGTGAACTCCACGAAGCCACCCTGGGCCGGGGCGAGGTCGAGCACCTGGGACGCACCGTGCTCCGGGTTGTCCGGCCGGAGCAGGTAGGCGCCTTCCTTGAACACGGTGTCGAACTGCGTGCCGACCACGTGGAAGGCGGCCGACCGCTGCGGACCCGCGTCCACGACCCAGACCCGCACGCGGTCGCCGACCTTGATCCTGATCGGCGCGTGGTCGTACTGGTTCACGTAGCCGTTGAAGACGACCGCATCGGGCTTCTCGGCGTCGATCTTCGCCTCGTCCGCGACGCCGTCCTGCGGCCCGAGGTACAGCTCGGACTGGACGAGCACGAGCTCGTCCGCGACCGGGGCGAGGTCCGGTGGGTCGATGATGACGGCGCCGAACATGCCGTTGGCGATGTGCAGGGACATCGGCATGGTGCTGCAGTGGTAGAGCCAGGCGCCGGAGTGGTCGGCGACGAACTGGTACGTGAGGGACTGCCCAGGAGCGATCGTCCGCATCGCCTGGTCGGGCGACACGGACCCGGCGTGGAAGTCGATGCCGTGGCCCATGCTCGCGTCGTTCACGAGGGTGATCGTGAACAGGTCACCGACCTTGCCGTGCAGGGTCGGTCCGGGAGCGGTGCCGTTGAAGGTCCAGAGCGTCTGCCGCACGCCCGGCGCGACCTCGACCAAGGTGTCGCGCACGGTCAGGGTCACACGGTGCTCGGTCGCCCCCGGCGCGGGCCGCAGCGTCGGGTCGTACGCGTGCCAGCCCGCCGCGGGGACCGCGTGGAAGTCGATCACCGGCGACGCCTGTCCCGTCGCGGCACCTTCGGACGTCCCGCCGGAGGTGGGGTCCATGCCGGGCATCGCCGCCGTCGCGGACGACGCGCCGCTGGTGGAGCCCGACGTGCCCGAGGCCGGCACGATGCTCATCGTCATGCCGGCCGCACGGTGGCCGGGGACGCTGCACCAGCCGGCGAGAGCGGAGCCGACCGTCCCGACGTCGATGGTCGCCGACTGACCCGTCCCCAGCAGCGGCGTGCTCTGACCGGAGGCCAGGACGAGGTCGTGGCGCATCGCGTCGGTGTTCGTGACGTGCAGGACGAGTCGTGTCCCCGGCGGCACCTCGATGACCGACGGGACGATGCGCATGTCCGCGAGCGTGACCTCGACCGTCCGCGTCCCCCCGGGCTCGACCATGGCGTGGGTCTGCGCTGCCCGCGACGTCCCGCCCGTCAGGGCCACCACCAGGGCGATCGCGAGCATCACGACGCCCAGGCCCAGTCCGCCGAGCAGACCGGCCCGGTCCCGCTGCACGCCGGGTCGGGCAGCTGCGGGCCCGTCCCCGTCGGCCACGCGCGGATCCGGCGCCGTCATGCGGACCGCCGCTGTCGCCGCGAGCGCACGACCGCGGTCGCCGACGCCGCGAGGAAGGCCAGGACGGCCAGCTCGGTGCCCACGCCGCCGATCTGCCACCAGACCGTGAGCCGCGCCGCGTCGCCCAGGACCACGCGGATCAGCAGGGACGTGTGCAGCAGCGCCACGTGGGCGTAGAACCACCGCGCGAACGGCAGCCGGACACGCAGGACCGCCGGCACGATCACCGGTGCGTGACCGAAGATCATGGACATCACGAATCCGAGGAAGACCGCGTGCAGCGCGGCGTCGTAGGTCCCGATCCCGTCGCCGAGGTTCCCCGCGACCAACCAGATCGTCCCACCCGTGAAGAGCCAGACGTACCCGGCGAGCAGGCACACCGCCATGAACCGCGTCACGCCCGGGATCCTCACCGTGCGGCGCGCGACGTCGTGCACCGCACCCCACAGCGCGAGGCCGATCATCCCGGCACCGGCGATCCGCACCCCCGTCGCCCCGACGACGCCGTCCCCCGACGGAAGGACGCTGACGACGAGCCCGAGGCCGAGGAGCCCCGCCCCGACGAGGAACCGGCGGACGGACGTCCTGGTCAGCATCGCGACGCGCGCGAGCTCGAGACGCTCGCCGATGATCGTCAGGACGAGGAAGCCAGCGATCCACGGGACCAGCCGCGGCAGCGACCACCCCGCGAGCCAGAGCACCGTGGCGACGTACCAGCAGACCGCGCCCGCCGCCATCACCCTCAGGTGCAGCGCCGGCTGGATGCGATGCACGACGACGTACACCACGACCAGCACGATCGCCGCCGCGCACAGCAGCAGACGCCCGACGACCGCGGGCACGCTCACCAGCAGCGCGACGCTGCCGGCTCCTGCGAGGGCCGGAGCCGCGAAGGCCCAGCCCCGCCCGAGCGCGACGGCCCGCTCGAGCGAGATCACGGTGCCGAGGAAGCCGAGCGCCATCAGCGGTCCGTGGTCGGCGGCCGTCGGCGCGACGAGGGTCGGCACCGGCAGACCGAGCAGCAGGAGCCCGCCCCACAGGCCCGCGAGCAGGCTCACGAGCGCGGCCGCGAACAGCGCGAGACGTCGGGCCGGGACGGCGGGCGCCGGTCGCACCGTCACACCAGGAGGGCTCGTCACCATCCGAAGGCCCGCTTGGTCTCCTCGGCGATCATGTCGGGCGACCAGGCCGGCACGTGGGTGACCTCGACCTCGACCCGGTCGACCGCTCCGCCGTCCACCAGCACCCGACGCACCTCGTCGCTCAGGTAGTCGCCGAGGGGGCAGGCCGGTGTCGTGGTGGTCAGCAGCACGGCTGCCACCCGTCCGTCGACCTCGAGGCCGTACACCAGGCCCAAGGACACGATGTCGACGCCGAGCTCGGGGTCGATCACCTCGCGCAGCAGCTCACGGAGCTGCGCGGTCTCGGTCCCGGGGCCGACGAGCTGGGCGACGGACAGGGGCTCGCGCGTCACGCGACACCGGGTTCGGCCCGGGTCGCGCCGTCGGTCCCGGTCGGTGCCAGGTGCGCGAGGCACAGCCCGGGGCTGACGAAGGGCTCGAGCCGGACGGTGAACGGCGAGGCGTGCATCTGGTCGAGCGCGCCCTGGATGAGCCCGAGGTGCACGCCGCACACGACCTCGCTGTGCTCGAGCGCGACGTCCCGGAACGGGCACGCGTGCAGCTCGATCACCGTCGCCCCGTCCGGCGTCGTCGAACCGGCGGGCGTGGCGGAGTCCTCCCGCACCTGCGGGGCGAAGCCGACGTCGTCGAGGAGCGCGACGATCCGGCTCACGGCGTCGTCGCCTCGCACCTCACGCTCGTCGGGGCTCGCGTCCTGCGGGTCCGCCGCGGTCTGGGGCTCCGCCGCAGCACCCGCGTCGGCCCCGGGCTGGGTGCCCTCCGTCGGCTGCGCGCCCACGGCGTGCTGCCCCCACCGCCGGCCGGCCTCGGCCGCGACGGATCCCGGTCGCCCGGTGCGCAGGTCGGTCCCGTCGATGCCGCTCGCCAGCACGCGCGCGAGCATCCGGTACGAGTCCTCGGCGT
>JAJYCD010000112.1 GCA_021778635.1 Actinomycetes bacterium
CCGTGCGCATGCAGCAGCAGCTCGCGGTGGTGCGGGCCAGCAACGAGCAGGAGGCGAAGGAGCTCGCCGGGCGCCTGCACGTCGAGCGGATGGCGGCGCGCGCACAGCTCGCACCCGTTGCGGACAGCGCATGGTGGGACCGAGCCAGTGCGCGGGAGATCACCCAGGCGTACACCACAGCAAAGGCCTGGAGCGGCATCGACCCGGACGCCGAGCGCGCGGTTGAACGCATCCGCGGCGAGGTTCGGGGCCGGTACGGCGTCGATGTTGACGCGGCGCCGGATCGCGCCGCGCTCGAGGCGCGAGCGCGCGCCCGCCATGACGTGGACGTGCAACTGTCCGACCACCAGGTGCGGCCCTGGGATCGGTTGAGTCAGTCCGAGCGTGAGCGCGCGGTCGAGACCGAGGCCCGGCGTGCCGCCGCACCGCGGGCTTCCGCGGAGTTCCTTGAGGCCAAGATGTTGATGGACATGGCCGACCGCGTCGACCGGGTTGCCGATGACGCGCGCGCCACTGCCACCGGCGAAAGCGACCCGGGCGCCCGCGACAGGTACGTGTCGAGTGCCGCCGCCGAGCACACGCAGGCCGCAGCGGTAGGCGAAGGCGGTCGTGACCTGTACGACACCGCTGGACGGCGACAGGGGTTCGCACGTGAGCTCGCGCGCAAGGGCATCGACGGTGAGGTCGTCGCAACGCGCGTGCGTGCCGACGTGAGCCAGGCGAGGCCGGCAACCGAAGCGACGCGCGCTGCCGACAGCAGGTCCCCGACGGCTCGCCGCACCCGCGCAGGGCTGGGCCGGCAGCTCCAGGACTCAGGGCTCGATAAGTAGTCGCTCTGTGAACCGGCACGCGGCGGTGGACAGGCGCGAAAATGGCGGAGCGGGGTATTCGAACTACATGAGGGCTGTCTGACCAGGTTGCGTCGCAGTGACAGCAGCGAAGGGTGCAGCGCCCACTGCTCAGTCCCGCCCCGGGGGAGAGGGTGCTGCTTCTACGGTGCGCCCGGCGTTGGTGGTTATCTGCGCAGGCGACCGCCTCCGCCCGGCAGAGACCCGTGGCCGTTGACACTTGTTCGGCGCTTGGTCGATCGGCGGACGGCGGTGAGTGTCGAGGTCAATGTGGAATCCAGCTCCGCCCGGGTCCGCCGGTGCGCGGTCCCGATGGTCGCGGCAGCCGGCGTCGGCACGCGTCGCATTGCGGGTGACCTTGGTCCCGGGTCTGGTTGGCCGCCCGGGTCCACGATCGTCGTATACATCAACTGCTCTTGAGACAAGTTCTCTTGAGATGAATCGAGTGGAGAGCATCATGACGAACCCCGCTGCCCCGACCGTCGAGCAGGTCGTGGCCAACATGACCGGTTCGCTGAACGGTCAGGTCCCGCCGGCCATCCAGCACGCCGTCACGGTGATGCCCGAGATGGTCGTCCGCCACGCCCAGGACAGCGCGTTCGCGATGCCGCCGGAGGGTGGAGCGCTCTCCAACGAGACGCGCACGCTGATCTACCTCGGCATCGCGCTGGCCACGGGGAGCAGCGCGTGCATCGAGGCGATGACGAACAAGGCCCAAGGCCTGGGCATCGAGTCGGCGAAGCTGCTGGAGACCTTCAAGATCTCCCGGTTCGCCGAGGCGACCCGCGTGCTGGGCAACGCCGAGATCCTTTTCGCCAAGCTGAACGACCCGCACGCTTGACCCAGGTGCCCGATCCCGACCCGGGGCCGTGGCTGGCCGAGCCACCCCCGGCCCCGGGTCGGGCAGGAAGAGAGTGACTGACGTGACGCACCGGGCGGCCGACGGCACGACGGAGACGCTGCTGCTCGCGGCGGCGGACCCGGTGCGCTGGGCGGTGCTGCAGCAGCTGGCCGACGCGAGCGCGTGTGTGTGCGACCTGCGCACGCCCGAACCGATCGCGCCCAACCTGATGAGCTATCACCTGAAGGTCCTGCGCGACGCGGGTCTGGTCGTCGGGACCAGGCGCGGGCGCCGGATCAGCTACCGCTTGACCGACGGCGCCCTGCAACGCCTGCACGACGCCCTCCCGGGGCGCCCGGTCCGCACCGACGGGGCCACCTGCGGCACGCCGACCCCGGCTGCCGAGCCTTCGAACCCCGCCGCTGAGCCCCTGAACCCTGGATGTGCACGATGACCACGTCCGCCCAGCCACCCGGAACGGTGAGCCGGCCGCGAAGTGGTCGTGATGTGCTGAGGGCGTTGCGGGTGCGCAACTTCGGGCTGTTCTGGACCGGGCAGCTGATCTCGGGCACCGGCACCTGGATGCAGACCGTGGCGATTGCCTGGCTCGTCCTGCAGATCAGCCGCTCCCCGCTCACCTTGGCGACGGTGACCACCCTGCAGTTCCTGCCGATGCTGCTGTTCACGTTGCCGGCAGGCGCCCTGGCCGATCGGGTCAACAAGCGCGCCCTGCTGCTGGGCGCGCAGGGCCTGGCCATGGCGCAGGCCCTCGCGCTGGGCGTCCTGGTCGCCACCGGCACGCCGCGGGTGTGGCAGCTGGCCGTCCTGGCGATCACGCTGGGGGTGTCCAACGCGTTCAACAACCCCGCCCAGCAGGCGTTCGTGCCCGAGATGGTCGGACCTGATCTGGTGCCCGACGCGGTCGCCCTGAACAGCGCCCAGTTCAACACCGGGCGCATGGTCGGCTCCGCGCTCGGCGGGGTCGCCGTCGCCTACCTGGGTGTGGCTGCGGTGTTCTTCGTCAATGCGGCCAGCTTCGCGCTCACCCTGGGGGCGCTGCTCGCCATGCGGCCCGGTGAGCTGCACGCCCCCACCGGGCGGCGTCCCTCCCGGCGCGGGGCCATCCGTGAGGGTCTGCGCTACGCCGCTGGAGTCCCCGACGTCCTGTTCGTGCTGGCCGCCCTCGCCGTGGTCGGCACGCTCGGATTCAACTGGCAGGTGGTCGCCCCGCTGATCGCGCGTGACGTGCTGAGCCTGGGGGCAGTGGGCTTCGGGGCCTTGATGGGCGCGTTCGGTGCCGGGGCGCTGGCGGCCGCCCTGAGCCTGGTCGCCCTGCGTGGTGGCAGCGAACGCCGGATCGTGATCGCCGCCGCCGTGATCGCCGGGGTGCTCGTGCTCCTCGGCTGGTCGCACTCCTACCCGCTCAGCATCGCGGCGATGGCCGTGGGTGGGGCCGCCGCGACGGTGTTCACGACGACGTCCAACACCCGGCTGCAGCAGCTCGTCCCCGACCGGTTGCGGGGCCGGGTGATGAGCGTGTTCGTGCTCCTCATGGGCGGCAGCACACCCGTCGGAACCTACCTGCTAGGACACGTCGCGACACTGACCAGCGTCCCGGCGGCGATCATCGCCTTCGGTGTCGCGACCGGCGTCGGACTGGCTGCGACCCTGATCTACCAGAGGCTCGCCGAGCGCAGGCGCGCGACCGCCGGGCCGCCCGAGGACCCCGCCGCCATCACCCCGCCAGCTGTCGACACCCGCACCTGACCTCGCACCGCACCTGCCCCCGCACCGCACGTGCCATCCCGGCGTGGCAGCGCGGACCCGAACCGTCCGCGAGGAGCGGGTCGGGCTGCTACAGCCTGCGGCGGGCCCGGTCGGCGTCGACGTCTCCACTCCACGGCAGTCGAGGACGATGTGATGAGCAGTCTGTCGCGGCACGGCCGCGTGCGTACCCGTGCCGGCGCCGCCCCGAGGAGGTGGCTCCACGGCCGCACCGCGCTGCTGCTCGCGTTCGCGTTCTCCGTGATGGCCGATCCGGTGTCGTCGGTCGCCTACGCGATCGAGGCGGCACTGCGGGCCTTGCACGGCGACCTGAGGCTGCTCGCGGCGACCATGGTCGCGGTGGTCGTCGTCGTGGCATTGGTGGTGGCCAGCTACCACCAGCTGGTCGCCCGGTTCCCGGCCGGTGGCGGGTCGGCTGCTGCGGCAGGTTCGGCCTTCGGGGAAGGGTTCGCGTTCGTGCCGATGGCCGCGCTGATCGTCGACTTCGTGCTGACGATCTCGATCTCGGTCTCGGCCGGAGCGTCGGCGATCATCTCCTACGCGCCCGCACTGGCAGGGGTCCGGCTCCCGCTCGCACTAGTCCTGCTGGTGGCGGTGTCGGGGCTCATGTGGTTCGGGCACCTCGGTCGCGTCGTGTTCGCGCTCCTGACGATGGCCTTCCTGGCGGTCGCGGTCCTCGTGCTCGTCCTGACGATCGGTGCGCAACCCCAGCCGCCCCCGCAGGTCATCGCCCCGCACGCGGTCCCCGTGTCCGTGATGCTCGCCTTCCCGGTCGCCATGGCCCTGGCCACCGGTGTCGAGGCGCCGTCCTCGGCGATCGCCCAGCTGCCCCAGCTCGACGACGACGGACGGCGCCGGTTCGGCCGTTGGGCGCTGTGGCTGACGCTGGGCATCGTGGGCGCCCTGACCCTGGCGTTGGCCGCCACCGCGGTGCGACTGGGTGTGGGGCTCCCACCGGCAGACTCCACCCAGATCGCCGAGGTGGCCCGGCGCACCGGTGTGCCCTGGCTGTTCGCCGCCTTCCAGGCCACCACCGCCCTGCTGCTGCTCTCGGCGGCGAGCTCCTCGTTCCAGGCCGGTCCCGGACTGCTCAAGGCCTTGGCCCGCCACCGCCACGCCGACGGCACCAGCCTCGGGGTCCTGCCCGGACGGCTCGGCAGGGTCAATCACCATCACGTCCCGGTCCTGGGAGTGATCGTGTTCCTGGGGCTGTCAGCCGTGGTCGTGGTCGCCGCCGGGGGACGCGACCAGGAGCTCGTGCTGTTCTACGCCGTCGCGGTCTTCGTGAGCTTCCTGATCGGCCTGGTCGCCATGGCGACGTTCGCCCGGCGCGAACATCGCCGCGGTTGGCTCGTGCTCAACTCGGTTGCCGCGGCGGTCGTCGCGTTCACCCTGGTCGTCAACCTGACGCGCCCGGCCGCGCTCGGCTCACTGCTCGCCACCGCCCTGGTCGCGGGCGCCCTGCACGGCGCGTGGGTCAAGGCGGGCCGTCCGCGAGGGGTCGCGCATGCGGTCGTGGAGGCCGAGGTCGTGCAGGCCGAGCTGGCAGGCGAGCTCGACGACGTCACCTCACCGTGACGTCCGAGCGACGTCCGGGGCAGGGGGTGCGATGACGTGCACCTCGCCGTGGACGTCGCACGCGGCGGCGAGGGTGTTGTAGACGGTGCCGAACTGGCGCAGGTTGCGGTGCACGAGGTCGACCCGGCGCGGGCTCTCGCCGGTGACCAGGCGCAGCTCGTACTCGATCTGGACGAACCGGGGCGGGACGTCCTGACGGCTGGCCCGCACGTCGACGTCCGCACGCTCGTAGACGAACCCCAGCAGTGCGGCCGAGCGTTCCAGGTTCTTCATGAGGCATGCGGCGAGGGCGCCGGCCAGGAGCTCGGCCGGGCCCGGCGCGCCGGAGGGTTCGGGCGCGTCCCAGGTGGCGTCGACCGGGATCGCCTGGTTGCCGGCGTCGAGGGTCGCGCCCCCACCGGCGGTGACCGCGGCGTGGACGTGATAGCTCGGCGGCGGTCTCGCCATGCTCGGTCCCTCCCGTTCGGGCGGTGGCGCTGGGCCTCGTCGGCCTGCGGCTTCGTCTGTCCGCCGGGGTCTCAGGAGGCCAGTCGGGCGAGGGTCTCGCGCAGCTGGGCGGCGCGCGGGACCCGCCCGGAGAACAGCACCTGCTCGTCGACGACCAGGGCGGGCGTGGACATCACGCCGTAACCCATGATCGTCGGGTAGTCCTCGACCTTCTGGACGCTCGCGTCCAGGCCCAGCGCGTCGACGGCCTCGCGTACCGCGCGCTCCAGGGCCACGCAGCTGGTGCAGCCCGGCCCGAGGACCTTGATGATCATTGTGCGCCCGTCGTGGTCGACGCACGTGCGGGCGCGCGGCCCGGCAGCGCGGCGGCCAGGCGGTCCAGCGCGTCCGGCGCAAGGGAGTAGTCGATCCACCGGCCGCGCCGGTTGGTGGTCACCAGGCCGGCGTCACGCAGCACCTTCAGGTGGTAGCTGAGCAGGTTCGAGGCGATCGGGATGTGCTCCTGAAGGTTGCACACGCACGCCTGGCTCGCGGCGAGCTCCTGGAGCACCGTCCAGCGGACCGGATCGGCGACGGCCGTCAGCAGAGCGACGGAGGCGGCGGAGGCGGCGGGATCGGCGGCGTCGGCAGGGCGCGGGCTGGTCAGGACGATCGGGTTCTCGCGGGTCATGATCGAATCAGTCACGTTTGAAGTATAGGTCGTCGTGTCAACGCGATCAACGCCCCGATGGATCGCGAGCGGTCGGGTGCGAGCCCAGGGTCGACCGACCGGTCGTGCTGGAGCTCAGATGCGGGTTGCCGGGCACGTCGGTGACCGACCCGTACGGGCGCCGCGTCCGGTCGGCGTCGCGTCGGGGAGGCGGTTGCGGGCCAGGACCCCGGTGCGCCGGTGGGTGGCCACCGTGGTGTGGTTCGCGCTGTACGAAGGACAGGATCATCCCAGTTTGCGGCTGGCGACACGCTCAGGATTCCCGGGCCCACAAGCGCGGCGAGGTCCTCGCCGAAGTTGTCCTAGATGAAGAGGTTGACGTTCGCGTCGTCCGCGTCGCTGAGGTAGCTCGCGACCCCGGCGAACTCGAGACCGTCGATAAGCTCGTCGGCCTTCAGCCCCATGATGTCCATCGACATCTGGCAGACGACGATCTTCACGCCCTGTTCCCTGGCAGAGGCGATGAGCTCGTCCAGGGACATGACTTTCTGCTCGCGCATCATTCTCTTCATGAGCTTGGGACCTGCGCCGGCGAAGTTCATGTGCGAGGTTGTCAAGCGTCCCGGCCCCCGGGGCATCATCAGCGAGAACGCCTTCTGCAGGGGGGTCTTGCCGCTGATGGCCACCTTCTCTGGGCGCCGCAGGGCGTTGATGCTCCAGAACGTGAAGAACATCGTGACCTCGTCGTCCATCGCCGCGGCACCGTTGGCGATGACGAACGCCGCCACCAACTTGTCGAACTCCCCGCTGAACAGGACGATCGTCTTTCGTGTCGTGGTCTCCACCGCGTCGGCTTCTCTCTCCAGCTGTTCGTCGATCATGACGCGACCGCGGTGAGGGGACCCAGATCCGTCAGCGTCGCCGAGAGCCCCCGCATGTAGCCGACGAACGGCTCAGCACACACCGAGCACAGTGCTGCCATCTTCAGTCGCTGGGGCGCGATCCCCTTGGCCTTCATCAGTTCCTGCGCCTGCGTGATGACCCGGCCCGTCCGCTTGCCGCAGTCGTCCAGCAGCGCGCACTCGTCCCCGCCGGAGCCGATGAACACCTGAGTCGTCATGATGGGTCTCCACTCGATTCACCTCAAGAGGCATTGTCTCAAGAGCGGTTGATGTATACGACGATCGTGGACCCGGGCGGCCAACCAGACCTGGGACCAAGGTCACCCGCAATGCGACGCTTGCCGACTCCGGCTGCCCGATCATGACGACTCAGGCAGCCCCGACCGTTGAGCAGATCGTGGCGAACATGAGGGGTTCGTTGAACGGTCAGGTCCCCCCGGCCGTGCAGTACGCCGTGACGGTGATGCCTGAGATGGTCGTGCGGCATGCGCAGGACAGCGCGTTCGCGATGCCGCCGGAGGGTGGGGTGCTCACCAACGAGACCCGCACCTTGATCTATCTGGGCATTGCGCTGGCGACGGGGAGTCGGGCGTGCATCGAGGCGATGACGAACAAGGCGCAGGGGTTGGGGATCGAGTCGGCGAAGCTGTTGGAGACGTTCAAGATCGCCCGGTTCGCTGAGGCAACGCGCGTGCTGGGAAATGCCGAGCCGCTTCTTGCCCAGCTGGCCGGCTCCCAGGTCTGACGCCGGCGCCGGGGCCTTCGGTGGCTGTGGGGAGTCGGTGTCCGGGCCCCTGCAGCCCTGACGGCCGAAGAGGAGTGTGAGTGACGCGATGCGCCGTACCGTCGATGACACCACCGCAGCGCACCTGCTCGCGGCGGCGGCGGACCCTGTTCGGTGGGCCGTGCTGCAGCAGCTGGCTGGGGCGGGTGCGTGCGTGTGTGATCTGCACGGACCGGTTCCGAACGCGCCCAACCTGATGAGCTATCACCTGAAGGTGTTGCGCGACGCGGGTCTGGTCGTGGGGACCAGGCGCGGGCGACGGATCGACTACCGCCTCGCCGAAGACGCCTTCCAGCGTCCGCACGAGGCGATCCCCGCGGGCCCGGTCCGCGTCGACGGCGCAGCGTGCCGCACCTCGACGCCTTCTTCTGAGACCCCGACCTCAGGATGCGCGCGATGACCTCCGTTGCCCAGCCACCGGCCGCTGTCCGCCCGCCGCGGTCGGGGCGTGAAGTGCTTCGGGCGTTGCGGGTGCGCAACTTCGGGCTGTTCTGGACCGGGCAGCTGATCTCGGGTACCGGGACCTGGATGCAGACCGTGGCGATGGCCTGGCTGGTCCTGCAGATCAGTCACTCACCGCTGACCTTGGCGACGGTGACCACGCTGCAGTTTCTGCCGATGCTGCTGTTCACGTTGCCGGCGGGCGCCCTGGCCGATCGGGTCAACAAGTGCACGCTGCTGCTGGGCGCGCAGGGCCTGGCCATGGCGCAGGCTCTCGCGCTGGGGGTCCTGGTCGCCACCGGCACACCGCGCGTGTGGCAGCTCGCCGTCCTGGCGATGACGTTCTTGAACGTATAGGCCGCGAGTGGCGACGCGATCAACGCCCCCAGGGAGAGTCGTGGAGTGGGCGGCGAAGTGGACCTACGTCCCATTCAGTGAACGCGGGAACCGTGCTACGTTTCAGCCGTGACTGATACAACCCTCATTGAATCGATGGCGCCTGAAGTGGCGGCGTCGCTTGCGGTGATGCAGGCGGTGGCCGACCCGATCCGGTTGACGGTCCTGGCTGTGCTGACCCAGGGCCCGCGCTGCGTGTGCGCCCTGCAGGAGCAGGTTCCGGTTGCGGGCAACCTGCTGAGCTACCACCTCAAGGTGTTGCGCGAGACGGGGTTGATCACCTCCTCCCGGCGGGGCAGGTGGGTCGACTATGCGGTGACCGCCGACGCCGTCGAGCGGATGGCCGCTGCGCTGCCGGGTGCGAGCGTCGGCGTGGAGGCGGTGATGAGCGCGTGAGTGTCGCTGAGCGGTTGCGTGCGCGTACCCCGGTGCGCCGTTGGGTGGGTCTGGGAGTGGCCACCGTGGTGTGGTTCGCGCTGTACCAGGTGAACCTTCCGGTGTGGAACTGGGTCGTGTTC
>JAJYCD010000113.1 GCA_021778635.1 Actinomycetes bacterium
CCCGCAAGGCGCTCGGTACCCACATCAACCTCGAGGACCTCAAGCGGGACTTCGACGCGGTGTACCTGGCGATCGGCTCGTGGCGCGCGTCGCCGCTCCGGATCGACGGCGAGGACTCCGAGGGCGTGTGGCTCGGCATCCAGTACCTCGAGCAGGTCTACAAGGAGATCGAGATCCCGCTCGGCAACACAGTCCTGGTGATCGGTGGTGGGAACACCGCGATCGACTGCGCCCGCACGGCCCTGCGCAAGGGCGCCGAGCACGTCAAGCTCGTCTACCGGCGTACCCGCGACGAGATGCCGGCCCAGGCGATCGAGGTGCAGGAGGCCCTGCGCGAGGGCATCGAGATGGTGTTCCTCACCTCTCCCGAGCGGATCACCACCGAGGGCGGCCGCAAGCAGCTGCACTGCCTCCAGATGGAGCTCGGCGAGCCGGACCGGTCGGGACGCCGCCGCCCGCTCCCGATCGACGGCAGCGACTTCGTCATCGAGTGCGACACGATCATCGGGGCGATCGGGCAGAGCACCGACACCGGCTTCCTCTACAACGACCTGCCGGTGCGCCTCAACAAGTGGGGCGACATCGACATCGACGGCAACACGATGCAGTCGTCGGAGACCAAGATCTTCGCCGGCGGCGACTGCGTGACCGGCCCCGCGACCGTCATCCAGGCCGTGGCCGCCGGGCGCCGTGCGGCCGCCGCGATCGACGAGTTCGTCATGCGCGGCTACGTCCGCCCGAGCCAGGAGGACTACAGCTGCAGCCGCGGGTCCCTCGAGGACCTGCCGCGCGACGAGTTCGAGCGCATCCCCCAGCTCGGACGTGCCTCGCTCGGCGAGCTCGAGCCCGACGAGCGGGTCCACAACTTCCTCGAGGTCGAGTCCGGCCTGACCGAGGACGAGGCCCGGGCGGAGGCGGCGCGCTGCCTCAAGTGCGGGTGCGCCAAGCAGAACGACTGCTCGCTGCGCGAGGAGGCGACGGCCCACGGTGTCGAGTTCGCGACCCCGCTCCACGTCCGGCCGTTCTCGCCGATCGTGCGGGACCACCCGTTCATCGTCCGGGACAACAACAAGTGCATCTCGTGCGGGCGGTGCGTCGCGGCGTGCGCCGAGGTCGAGGGGCCGGGCGTCCTCGCGTTCCAGTTCCACGAGGGCCGGCTGACGGTCGGCACCCACAACGGCGAACCGCTGAACATGACGGACTGCGTCTCGTGCGGGCAGTGCGTGCGCGCGTGCCCGTGCGGTGCGCTCGACTACGTGCGCGAGCGTGGCGACGTGTTCACCGCGATCAACGACCCGTCGAAGGTCGTGGTCGGGTTCGTGGCTCCCGCGGTGCGCAGCGTGATCGCCGACGAGTACGACATCCCGTTCGAGGAGGCCTCCGCCTTCATCGCCGGCCTCATGCGCGGGGTCGGCTTCGACAAGGTCTTCGACTTCAGCTTCGCGGCGGACCTCACGATCATGGAGGAGACCACGGAGTTCCTCGGTCGCGTGACGAGCGGCGGGGTCCTGCCGCACTTCACGTCGTGCTGCCCGGGCTGGGTGAACCTCGTCGAACGCCGCTACCCGGAGATGATCCCGCACCTGTCGAGCTGCAAGTCCCCGCAGCAGATGATGGGCGCCACCGTGAAGAACCACTTCGCACAGCAGGCCGGCGTCAGCCTCGACGACCTGTACGTGGTGTCGATCGTGCCCTGCCTCGCCAAGAAGTACGAGGCGGCCCGCCCGGAGTTCGCCCCGGAGGGCATCCGCGACGTCGACTCCGTCCTGACCACCACCGAGTTCCTCGAGATGATCAAGATGCTCCGCCTCGAGCCGCAGGACGTCACGCCGGGCGCCTTCGACGCGCCGTACTCACGGGTCAGCGGCGCGGGCGTGCTCTTCGGGGCGTCGGGCGGCGTGGCCGAGGCGTCCCTGCGGATGGCGGTCGAGAAGCTCACGGGCGAGCCGCTCGTCGACCAGCTCGACTTCCACGACGTCCGCGGGTTCGACGGTTTCAAGGAGGCGACGGTCACGGCCGGCGACGCGACCGTCCGGGTCGCGGTGGTCTCGGGCCTCAACAACATCGAGCCCCTGGTCAAGCGCATCGTGTCCGGCCAGGACGTCGGCTACGACCTCGTGGAGGTCATGGCCTGCCCCGGCGGCTGCATCAACGGCGCCGGTCACCCGGTCCCCGACAAGGTCGGTGAGATGGCGGCGCGCCAGAAGGTGCTCGTCAACATCGACCGCACCTCCCGGTTCCGCAAGTCCCAGGAGAACCCCGACGTGCTGCGGCTGTACGACGAGTTCTACGGCGAGCCCAACTCGGAGACCGCCCACCACCTGCTCCACACGAGCTACGCCCCGTTCCGGGACTAGTCCCCCGACGCCTGGTTCGCACCGCCGACCAGCGCTCACCGACGAAAGGTTCGACCCCCATGAAGCGACTCGCCAGCGCGCTCACCGGCGTGATGCTGATGGCCGCCCTCGTGTCCGGCTGCAGCACCGTCGCGCCCTCGGCGGCGTCGACACCCTCGACACCGACCGCGTCCGCCACCGACGCGCCCGCCGCCCGGACCACCATCCGGATCGCCTCCCTCAAGGGCCCGACGACGATGGGCCTCGTCAAGCTGATGAGCGACGCCCAGGCCGGCCAGGGCAAGCAGGACTACCAGGTGACGATGTACGGCACGCCGGACGAGATCGTGCCGCTGATCGCCAAGGGCGAGGTCGACGTCGCCCTGCTCCCGGCCAACCTCGCGAGCGTGCTCTACAACAAGACCAAGACCGCGAGCGGGTCACAGGTCGAGGTGGCCGCGATCAACACGCTGGGCATGCTCGAGGTCGTCGAGGCCGGCAACACCGTCCACAGCATCGCCGACCTCAAGGGGAAGACGATCTACAGCACCGGCAAGGGCGCCTCGCCGGAGTACGTCCTCGACTACCTGCTCGAGAAGAACGGCATCGACCCCGCGAAGGACGTCGATGTCCAGTTCACGAGCGAGGCCACCGAGCTGGCCGCCACGCTCGCGACCAAGCCGAATGCGATCGGCGTGCTCCCGCAGCCGTACGTGACGGTCCTGAAGTCGAAGAACCCTGCGATCCGCACCGCGCTGAGCCTCACCGACGAGTGGACCAAGGTGACTCCCGACTCCCAGATGGTCACGGGCGTCGTCGCCGTCCGGACGGCGTTCGCCACGGCCCACAAGGCCGCGTTCAACGACTTCCTGACCGACTACAAGGCGTCGACCACGTTCACGAACGCCGAGCCGGCGAAGGCCGCCCCGTTGATCGCCGCGGCGGGCATCGTCCCGTCGGCGGCGATCGCCGAGACCGCGATCCCGGCGTGCCACATCACGGACATCGAGGGCAGCCGGCTCACGAGCACGCTCAACGGCTACCTGAAGGTGCTCTTCACGGCCGATCCCGCGTCGGTCGGTGGGAGCATGCCGGGTGACGACTTCTACTACAGCCGCTGAGGCGGCGACCGGCAGCGGGTGGCGGAAGGTCGCGCGCCCGCTGCTGGTCCTCGGCTTCTGGTTGGGTGTGTGGCAGGTCGCGACGGTCGCCGTCCATCAGGACCTGCTGCTCGTCTCTCCACGCGCGGTGCTCGTCCGGCTGACGGAGCTCGTCGTGACGGGCGACTTCTGGAGCACCGTCTGGTACTCGTTCGCCCGGATCGTGGCCGGCTTCCTGCTGGCCGCGGTCGCAGGCGCCCTCGGTGCGGCGCTCGCGTCGGCCTCCCGGGTCGTCGACGCCCTCGCGACGCCGCTGGTCGCCGCGATCCGCAGCACGCCGGTGGTGAGCTTCATCATCCTGGTCCTCATGTGGGCCGACAGCAGCCGGCTCGCGACCATCATCAGCTTCACGATGGTCGTGCCCGTGATCTACACGAACGTGCTCGACGGCATCCGTCACCGGGACAGGTCGCTGCTCGAGGTCTCGACCGTGTTCGGCGTTCCGCTCCTGCGCCGGCTCTCCGCGATCGACGTCCCGGCCGTCCTGCCGTTCTTCATCGCCGCGTGCAAGATCGGCATCGGTCTCGCCTGGAAGAGCGGTATCGCGGCGGAGGTCATCGGTCTGCCGCGGGGGAGCATCGGCGAACGGCTCTACCAGGCGAAGATCTTCCTCAGCACCGCCGACCTGTTCGCCTGGACCGTCGTGATCATCGCGCTCAGCTTCGCCGTCGAGCGGCTCGTCCTGGCGGCGCTCGCCCGGATGCAGGCCAGGCTCGCGGATGGCGCCGCGTCGTGATAGCGCTCCGTGGTGTCACCAAGCGGTTCGGTGACGAGGTCGTGCTCGCCGGGTTCGACCTCGACCTCGACCCGGGTGCCCTCACCGCCGTGATGGGGCCGAACGGATCCGGCAAGACGACCCTCGGGCGGTTGCTGCTCGGCCTCGAGCGCCCCGACGCCGGCACGATCGTCGGGCTCGAGGGACGGCGTCGTGCGGCGGTGTTCCAGGAGGACCGCCTGTGCGAGCAGCTCACCGCCGTCGGCAACGTGCGACTCGTGCTGGATCGCACCGTGCCCACGTCCGTCGTGATCGACGAGCTGCGGCGCGTCGGTCTCGACGACGAGTCCCTCGACAAGCCCGTCCGCGAGCTCTCGGGCGGGCAACGCCGACGCGTCGCGATCGTGCGCGCACTGATCGCACCGGCGGAGCTGATCATCCTCGACGAGCCGTTCACCGGGTTGGACGTCGAGGCGAAGAGCGCTGTGATGGCTCACGTCCGGGAGCGCTGCGCAGGCCGGACGACGGTGCTGATCACCCACGACCGGGCGGAGGCCGAGTGGTTCGGTGCCCGGGTGGTCGACCTCACGCGCTCCGTCGGGGCGGAGCCGTCAGGGCCGGACCGACACGGCTGAACCGACGGGGCCGAACCGACGCGGCTGAACCGACGCGGCTGAACCGACGGGGAGAACCCACGAGGGCCGGACCGTCAGAGGCTCGACGGCATCCGGACTCCCCCGTGGCTGCGCTTCACCGCGTACATGGCGGCGTCGGCCGCCGCCACGAGAGCAGCAGCGTCCTGACCCGGTTCCGCGACGATCGAGCCGACGCTCACCCCGCAGTGGATCGCCACGTCGGCGAGCACGATCGGCTCCTGCATGAGCGTGCGGAGGCGTGCGACGGCCCTACCGGCCTGAGCCCGGTGGCACTCCTGGACCACCACGAACTCGTCGCCGCCCACCCGCGCGATCACGTCCGCGTCCCGCACGGTGGCGTGCAGCCGCCGACCGACCTCCTCGAGCACGGCGTCCCCGATCGCGTGGCCGTAGCGGTCGTTGATCGGCTTGAAGCCGTCGAGGTCCAGGTAGGAGACGACGAGACACGTCGCCGACCTGCGCGTCCGGGCGAGGGTGGTGGCCAGCAGCTCGTCGAGCAGCCGTCGGTTCGCCAGGCCGGTGAGCTCGTCGCGCAACGCGAGATCCCGGTAGCGCTCCTCGCTCGCAGCGAGCCGGAGCTCCGCCTCGCGCCGCTCGGTCACGTCGCGTCCCACGGCGAGCACGTGGGCGCCGTCGGGGGCGGGGAGGTACAGGTCGGTCCACTCGGTCCAACGATCGGTGCCGACCCGCGTCATGTTGTCCTTGAGGAACGGCGCCTCCGGGCCGAGGCGACCGAGCTGCCGGAACAGACCCTCGCGCTCGCCGGGCGTGAGCAGGGAGTCGAGCGGGCGTCCGAGGAAGTCCTCCGGCTCGCCACCGTTCGACTCGGCCCACGCCTTGTTGCAGTACAGCACCGTGAGGTCGTCGATCCTGTACCGGACGATCCGCTCCGTGAGGAGGTCGAGGACCTCGGCGAGCGGTGCGGTGCCCATGGCCTCGGCAGCGGTCACGCGCCTCCTGTCGTGCGTTCGATAGCTGCGCCGCTCGAAACCGGCGCTCCCTGACCATCGACGGCGATGGAGGGACACGTCCAGGCCTTAAGTCCTAGACGCACCAACCGCGCGCACGTCGACGCCGCGAGACAGCGCCGTCAGCCGAGCGAGGGATCGGCGTGCTCGTGCCTGCACGCCGATCCGCGTCGCACAGCTCCCCTCAGAGGGCGGCGGCGAACAGCCGCACCAGGCCCGGCCAGCCACCGTCGGAACCGACTCCGTCCCGCACCGACTCCCATCCGGGTCCGTGCGCCTCGAGCAGGTCGTGCACCAGGGCGACGGTCGTCCCGGTCGAGGACGGGGTGAAGGTGACCGTGACGCGGCTGCCGACCGCATCGGGGCCCGGCACAGCCCAGTCGGGACCGATCAGCCACGAGAACGCGAACTCCCGCGGCGGGTCCCACGTGAGCACGCGGCCCCAGGTGCAGGTCTCTCCGGCATCGTTCTCCTCCCACATCCGGCCGCCGACGAACGGGTCGACGCCGACCGTCTTGAGCTCTCCGGCGAGCAGGTGATGGCTGCGGTTCCACCAGGTGTCGAACCCCGCCGTGAACACCGCGAAGGCGCGCTCGGGCGGGACGGGCACCTCGACGCCGGTGCGGACGACGGCCGGGCCGTCGACGGGCTGCGTGTCGGTAGCCGGCTGAGTCTGCTTGCTGACCTGCGTAGTCATGAGTCCTCCTCGGGTGCGCCTGCGGCACGGGCGTAGGCCGCAAGCGCGTCGGTCCAGAACCGGTCGAAGTAGTCACGGACAGCCGCGACCCCCGACGGGTCGATGCCGTAGGTGCGGCGCGTGCCCTCGTTGCGCACGTGCACCAGTCCGGCTTCCTTGAGCACCTTGAGGTGTTGCGAGACGGCGGGTCGGCTGACCGGGACGTCCCGGGCGATGTCCACGACGCAACGCGGTCCGTCGCCGAGCAGCTCGAAGACCGAGCGGCGGGTCGGGTCCGCGAGCGCCTCGAGGGCGGGCATGCGAGTCACGAGCACGTTTGGTAAGTTACCGCTTACCAATGGGGTGGCACAAGACCCACCGGGACCTGCGGACCGCGCGAGGATCGGTATCGTCGCCATCGGGCTGCTCGACCTGAGCCGCCCGACGCACCCGCCCCGAGAGCGAGCCCGCCCCGATGGATCAGGCCATGCCTCTCCCCGAGACCATCGGACCCGCCGACGTGACCGCCGCCGCGGCCCGGATCGCCGGACGGCTCCGGCCGGTCGCACTCGCGCACGTCGAGCCCGTTGCGGTCGACGGTCGACCGACCGGCACCGAGCACGCACTCGGTCACGTCGGGCCCGGCGCCGCCGGCCACGACCAGCCGCGCCGGGCCGAGCCCGACGAGCTGGTGCTCGCCCTCGAGCTGATGCAGCACACCGGCACCTTCAAGGCCCGTGGCGCGGCGAACCTCGCCGCGTACCACCTCGACGCCGGCACGATGCCCGACGCCGGCATCGTGATCGCGTCCGGTGGCAACGCCGGGGTCGCGTGCGCCTGGGCGGCGCGGGCCACCGGGACCCGGGCGACCGTGTTCCTCCCCGGTACCGCCCCCGCCTTCAAGATCGCGACGCTCACCGCCCTCGGCGCGGACGTGCGGCTGGTGGGCACCGAGTACGCGCACGCTCTCGACGCGTCGATCGAGCACGCGACCAGCACCGGGGCGCTGCTGTCGCACGCCTACGACAACCCCCTGGTCGCCGCCGGCGCAGGGACTCTCGCGAGGGAGATCCTCGCGGCGGATCCGCGCATCGACACCATCGTGGTCGCGGTGGGCGGCGGCGGACTGTTCGCGGGGACCGCCGCCGCGGTGGCCGGCACCGGCGTCTCGGTCGTCGCGGTCGAGCCGACCGGCTGCCGCGCGCTCAACGCCGCGATCGAGAGCGGTGGTCCGGTCGACGTCCCGGTCGACTCGATCGCCGCCGACTCGCTCGGCGCCCGGCGCGCCGCGCGGATGGCCTACGACCTCGCCGTCTCCTCGCCGACCACGTCCGTCCTCGTGCCCGATACGGCGATCGCGAACGCCCGACAGGTCCTCTGGGACCGCCACCGGCTCGTGGTCGAGCTCGGCGGTGCCACCGCGCTCGCGGCGCTGCTCTCCGGCGCGTACGTCCCGCGGCCGGGCGAGCGGGTCGCCGTCGTGCTGTGCGGGGCGAACACCGACCCGTCCGACCTGGTCGCGCGATGACGCCGTCGTCGAAGAACACAGGCCCGTCGGAGGACGCGGCGCTGTGGTGCCGAGCGACCTGCCTCGCCCTCCCGTCCGCGACCGTGGACCAACCGTTCGGCCCGGACAGCGACGTCTTCCGCGTCGGCGGCAAGATGTTCGCCCTGCTGCTGCACAACCCCCGGCTGAGCGAGCACATGGTCGTCAACCTCAAGGCCGAGCCGGACGAGGTTCCCCTGCTCATCGAGACGCACGCGATCGTCCGGCCGGGCTACCACATGAACAAGCGGCACTGGATCTCCGTCGAGCTCGCACCTCGGGCCGACAGGACGTTCGTCGAGGAGCTCATCGAGGACTCGTACGACAACGTGGTGGCCCACCTGCCGGCACGACTCCGCTCGACGCTGCGATCACTCGGCGGCACGACGTCGAGCACCACGCTGCTCGGGACCGATCCGCGCGCCTGACCGGCGCCGAGCACCCTCAGACGTCAGCCGGCGCCCTCGCGACGCAGCGCGGTCCGCACCGACAGCTTCGACGAGTACGAGATCGAGCCGTACCGGAACAGCCGCACCGCCACCCGGAGCGCGACGTACCCGAGCCCGAACACCTCGACGAGGACGATGCACGACTCGAGCAGCGAGAGCGAGCCGAGCCCGTTCCGCAGCATCGCCGTGACCGGCGCCGTGTACGGGAAGTAGGTCATCACCTGCACGACCACCGCGTGGGGGTCGCTGACGATCAGGCTCACCACGTAGAACGGGATGAAGATCATGATCATCATCGGGCCGAAGAACGCACCGGCCTCCTTCACGGTCGGCACGACGGCCCCGATCGCGACGAGCGTGCCGGTGAACAGGATGAACCCGCCCACCAGGAGCAGGAACCCGACGATCATCGCCTGCGGGTCCAGGGTCAGGTGCGAGAGGTCGAGGTTCGGGAGGTTGAGGTTCTGGCGGAAGAACAGGTAACCGACCACGACCGGCACCGCGAACGTGGCCATCTGGACCAGGCCGACCAGGAACAGCGAGACGACCTTCCCGACGATCAGCGTCGTCGGGTTCATGGTCGTGAGGATCATCTCGGTGACCCGGTTCTCCTTCTCCTCGAGCGTGCTGTTCAGCATCTGGTTGCCGAGC